>VXWI01000113.1 GCA_009835985.1 Acidobacteriota bacterium | reverse complement strand
GGGTGGGCCGGGCTGTCCGCAACCACGATCCAGCCATCCTGGACCGAAAGACGCCGGACCACCGGTCCGGCGCCGGTAGCGAGGGCGAACAGGGCCCGATCGACGGGGGCGGTGTGTCCCGGGTCGAAAGCGACGATGTCTCCCTCCCGGACCGTGACGTCCATGGCGTCGTCAGTGGCCCGCATGCATACCAGGCGATCCGGCCGCGCCCAGGACGGAAGCGCTTGCCGCGCCACCCCCAGCGCCAGTTCCGCCGTCTCACGGAAGACGGGTTCCCCGTGGGGGTCGCCGACCCGGATTCCGGCGGCGAAAGGGATCATCACCAGCCGGTCCTCGACCGGCGCGGCCTCCGGGGCTACGGCGTCTGGCGCGAGTTCCGGGCGGGCGACCACCTGTAGCAACGACTGCGCTGCCGTTGCCAACCGATCGGCCATTCCCTTCACGATGGCGACTCCATCGCTGACCGGCGTCGCGAAGGCGCGGCCGTAGTTCTCCGGAAACACCGCTGACGGTGTCACGCTCGCCGGCGCCCGGAGGGCGGCCGGGCCGTCCTCCGGATACGGGGGGTGCGACGCCAGATCGCCCGTTCCGGGGCCGATCATGAGCCGCACGCCGAGCACCTCCGTCATGGACTGGATGGTCGTGACGCGGACCGCCCGCCCGTCGAGCAGGCTCCGGATCTGACCCACCGGGATCCCCGTTCTCGCGGCGAGCGGCCGAAGTCCCTCCGCGTCCACCAACTCGCGAAATGCGTTCCTTAATCTCTCTATTCCGTTGAGTGTCACATCCGTCACATTACACCAAGTCTCCGTCGTGTGTCGGGGTCGCGAACGGTCGGCATCCACTCGGTTGGTGACCGGGCGCGGCTCACGGACGATCGGTCTTTCGACCGGATTCCACTTGCCGCTTTTGTGCCCTCTGTGGCATGCTTGCGTGCCATGGATGACACGGCACGGCAGCTCGTCAGGCTATGCGGCCTCTTCGCCGAACACACGGGCCGGAGCGTGTCCACCGTTTCGCGATATGCGACCGGGAGCGGGGAAACCGTGGCCCGGCTCTGCCGCGGCAAGACGATCACGACCCGCCGGGCAGAGCGTGCGTTTCGTTTCCTGTCGGAGAACTGGCCGGAACCGGCGGAGTGGCCTGACGGGATTCCGCGTCCGGCCCCGATCGAGACCACCGAACGGGGAGTCGACGTCCGGACCGTCTAGCCTTCGAGACACTCGGTCCGAACGGCGGATCGGTGTTTCGTCCCTCCGGACGGTGGACGCCGGCGGGAGCCGCTACGGCGTTCCCCGTTCCACCGGACGGCGCGGGTCGGCGCACCACTCGGACCAGGACCCCGAGTACACCGCCACGTCCTCGATGCTCGCGAGTTCCAGCGCGAGTGCGTTGTGCGCGGCGCTCAGGCCGGAGCCGCAGTAGCACACGACGCGGCGTCCGGCCCGGTCCGCGGTGAGGCCACCGAGCCTCGCGCGCAGGTCTTCCGGCGAGCGGAAGCGGCCGTCCGGCCCGAGGCTCTCCTTCCAGAGGTGGTTGCGGGCCCCCGGGATCCGTCCGGCCACCGGGTCGATGGGTTCGTGCTCGCCGCGCCAGCGGACCGGTTCCCGGGCGTCCACAAGCACGTGCGCGCGGCTCGCGAGACCGGCCTCGACTTCGGCCAGGCCGATCGCCATCGCGGCCTCCGGCCTCGGGACGAAACGTCGGGGCGCGCGGGTTTCCTCTCCCGGGACAAGCGACCCTCCGGCCACCTCCCAGGCATCCATCCCGCCGTCCAGCACGGCGGCCTCGGCGTGTCCGAGATGGCGCAGCATCCACCACAGCCGCGCCGCGAACAGTCCCGAGGCATGGTCGTAGGCGACGACCACGCTGTCCGGCCCGATCCCGAGGCGCCCGAAGACCTCGGCCATGCGCTCCACCGTGGGGAGCGGGTGGCGCCCGTTGGTCCCGGTCTTCGGCGCGGAGAGGTCGCGGTCGGTATCCGCGAACACGGCGCCCGGGAGGTGCCCTTCGAGATACCGGGCGCCCCCCCAGTCCGGGTCGTTGAGGTCCGAACGGACATCCACCACGACGAGCCGGGAGTCGCGGGCCGCGAGCCGCCCGCGGAGCCAGGCGGCGGAGACGATGGACTCTGGGACTCCGCTCATCGGAAAAAGCGTACCGGCTCAGCGCTCCGGTGCCGCCTGATACGTGGGCGCCCCGCCCAGCCAGGTGGATTCCACCCGCAGGTCGAGAATCGAACGGTCCGGCGGGTCCGGGACCGGACCGCTCAGCACCACGAAATCGGCCCACTTCCCCAACTCGATCGAGCCGATCTCGCGGTCCCAGCCAGCGGCGGACGCGGGCGCGAGCGTGTAGGCGGTCAGCGCTTCCGGCCAGGGGACCCGCTGCTCCGGATGCCACCCGCCCGGCGGCCCGCCGGCGGGTTTTTCGCGCACCGTCGCGGCGTAGAGCTGGCGCAGCGGGTCGAGCGGCGCGGTGGCCCAGTCGCTTCCGAACACCAGGGTGGCCCCCGCGTCCCGCGCCGCTCCCCAGGCGAAGGACCAGGCCGCCCGGGCCTCTCCCAGACGGTCGGTGTTGTAGACGTCGATCCCGGTGATGCAGTGGTGCGGATTGAAGGAGGCGAGCACTCCGAGCTCCCCGAATCGCGGGGCGTCGCCCGGGTCCAGCACCTCGATGTGCTCGATGCGGTCGGCGAGCTCCGGACGCGGCCCCTGGCCGGCGGCGCGCTCGAAGGCGTCGAGGGATACCCGCACCGCGCGGTCGCCGATCGCGTGGATCGCCACCGGGAAGCCGGCCGCGTGGATCCGGGTCACCGCGGCGGCGAGATCGTCGAATTCGGTCACCATGAACCCCGACTCGTCGGGAGCGTCGGCGTACGGAGCGAGCAGGGCCGCCGTCCGGGCTGACAGCACCCCGTCGGCCATCAACTTTCCGTAGCCGACCTCGAACGTCGGACCCCGCTCCGCGGTGACGGTGGCCAACACGCTCCGAGCGTCATCGCGCGCCCCGGCCAGCTCGTCGACCCGGTCCTCGGCGCCGAAAGCGCCGTACCAGACCCGAAGCGGCAACTCGCCGGCCTCGGCGAAGCCGACGTAGGCCGGAATCCGGTCCAGCCCCGCCATCGTGTGGACTCCGGTGAGTCCGAGCCCGGCGGCGGCCCGGAACGTCTGGCGCATGATCTCGCGCTCCTCGTCCCCGCTGAGCGGAGGGACATGCGCCTCGACCAGCCCGCCAGCGGTCTCCAGGAGGATTCCGGTGGGGTCGCCCGACGCGTAGCGGAGGATGCGGCCACCCGGGGGATCCGGGGTGTTGGCGTCCACGCCGGCGATCTCGAGTGCGAGGCTGTTGGCCCAGGCGGTGTGTCCGTCGATGTCGGACAGCACCACCGGATTCTCGGGGGTCACGGGATCGAGCTCCTCGAGGGAGGGGAACTCGCCGCCGGACAGGGTGTGGTCCCAGCGTCCGCCCACGATCCACGCCCCCGGACCCAGTTCGGCGGCCCGGGCGGCGATGCGGCGCATCCATTCATCCCGGTCCGCGATGCCGGTCAGGTCCACCCCGCGGATCAGGGAGAGCCCCGACTCCAGGTGCACATGTCCGTCGATCAGTCCCGGAATGACCGCTCGGCCGTCGAGTTCGATCACGTCCGTGGCTTCGCCGATCCAGCGCTCCGCCTCGCGCGCGTCCCCGACGAGAACGAACCGGCCTTCCCGTACCGCCAGGGCCTCCGCGACCGGGTTCCGGGCGTCCGCGGTGTGGATTGCGCCCCCTCGCACGACGAGGTCCGCCGGTTCTCGTTCGGGTGGGGCGGCGCACGCCGCGAAGGCGGCGAGCAGGACGGCGGCGAGCGCCGCGCCGCCGGGAGGGCATGTCGTCATGGCCCTATTCTGGCCCCCGACCCTCCCCGGGGCGTCGCGCGTTCCCGCGCCGGCCGGATCAGCCTTCGGCGCCCAGCGAGCGTCGCAGCTCGGGGGAGTTCGCGATCAGCTCGCCGAGCTCGGTCATCGCGTTCTCAATGGCGATTTCAACCGCGGCGCCGAGAGCCTCGGAGCCGTTGCCGCAGGTGATGCCGCTCTCGGTCTGGACCGCGTTGCCGAACACCACGTCGCGTAGTTGCAGGCCGTCGCCGGTGAACGCCGAGACCGAGAGCGTGAGTTCGGCGCCCGCCTCGAAGCTCAGGAAAGCCCCGCTTGTCAGGCCTACGTTGAACGTGTCGGCGCGGACCACGAGCACGGCGTCGAGGCCGCGCGCCTCCATCGCCTGCCGGTCCAGCGGCGCGGCGGTCGGTACGATGTCGGCCACCAGCCGTTCCAGGGTGCCGACGACCGAGACCTCGAGCGCTTCGCGTGCGTCCACCGGATAGGTGACTTCGTCGCACAGGGAGTCTCCGTCCACTGGATCGGGAGTCATGCGGACCTCCCGGAAGAGCTGGTCGGCGTCCACGAAGACCGCCGCCGCCGCCGGCAACGACGCCTCGAACGCGAACGCCTCGTACGAGGGGGCCGGCCGCACCAGCACGGCCTGTGAGCAGGCCGCCAGAGCGAGCGTCAGGGCGCCACCGGTGACCAGCACCAGGCGCCGGGGAATCCCAAGCGTCGTCATCTCACGTCCTCCTTGTCGCGGCGAGTCTGGCGATCCGGTCGCAGAGCACCGGAAAGCTGATCCCCATCACCGCCGCCGACTGCGGCAGCAGGCTGCGGGTGGTCATCCCCGGGAGCGTGTTGGCCTCCAGCACGGAGGGATCGCCGTTCGCGTCGAGTCGGAAGTCCACCCGGGAAAAATCCCTGAGACCGAGCGCCCGGTGGGTCTCCACGGTCAGGTCGCGCAGGCTCCGCGCCAGTGACTCCGGGATGTCGGCCGGAAAGATCTCCTCGGCGACGCCCGGGGTGTACTTGGCGTGGTAGTCGAAGAGTCCGGAGCGGGTCACGATCTCCCCGACGCCCAACGGCTCGAGGCCCACGCCGTCGGACTCGCCGACGACGCCGACGGTGAATTCGCGTCCGGGGAGCATTTCTTCCACCAAAACGCAACGATCGTGCCAGCGGGCCTCGGCGACGGCGGAGCAGACGTCGTCGAAGTCGTAGGCGATCCGGAGCCCTACCGAGGAACCCACCCGGGACGGCTTGACGACCACGGGGGCGCCGAGGGCCTCGATCTCCGCCTGCCGGTCCTCCGGGGTCTCGGTGTCCAGCAACTCGAAGCGCGGGGTGGGAATCCCGGCGCCCTGCAGGACACGCTTGGCCGAGGCCTTCTCCATGGCCAGGGCGCTCGCCAGGACCCCGCTGCCGGTATAGGGAAGGCCTCCGAGTTCGAGGACCGCCTGCAGCAGCCCGCCCTCGCCGTCGAGCCCGTGGAGCACGAGGAAGGCTACGTCGGCCCCGCTGACCGGTTTCAGGCGAAGGAGTCCCGGCACGTCCTCGCGGTCGCGCGCCAGCGCCAGTTCCTGGTCGGCGGGCGGTTTGCGGCCCACCCGGAGCGCGAGGAACTGACCTTCCTGCTCGGGTCCCAGGGCGCCGTGCACGGTATCCACCGCGGTCACTTCGTGCCCCGCCACCCGCAGGGCGCGAAGGACCTCGCCGGCGCCCGCCAGCGCGACGTCGCGCTCCGGAGTGGAGCCGCCGGTGATCAGCGCGATGCGCAGCCGCCCGCCCGCTCCGCCGGTCACAGCGTCATCGCGAGCCGGACGGGCTCGGGGACCGGCTCGGGCCGGGAGAAGAGACCGGCGGCGAGCAGCACGAGGAAGCCCGCCGCCATGGCGAGCAGCGCCGTGGGCACCGGGAATCCCGGGAGCAGGCTCTCCAGCGCGATCAGCGAACCGAGTCCCGCGGCCATGGCGAGGGTCGCGGTCCGCGCGCTGATTCGCCGCCAGGCGAGCCCGAGCAGCAGCGTGGGTGCGAGCGACGCGCCGAACGCGCCGAACCCGAGCGTCCCGAGCCGCGCGATGAGGCCCCCTTCCGCGAGATGCCAGGCGGCGATCCCCAGCGCCGCGAGCCCCACGATGAGGGCCGCGAGGCGGGCGGCGGCCAGGCTCGGGAACCGTTCCCGACCGCATGCCCGCGGCAGGTCCCGGCAGAGGGCGGCCGCCCCGAGGTTCAGGAAGGCGTCGCTCGTGGACATGATGGCGGCGAGCACCGCCGCCACGACGAGGCCGGCCAGCAGTTCGGGGGTCCCGGGCAGGCCGAGGATCGCGAGCGCCGCTTCGTCCGGATGTCCGGAGGCGCTCCCCGGCGCGCCGCCGAGCAACAGCAGCGCGCCGGTCCCGAGGCCCATCCAGACGAGGATGCTGAGCCCCTGGGCGCCGCCGATGACCGCCGGCAGATAGCGGAGCGCCTCCGGGCTCTTCAGCATCAGGAACTTGTGGAGCATATGGGGTTGCCCGAGGGTGCCGATCGAGAAGAGCAGCAGGAATCCGAGCCCGGTTGCCGGGTCGAGGACGCCCAGCGGCTCGAGGAATCCGCCGGTGTCGAGTCCCCGGGCGGGCGCGCTCCCGGCGACGCCCGCCGGACCGCCGACTTCCGTCATGACCCAGAAGAACGCCGCCGTCGCCGCACCCACCATCACGACCGCCTGGAGCACGTCGGTGTTCACCGAGGCCACCATTCCGCCGGCGAGCGAATAGGCGAGCACCACCGCCAGACCGAGCGCGAGAGCGGTCGTCAGGCTCAGGTCCGGGAAAGCGAAATGGGCGGCCCGGGCGAGCGCCGCGAGCTGGACTCCCAGGTAGATGACGCTCCCGGCCAGGATCGCGACCGCCGCCAGGGCCGCCGGCGCGCGGCTCCCGAAGCGGAAGGCGATGGACTCAGGAAGGGTCTCGGCGCCACTCGCCTCGGCGATCAGCACCAGCCGCCGCCCCACGGTGCGGCAGAGCAGCGCGGCGGTGAACCCGGCGGGAACCACGATGAACAGCGAACCGAAGCCGACCTCGGCGGTCAGCCCCGGCCCGCCGAGGAACACGAAGCCACTGAAGGCCGAGGCGGCCACCGCGAGCCCGGCGCGGAGCGAGCCCAGACGTCGTCCGGCGACGAAGAAGTCCGAGGAATCCCGCGTCTTCCGGACCGCGGCGATCCCGATCGCCAGGGTCAGGAGGAGCAGGAGCGCCGGAATCAAGGGCCTTCCCGCGATCGGGCGCGCAGCCGCTGCATTTCCGCCGGGGTCGGCGGGGCGAAGGTGGCCGCGAAACCGAGGCTCGTCAGGACGAGGGGGATCAGCCACACCCCGAGCAGCAGTCCCCAGAGCGACCGCGGCAGGCCGAACAAACCCGGGCCGTCCGCGAGCCCCGCCGCCAGCAGCGCACCGGCGGTCAGCGACAGGCCGAACCCGACGGTGACCGCCCGGCGGAGAAGGTTCGGTCGCTTCGCCATCCCGGGCTGCGGACGGCCGACAGTGCCAGCACACCACACCGCGACAATTGCGAGGCTTGCTGCGGCGGCAGCCACGAGACCCGCGGATTCACCGGGTATGAGAAGCGCTGCCGCCGCCACAACCACCAGGGACGCCGCGAGAACTCCGGACAGGCCCTCTTTGGCTAGTGCGGTGTCCCGAAAATCGTGCGGCATTCGAACGGCGATGCATCCCGGCTGAACGCTGCGCTCGGCGTTGCGAATCAGTCGGAATACACTCGGTATTCCTCCTGATTCGCGCCTTGTCAGCCGGGCGCCTCGCCGGTCTCGGTGACTCGCACCATTCCCGGGACACCACACTAGCATTTCGTCTGCAAGGCAGGTTTTTCATGGTAGCCCGATTCTTCCCCGCCGCCATTGTCATCACCGCCTTGGGGGCCGCATCTTGTGGGGCTCCGGCAGAGGCGCCGCCGCTACCCGGCCCCGAGACCGTCGCCGGCTGGACGATGGTGGATCTCAGCCACGAGTACGGCGAGAACACGCTGTATTGGCCCACGGACACGAAGGGCTTTCAGCTCGACACGCTGGCCGAGGGAGTGACCCCGGCCGGTTACTTCTACTCGACCAAGGAGTTCGCCACCGCCGAGCACGGCGGAACGCACCTCGACGCGCCGTACCACTTCTACGAGGACGCCGATCTCGTCGGCGAGATTCCCCTCAGCCGGCTGATCGCTCCCGGGGTGGTCGTGGACGTGAGCGCCCAGGCGGCGGCGGACGCGGACTACCAGGCGAGTGCGGACGACATCCGGAACTGGGAGGCGGAACACGGGATCATCGCGCCGGGCACCGCCGTCCTGTTCCGGACCGGCTGGGCGACCCGTTGGCCGGATGCGCTCTCCTATCTCGGTGACGACGAGCCGGGGCGCGCCGACAATCTGCACTTCCCGGGAGTCGCCGAAGACGCGATGCGGCTCCTGGTCGAGCGGGACGTGGGGCTCGTGGGCATCGATACCGCCAGTGTGGACTACGGTCCTTCCACCGACTTCATCGCGCACCAGGTCGGCGGCGCGGCCGGGATTCCCAACCTGGAGAACGTCGGGGACCTTTCGGAAGTGCCGGCGACCGGATTCCTGTTGATCGCCCTCCCCATGAAGATCGAGGCTGGGACCGGCGCCCCGGTAAGGGTCGTCGCGCTGATTCCACCGGCCTGATCCGGGATCCGAAGCGTGCGCCCCTCCTGCCATACGGCCGCCTGTACGGACGGCGCTAGCTAGGCCGCCCGGCTCCCCACGTCACCATGCCTCTTGGCTCGAGGACGCGACGCGTGCTCGCGCTCGTCGTCGAAGCGCTGCGCGGTTCCGACCGCGACCTGACTACGGGCCCGCTCACCCCCACGGTGTTCGTGCTCGCGGTGCCGATGGCGCTCGAAATGGTGGGCGAGTCCATTTTCGCGGTGGTGGACGCGTTCTTCATCGCGCGTCTGGGAGCCGCATCGCTCGCGTCCGCCGGGATCACCGAGACCGCGCTCGATCTGGTGTACGCGATCGCCATCGGGTTTTCGTTCGCGGTGACCGCGGTGGTTTCGCGCCGCGTCGGGGAAGGGGACCGGCGGGGAGCGGCGCGCACGGGAGTCCAGGCGATCGGACTCGGGCTCGTGGTGTCGGTGGCGCTCGGAGCGCTCGGGGTGGTCTTCGCGCCCCAGGTGCTGGGCCTCATGGGGGCGGACGCCGAGACGGTCGCCGTCGGCACGCCCCACGCGCGGATCATGTATGCCGGGATGGCCACCATCATCCTGCTGTTCCTGAACAACGCGATCCTGCGGGGGGCGGGAGACGCCCAGGCCGCGATGCGGGCGCTGTGGCTCTCGAACGGCATCAACATCGTCCTCGATCCCTGCCTGATCTTCGGACTCGGGCCGTTCCCGGAACTCGGGCTTCCGGGAGCCGCGGTGGCGACGACGATCGGACGGGGAACCGGCGTCCTCTACCAGTTCTGGATCCTCACCCACGGGTCGCGGCTCCGGATCCGGCGCGAGGACATCCGGACCCAGTGGGGGGTGCTCCAAAACCTCTGCCGCGTGTCCGTCGGCGGGATCGCGCAGATGCTCGCCGACATGCTGCCGTGGATCCTCCTGATCCGCATCATCGCGAGCTTCGGCACCATCGCGGTCGCCGGCTGGGTCATCGCCATCCGGGTGGCGCTCTTCGTGATCCTCCCGTGCTGGGGGCTCTCGAATGCGGCGTCGACGCTCGTGGGCCAGAACCTCGGGGCCGGGAAGCCCGACCGCGCCGAGCGCGCGGTGTGGATCACGAGCGCCTGGAACATGGGCTTCATGGCCCTGGTCACGGGCGCCTTCGTGGCGTTCGCGCCGGACATCGCCCGGATCTTCACCGACGACCCGGAGGTGCTCGGGATCGCCGCCACCGCGCTCCGCGTGGTCAGCTACGGCTACGTCTTCTACGCCCTCGGGATGGTCACCCGGCAGGCGTTCAACGGGGCGGGGGACACCCGCACGCCGACCTGGATCGACCTCTTCTGCTTCTGGCTCTTCGAAATCCCGGTTGCGTGGATGCTCTCCCGCACCGCCCTCGGCGTGGACGGGGTGTTCTGGGCGGTGGCGCTCGCCTATTCGCTGTCCGCGGTGGTCAGCACGCTGGTCTTCCGCCGCGGCGGCTGGAAGACGACGTCCGTCTGAGCCGGGGACGCCGATCCCGCGGCCGCTACTTCCCGCTCAGTCCGATGAGGAACGCGTAAATCTCCGCGGTCTCCTCGAGGCCCCGGTAGCGCCCGGAGCGGCCTCCGTGGCCGGCGTCGAGGTTCGTGCGCAGGAGGATCCGCGCGTCCGGGTCGGTGTTTTGTTCCCGCAGGCGCTGCACCCACTTGGTGGGTTCCCAGAACTGCACCTGGGAATCGTGCAGTCCGCTGGTGACCAGCACGTGGGGCAGGGGAGCTTCGGGGACGTTCTCGCAGGGTGCGTAGCTCGCCAGCAGTTCGAAGAACTCCTTCCGGTTGGGATCGCCCCACTCGTCGTACTCGGCGGTGGTGAGCGGAATCTCCGGGTCGAGCATCGTGTTCAGCACGTCCACGAAGGGGACGATCGCCACCATCCCGGCGAAGAGTCCGGGTTCCTCGTTGAGGACCGCTCCCATGAGGAGGCCTCCGGCGCTTCCCCCCATCGCGAACATCCGGTCCGGATCGCACATCCGGCGCCTTCGGAGATGGCGCGCGCAGGCGATGAAGTCGTGGAAGGTGTTCGTCTTCCGCTCCTGCCGGCCCGCTTCGTACCAGGCCCGCCCGAGTTCCTGGCCGCCCCGGATGTGCGCGACCGCGAAGGCGAACCCGCGGTCGAGCAGGCTGGGGCGCGCCCGGGAGAAGGCGGGATCCATGGAAATGCCGTAGGCGCCGTAGCCGTAGAGCAGCAGGGGCGACGACGGCGACGGAGGATGCTCGCGGTGGTGGACCAGCGAAATCGGAATCCGGGTCCCGTCCTCCGCCCGCGCCGAGAGACAGCGGACCCGGTAGTCGGCGGAGCGGAATCCGGGCACCTCTTCCCGCTTCAGCGTCCGGCGGCGGCCGGTCTCGAGCGAGACGGCAAGGGTGGTGGGCGGAGTCTTCGGGGTGCTGACCACGACGCGCACTGCGCCCGCGCCGGGTTCCGGGTTGTCCTCCTCGTCGAGCGCCCGCACCGGGCCCGGCAGCGGCACGCGCCGGCTCAGGCCTCCGTTCCAATCGAGCAGGCGGAGTTCCTGGCGCCCGGCCCGGCGCTCGAACAGCGCCAGATGGGTGTCGAAGAGCTCGAAGCTTTCGAGATGGACGTCCTTTCGGGCGGGAACGAGGTCCTCCCAGGTGGCCTCGTCCGCGGGGTTCTCCTCGGGTGCGGCCACCAGCCGGAAATCGGGAGCGCTGCGGTTCGTCCGGATCAGGAAGCGGCCGCGGAAGTGATCGAGTTGGAACTCGTGCGGATCGCCGCGCGGAACGATCCGGCGCGGGCCGGCCGCCGGATCGCCGCTCGGGATCGCCCAGGCCTCGGCGCGATCCGTCTGTTCGCAGTGGAGCAGCACGAACTCACGCGAACGGCTCTCGTGGGCCGCGACCCAGAAGGTCTCGTCGGTCTCCTCGTAGAGCAGGATGTCCTGGTCGGCTGGTTCGCCGAGGCGGTGGAGCATCACGCGGTCCCAACGCAGCGTCTCGGGATCGAGGCGGGTATAGACGACTGCGTCGCCGGCGCGGCTCCAGACGAGGTTGGGCGCGGCGCCGGGAATCCGGTCCGCCAGTTCCCCGCCCGTCCGGGTGTCCCGGAAACGGATCTCGTGGATACGCCGTCCCACGGTGTCGGTGGCGAACGCGAGGATCCGGTGCTCCGGGCAGATCTCGACGGCCCCGAGCGAGAAGTAGCCGTCGGCCGCTTCTCCGTGCGCCTCGCGGGCCAGTTGGTTCCCGTCCAGCAGGGTCTCTTCCCGGCCCGCCCGGCGGCCTTCCGATCCAGCCCGGCGGCGGCAGAACACCGGGTACTCCTCGCCGTGGCGATAGCGCGAGGAATAGAGGAAGGGGCCGTGCCGGACCGGCGGAGAGGCGGTGTCCGGGACGATGCGGGACTTCATCTCCCCGAGCACCGCGTCGCGAATGCCGGACCAGGGGGCGAGACACCGCTCGGTCCACGCGTTTTCCGCCTCCAGATGCCCCAGCACCTTGGGGTCGTCGCGGTCCCGGATCCAGGCCCAGGGATCCGTCCACCGCCGCCCGAACTTCTCGTAGGAGACGGGGCGGCGGGGCGCGCGCGGCGGCCCGGGAAGCGAAGCCCTGCTGGCGGTCATGCGGCGCGAAGGCTAGCCGGGGGAGGTGGAGGCACAACTCCTGGCTTCTCGCAAGTACTGTTGATGCATATAGATTCGACTACTATGATGTGTCTCTGAGCATAAAAAGATATAGTCATCGTATGCGAACCACGCTCGATCTCCCCGTAGAACTGCTTGATGAAGCCCAGCGGCTGCTCGGCTTCAAATCGAAGACCGATACGGTCGTTCAGTCCCTCCGCGAACTCATCCGGCGAAAGCGAATCGAAGAGCTGAGAGGACTGCTCGGAGCCGTCACCCTCGACGTGGATGTCCCGAAATCGCGGCGTCGTCCGCGGCGATGATTTGCGCCGGCACCTCGGTGTGGGTGGCGGCGCTGCGCAACCGCGACACGGCGGAGAGCCGGCTGCTCGACCAACTGCTGGACGACGACCAGATCGCCCTGCCGATCCCGGTGCGCGTCGAACTCCTGAGCGGGGTGTCACGCGCCCAGGAGCCCCGGCTGCGTCGGGCCCTGTCGGGACTCCCCGTGCTACGGCCAGGCGATGCGACCTGGGAGCGCATGGATCGCTGGGTTCGGGTCGCGGCCGCCCAAGGTCACCGGTTCGGACTCGGTGACCTGCTGATCGCCGCCATCGCGGCGGAACACGGGGCGCTGCTGTGGTCCCTCGACCACGACTTCGCGCGTATGGAGCGATTGGGCTTCATCCAGCGGTACAGCTCGGAACCTGCCGTGTGACATCCCGGCGTCGTCCGTGAGGCCGCTTGATTCCGGCCTCTACACCCCTATGGCTCGAGCAGCAGGCGGTGTTCGGTCACCGACTCCACCTTGGCCCGGGTATAGGCCAGGGGGAAATACTGGTCGCGGACCCAGAGCTCGAAGAGGTCGCGGTAGTGCGGGTTCATCGGGTCGCCGGATTGTCCGGGGGCGCTCGTCGCGATCGAGTTGTCCCAGTTCGACGGGTCCAGGATGACGCGGAAGCTTCCTCCGGAACGCTGGTTGTCGCTGCCCCCGGTGTTGTTCACCGTGGACTCGTAGCCGCCCCGCGGATAGGGGCCGACCTCGAGAAGCTGCCGGGTCTCCTCGTTTACCGCCTGCGCCATGTAGTGGGTGATGTGAACGTGCTTCATGGCGTTCTGGCCGTAGTGCCAGTTCGCCATGTCGGCCCCGAGCCGCTCCGTCACGTCCTGGACTCCGTCGGCGAGCGCCTTCACGAGCAGCGCGTCGCGCGCCGTGATCGGGTCGTCCCCGAACTGGCCGAGGGGCGCCATCAGGTGGTCGAGCATGCGCTTCTTGTTCACCCCCCGGACCAGTCCGCGGGCGGCCTCGGGAATGAAGAGCTCGCGCATCGCCTCGGAAACCCGCCGCTCGAAGTGGAGATAGATCGTGGCCGCGACCGAGTCCTCGTCCATCACGAAGTCCCAGTCGGCCAGGGCGTCCTTCGCCGCGCTCTGCGGCGGCTCCGCCTGCATCAGCAGCGGCACCAGGTTCCGCGCGACCACGCTGAGCTCGTCGTGCTGGTAGGCCATCATGTCCTGGACGGTGTGGCGCTGGCCGTTCCGCATCAGTTCGTCCACCCGCAGGCCGCGCATTTCGTCGCCCCAGGTGAAGTGCAGGGCCTCGGGATGGGGATAGTGGGAGGCCACGGCGGGCGCCATCAGGTTGTTCGCGGTGCCCCAGAAGCCCTTTTCGGGGTTCTTCACGGCGGGCAGCGCCTTGATCGGCAGGTATCCCTGCCACTCGTAGCGGCCGTCCCCGGGGACGGGGACGAGTCCGCTCCAGTTCGCGTTCCGGATGGGCGAAACCCCGACCGCCTGGTAGCCGATGTTGCCGTCGACGTCCCCCCAGATCATGTTCTCCGCCGGGATGCCGCTGTAGTTGCAGGCCTCGACGAATTCCTCCCACGTCTGGGCCTGGTCCATCCGGAGGCTGGCGAGGTAGGGGGAGTTGCCGATCTCGAGCCAGGCGGCCTGGAGTGCGTACGCCTTGTTGTTCGCGGTGTCCTCGTAGACCACGGGGCCGTGCCGGGTGTACTTGAGCGTCGCCTGATGGTCCGCCGCGCCCTTGACCTCGATGGTCTCGGTGCGGACGGTCATGGACTCCCATTCACCGAGGTAGCGGTACTCGTCCGGGTTGTCGGGATTCGTGTCGTAGACCATCAGGTCCTCGTTGTCCTGGCCGAAGACGGTCAGGCCCCAGCCGCCTTTCTCGTTGTGTCCGATGGACAGGCCCGGGAGCACCGGCTCGCCGCCGCCGATGACGTCCCAGCCCGGCGCCTTCAGATGCACGAAGTAGCGGAGCGAAGGCGCGACGATGGTGCGGTGGGGATCGTTCACGATGAGCGGCAGCCCGGTCCAGGTCCGCTCCCCGTGCGCCACCCAGTTGTTGGAGCCGATGTGTTCTCCGAGATCCACCATGTTCAGCTCCGAGGGGATCTCGTTGAGCAGCGCCAGTCGTTCGGCGTCCGGGTTGCGGTACTCGGCGGCAATCTGATCCGGCGTGAAGATCACCGGACCGCGGAAGGCGCGATAGATGTCCAGGATCTCGGGCTTGAGCAGCGATCCGTCGATCGCCGGGTCGAGTTCGAGTTGGGGCACGCCCGGCCGGAACCAGTCGATCTCCATGAGCGTTGCGGCCCCCACCGCGGCCACCGCCATCCCGTAGTTGAGTTCCTGGTTCACGTTCGACAGCAGTCCCTGGTGGCGGGAGATCACCACTTCCTCGGTCCAGGGCTCGGGGAGGATGCCGAGCAGCCGGAACTCGAGGGGCAGGGAATCCGGGTTCTGCCGGGCGCGTTCCACCGCCGCGTTGATGCCGCGCACGAAGGCCGGGATGATCTTGTCGCCGCGCGGGTGGTACCACCGCATCTCCTCGCCCATGTCCTTGCGGAACATGTGGAGGCGGGTGCCGATGTCCCGCTGCAGCTCGGACGGGCCCAGGATGGCCGCCACGGTCCCGGTCGCCTGCCGCCGCCACATCTCGAACTGGAACAGGCGGCTCTCGGCGGCGCGGTAGCCCTGGACGAAGAACAGGTCGTCCTCGCTGTCGGCGTAGATGTGGTCGAGTCCCCAGCGGTCGGTGAGAACCTCGACGGAGGCCGTCAGACCGTTCACCTGGCGGGTCTCGTCCTGGGCCGAGGCCACGGAGGCGAGAAGAGCGCTGGCGAGCAGTAGCCGGGAAACGCGGGCGGCGGAAAGACGCATGGCCTGACTCCTTATGGATTTGAGCGGGGCCGATGATACGGGAGAGCGCCGGTTTCCCTGTCGGGGGTCCACTGATACCGTGCCGCCCGTGACCGACGCCCGCCGTCGCCTCCCCTCGCTCGGCAACCTGATGCTGATCGGGATGGGGATCGGGGTGGCCGCCGGGATCGCGCTTGGCGAGAACGCCACGCGGGCCTCGTTCCTCGGCGACATCTTCATCCGGCTACTGACCCTGGTCGCGGTGCCGCTGGTCTTTTTCAATCTCATTACGGCGCTCGCCTCGTCGGCGGCCTCGGGTGGGGTGAGCCGGCTGCTCCTCCGGATCGGAACCTTCTTTGCTCTGACCACCGTGGCCGCTCAGCTGCTCGCGCTGGCGGTCGTCGGCCTGCTTCGTCCCGGAGCCGGCCTCGCAGCCGCCGCGGGAACCAGCGAAGCCGCGCCCGTCGCGGCGCCCGGATTCCACGACTTCCTGTTCACCCTCGTCCCCGACAACGCCCTCGGGGTCTTCGTGGACGAGCGGGTTACGGCGGTGGTGGTGCTCGGCCTGATGGTGGGTTTCGCCACCTGGGGTCTCGACCGCGAACGGCGCGCCGACGTCACCCGGTTCTTCGCCTCGGGGACCGCCCTGCTGCGCCAACTCGTCTCCGGCGTACTGTGGTTCGGACCAGTCGGAGTCGCGGCACTTGCCGCGGCCAGCGTGGGCGAATACGGAAGCTCGATTTTCGGTCCGCTCGGCGTATATATTGCGGCCGTCTGGATCGCGGACGTCGCGATCTTCGCTCTGTATTTCGCCGCCCTGCGCTTCCTGGCGGCGACTTCGCCGCTGTCGTTCGTACGGCGAACGGCAACCGTGTGGACGACCACCGTATCCACCTGCAGCAGTCTCGCGAGTCTCGGCGCCTCGCTCAACGCCGCCGAGAAGATGGGTTTGCCCCGTTCGACCTATGCCCTCACCCTGCCGCTCGGCGCCCAGTTCAACAAGGACGGGAGTTCGGTTCTGCTCTCCGGGATCGTCCTGTTCACCGCGCAGGCCGTCGGGGTGTCGTTCGGGGTTGGGGAACTGCTGGTGTTGATCGCCCTGGGAACCGTCTTTTCGGCCGCGGCCCCGGGAGTGCCCAACGGCGGGCTGGTGAACCAGTTCCTGCTGCTTCGCGCCTTCGGCCTGCCGGTGGAAATCGGCGTGCTGGTGGCCGGGATCTATCGCCTGGTGGACATGCCCACCACCACCGCCAACATCATGGGTGACCTCGTGGGGACGATGGTCGTAACCCAACGAGAAAAGGAGGAACCCGGCGTTGTCACATCCTGAACTGCAGCCCATCCTGGCCGCCCGGGAGCTCTATCCGGGTGCTCCCGTCCGGCCTTACCTGAACGTGGCGGTGCGCAGCCTGCTCGCCCGCCCCGTGCGTGAAGTATGCGACTGGTACCTCGATGGCGCGATGGAGGGGGGACCCAACAAGGATGTGCTCTTCGACACCGTGGAGCGGGGCCGCGCCCGCTTCGCCCGCTGGATCGGGGCGGACCCGGACGAGGTGGCCTGGACGCGCAACGTCACCGACGGAATGAACCTCTTCCTGACCGCCCTCGACTGGCGGGATGGGGACGAGGTGGTCTATTGCCCGGACCTGGAGCACCCCGCGAACGTGCTGCCGTGGCGGAACCTGGCGCTCCGGCGAGGTGTGCGTCTGAAGGCGGTGCCGGCCGACGGCGGGCGCCTGCCGTCAACCCGTATGGCGGAAGCGGTCGGACCGCGGACCCGGGTCATTGCCGCCGCGGCCGTGTCGTATTCGCCCGGCTTCGCCGCCGATCTCGCGCCGCTCAAGGAGGCGCGGGACCTGCACGGAGCCTGTCTGGTGGTGGATGCGGCCCAGTCGGTGGGCGTGCTTCGCACCCACGTGGACCGGATCGGCGCCGACGTGCTGGCGGTTGCGACCCAGAAGTCGCTCTCGGCGTTTTATGGCACCGGCTTCCTGTATTGCCGCCGGGGTGTCGCGGAGGCGCTCAAGCCCGCCGCGCTCGGCCGTCACGGGGTGCTCTTCAAAGCCTCCGAGACCGCGCTGCCCGACGCGGACATCCCGTATGCGCCGGGGGCCCGCCGTTTCGATCTCGGCAACTACAACTACCTGGGCGCGGTCGCCGCCGACCGGGCCCTGGAGCTGCTCGAGTCCTTCGGAGCGGAGGCCATCGAGGAGCGGAGCCTGGGGCTGGCGCGCCGGCTCGCCGATGGGCTGGCGGAGCTCGGCCTGCCGTTGACCGGGGGAACTCCGGGCCCGTGGCTCTCCCACATCGTTACCGTCGGCACGCTCGGCCGCCAGGGCGAACGGACCGTGAAGGATCCGGGACTGGCCGATCTGTGGGAGCGCCTGAAGGCCGCCGACGTGGTCATGTCGGTGCGCCGTGCGGTCCTGCGCTTTTCCTGTTTCATCCACAACGACGAGGCCGACATCGACCGCGTGCTCGAGGTGGCGCGCGAGTGGCGCCGGGAGACCTCCCCGCCGGTCCTCAGTGGAGTGGCCTAGAATTCCCGCCGTTCAGCCACCGCCGCGATCAGCGGCGCCAAACTTCCTCTACGGAGAACGATCCATGACCCGCATCGCTTCCCTTACGCTCGCTGCGCTCGCCGTTGCGGCGCTGGCCTTCGCCCATCCGCACTTCAACAAGACGGTTTCCACCACGATCGGCGAGGTGGACGTCTCCGTCTCCTACAACTCCACCGACGCCAACATGGACCACGTCGCCGCCGTGGAGGCGGGCACGTTCGTGAGTCCGCGCGGGCCGCGCCTGAACGTTTCCGCCGACGTGATGGCGGGCGACGTGACCATCGCCGCCGGCGAATACACCATCGGGGTCATCCAGGGCGACGACGGTTCCTGGACCATGGCGCTCCACGAGGGCCGCATCCCGCGGGGCGAGATGCCCGACATGGCCAAGATCACAAGGCTCGACTCCCGCTTCTCCGATCAGATGGGGACCGCCGATCACATGCTGATCGACATCACCGCGGGTTACGGCGACTTCGCCGGGAAGCCGGTGCTGACGATCCACTTCGGCAACATGCACCTCCAGGCCGCGATCGGCTGACCTGGACGCGGCCCCGCGGCCTACGGTTCGAAGACCAGCGTCAGCGTCAGGCCCGGCCCCCGGCCCCGGGCGCCGGTCGGAACGGTGACCCGCACCTCGGGGAAGTCGGCGACCCAGCTTTCTTCGGTGTAGGTCCGATAGCGGCCCTCGGCACGGAGGGCGATGCGTTCTCCGAGGTGCTTTTCGAAACCCACGCCCACGGTCCAGGCGAGGAAGTCCAGATCGCGGGCGTCGGCGCCCGACGCGAACTGGTCCGGCGCGCAGGGGACCGGTGAAAGACACCCAAGCCAGTTGACCGTCACCTGGGCGGCGACCCGGTGCACGCCGGCAAGGAGATAGACGCTTTCGTCGCGGGAATCCAGTCCGCCGGGGCTGCCGCCGAAGTGCACCGTCACCCCGTAGCTGTGCCGCTTCTCGAAGGACCAGTCGTCGGGCCACACTTCGCCGAGCTGCCTCCGGGACGGGGAGGTTCCCGAGCCTTCGAGCTGCGCTTCGAGCACGCCGCGGTGGAATGCGAGATCCGCTTCGGCGCCGAAAAACGTTCCGCCACCCAGCGCCCAGCGGTAGCCGGCCAGCAGCGCCAATCCGGCCAGCGGACCGCTGGCGGACCCCTCGTCCTCGAACACCTGACCGCGGCGCGGCGCCGGCACCAGGGTCTCCGGATCGGTGTTGTCGACGGCTTTTTCGTACGTGACTCCGGCGCGCTCGAGGGGAACGGCGATCCCCAAGCGAAAACCTTGGCGTTCCTGGGCGGCGGCGGGTTCGGCCGGGCCGAAGCCCGCCGCCAGGACGACGGCTGCCGCGAACAGCGTTGCCTTGGGATTCATGTTGGCTGACTTTTTGTCCCCACCTCAGGGTTCGAGTTGGCGGAGCAGGTTCTGTGCTTCCTGGGCGAAGGGGTCTTCCGCGGGAACGGAGCGCAGCAGGTCCCGCGCTTCCGGGATCCGTTGCTGCGAGAGGCGGGTCACCGCCATGAAGAAGCGGATTCCGGGCTGGCTGGAGTCCAGGTTGTAGCTCTGCTCGAACGCCCGGCTGGCTGCCGCGGAGTTGCCGTCAAGCACGTGCAGGCGTCCGATGTTGAGCTGTTGGGGCGCGTCGTCGGCGAAAAAGTTGCCCCGGATCGCGTGCAGGCGCTTCGCCAGTTCGAAGCTCTTGTCGGCTTCTCCCGGAAGGGTGCGGATGCCGAGGTTGAGAAGCGAGATGGCCGCGTTCATCCGCACCGAACGGCGTTCGTCCTGGACGCGGGCGACGAGGGTGTCCCGGATCTCGGCGGACCCGGTGTTCCCGGTCTCCCCCAGTTTCAGGGAAGCGACCGCCCGCACCAGGGGATGGGCATCCCCCGAGGCGGCGAGCAGAGCGCGGGTTGCCGGCTCCCGGGTCGCCGGGTCCGCCAGGTAGCGGCCGAGATGTCCGGCGGCGTTCGCCCGGTTGATGGGGCCCTCGCCTTCGTCGGCCGACATGGCGAGCAGATGATCGAGCGCCTCCCGGTTCAGTTGGCGCGCGCCGGTGTAGGCGTCGGCGCGCCGTTCGATCTTCCGCCGGCGCGGCGTCTCGCCCCACCACTCGTCCATCCGTTCGGTCGCCCATTCGGGACTCTCGGCGGTGTGGCATTCGTTGCAGGCGTTGGGCACTCCGTATCGGGCAGTGTTCCGGGGGGACGGGATCGAGATGCTGTGGTCGCGCATCTTCGCCCGGATGCTCGTGACGCTGCGCGGCATGTGGCACTCGACGCACGAACTGCCTTCGCTCTGGGCGGGGTGGAAGGTGTGCGCCGCGAGATCGGCGCCGATCGCCTCGTGACAGCCCGTGCAGAGCCCGTTGTTCGTCGGCAGGAGCTGTTCGTTCCTCTCGATGTCGGGACGGTGGGGATCGATGTGGCAACCCGTGCAGGTGGCGCCCCCCTCCACGAAACACTCGCTCTGCCAGATGCCGAGGGTGTTGGTGGAGAACCGGCGGGTCTTCCCGTCCGGGTACCAGGTGGGGTCCTCGGAAGGCTCCTGGGTGTACTCGAGGATCGGGAAGAAATGGTCGAAGTAGTTGTCGCCGGCGGCGAACCCGAAGGCCATCTGGTCCCGGAACGAGTGGCACTGGGCGCAGACCATCGAGTTCGTCTCGTGGTCCAGCCGGGTCTGCTGCACGATGTAGCTCGCGGGATCGTCGCCGTAGAACTCGAGGTTCATGTACTTGTCCACGTGCCGGCTGCCCGGTCCGTGGCAGCGCTCGCAGGTGGTGCCGAAGTCGAGCCAGGTGGTGTCGTAGCGATTTTCCCCGGGCCGGAAGCCCTTGATCTGGTCGCTCACGTGACAGCCGAAACAGTTCTTGTTCCAGAGCTGGACCGGGACGATGCCCTCCGCCTG
The DNA here is from genome assembly GCA_009835985.1 of Acidobacteriota bacterium. Classification (GTDB taxonomy): domain Bacteria; phylum Acidobacteriota; class Vicinamibacteria; order Marinacidobacterales; family Marinacidobacteraceae; genus Marinacidobacterium. The sequence continues at coordinate 43,544 of VXWI01000113.1, read as the reverse complement.
GTCGGGGGCGGCGATCTCGAGGTTGTGGAACCACTCCCGCCGCAGCACGTCCCAGGTCGGCGGCAGCACGATGACCCGGCCGTCCTCGAGCGTCGTCAGGTAGTGCTGGATGCGGCGGTTCCCGAGCGTGTAGTCCACCCGGTGCTCGACGGGTTCGCCGGTGAAGAACGGCTCGGTGATGAAGTACCGGGAGCCGGTCCGGCGAATCCGGTACTCCTCGCCGCGGAGCCTGAGGACCTCCTGCGAGAAGTCCCCGAGCACCTGGCCGGGGACGGCCGGCTGCACCATCTTGGAATGGCGGGAGGAGGTCCAGTCGTCATGGGCCTGCTCGTGGCAGGTCAGGCACTCGGCCGACCCGACCATCATGGACGGCTGTTCGGACAGGGGCGGGGGGAGCGGTTGCGCGGCCTGAACGGCGGCCGCGGCGACCGGAGGCGAACCGAGCGTGGTGGCGAACAGTCCGAGCACCGCCAGGGCGGCCGCGCCGGCCAGGGCGAGCGTGAACCTCACGCGGGCGGCTCCTCCACGACGTGGATGCGGCGCGCCTCCGGGGCCTCGACCTCGCTCCGGGCGCCCGAAGGCCAGCGCACCTCGGCGGACACCGCCCGCCCGGCGGCGCCCAGGCCGAAGACCACCTCGAGCTGGTTCTGCGAGGCGTACCCGGTGGCGCTCTTCACGACGCGGGTCTCGCTGCGGGTCATGCCGGCATCCTCGATGGCGAGGATGATCTTCGCACCGATTCCGTCCCGGTTCGAATTTCCTCCCCGGAGCCGGAAGCCCACCCAGCCGTTCCGCTCGCCGCCGTCGTTCCGGAAGAGTCGCGCCGGACCGCCGTTCCCGCTGACCGCGAGGTCCGGATCGCCGTCGCCGTCGATGTCGCCGAAGGCCGCTCCCCGGGCCACCATGGGTCGGGCGAGGTCCGGCGAGGCGGTGGTCACTTCGTCGAAGCCGCCGTCCCCCCGGTTCCGGAAGAGATGGGGGGCCTGGCGGTAGCTCACCCGCTGCTGGACCGCGGCGATGTCGTTCTCGACGTGGCCGTTCGCGACGAAGATGTCCTGGCGTCCGTCGAGGTCGTAGTCGAAGAAGAAAGCCCCGAACGCCAGGGTGAGCAGGCTGTTGCGGCCGATCTCCGAGACCGGCGCCTGGTCGATGAAGAAACCGACGCCCTCGTTGTGGTAGAGCGAGACCATCTCGTTCGAGAAGTTCCCGATGACGAGGTCGGGCATGCCGTCGCCGTCGTAGTCGGAGGCGTCGATGCCCATGGCGCCCCGGGCCGCCCCGTTCTCCGCGAAGGCGATCCCGGAGAGCACCCCGGCGTCCTCGAACCGCCCGCCCCCGAGATTGCGGTAGAGGTAGTTGGGCTGGGTGTCGTTCGCCACCGCGAGGTCGAAGAGCCCGTCGTCATCGAAGTCGAGGACCGCAACCCCGAGGCCCTTCCCCCGGGGGTTGAAGAGTCCCGCCTCCCGCGTGACGTCGGTGAACCCCTCGGCGCCGTCGTTCCGGTAGAGGACGGCGCTCGCCCCGTTGTAGGACTCCGGCGTGCAGTAGCTCTTGTTCACGCCGTCGAGGGCGCAGTAGATGTCTTCCTCGATGGACCACTCCACGTAGTTCAGCAAGAAGAGATCGAGGTCCCCGTCGCCGTCGGCGTCGAGCCAGGTGGCGACGCTCGAAAAGCCGGGGTCCGCAACCGACGCGGCGTGGGGCGCCTCCCGGAACACCCCGCGGCCGGTGTTCTCGAGCAGGCGGTTCGGTCCGAGGACGGTGAGATAGAGGTCCTGGTCGCCGTCGGCGTCGTAGTCGGCGAGGGCCGCGCCCAGGCCGTAGAGGGGGACGTCCAGCCCCGACCCGGCCGTCCTGTCCTCGAAGGTCCCGTCGCCGCGGTTCAGGTAGAGCGCCGCGGTCGGCTCCGGCTCGGTCCGGTGTCCCGGCCACCGGCGGCTGTTCACGAAGAGCAGGTCCTGGTCGCCGTCGCCGTCGGCGTCGAAGAAGGCGACCCCGCTGCCCATCGTCTCCGGAAGGTACTTCTCGCCGAAGGCCCCGTTCTCGTGGACGAAGTCGATGCCGGCGGCTTCGGTCACGTCCACGAAACGTGCCTCCTGGGCGCTGGCTGGCGCGATCAGGGCGGCCACGAAGAGCAGCGCTCCGGCGCCCGCCCCGAGGCGGAGCGGTCGTTGTGCGATCACGACCCCACCCGAATCAGAGGTCACGCCACGCGGTCTCGTCTTCCTTCGAGTGCCACTCTTGCAAGGTCTCCCGAACGGCCCGTACGTACTTGTCGGCCGTTGCCAGGGCCCTGAACGACTGGCGCTCCTTTCCCGGTACGGCGAACGCCGGCGTGCCCCCTCGGCGCGGCCGAGATCCCGCCCGGATGCGTTCCGGGCTCGTGGTCTGTCCACACGCGCCAGGTCGCGCCAATCCGTTACACATCAGCCGGAATCTTATCGGTCGGAAAACCTGTTTCGTGTTCGTGTGGGGCTCATGGAAGTCGCGGAATCAGAAAGCCCCGGAAGCGACGATTCCCGGGTCTCGGGACCGCCGCGAGCGACCGTACGCCACCGGAGTCGCGAAGCCTTCCGCAACAACGAACGCTCCTGTCGCAACAGGCGGCTGTACTCTCGGTCGATCGCGACAGCTGCCGCGCCAGTTCCTGCCGGTCGACTTTCGCTGTCATCCGCTTTCCGTTCCCGGTCAGGAGCCCGCCCGCATGTTCGATCTGTTCGGTGGAATGATCGGCGGCGTCGGACTCTTCTTCGTCGGGATGTGGCTCCTGACGGAAAACCTCAAGGCGCTCGCCAGCCGGCGCCTGCGCCTCATCGCCAGGCGCTGGACAAAGAGCCGCCTCGCCGCGTTCGGCATTGGCGCGCTCGCCGGCGTCACCACCCAGAGCATGTCGGCGTTGACCTTCATCGTGGTCAGCATGGCGAGGTCGCGGCTGGTTTCCACCCGCGGGGCGCTCGCGATCGTCCTCGGCGGGAACGTCGGAGTGACGTAGCTCGTGTTAATGCAGACCTTCGACATCCGCCTGGCCGCGCTCTACGTCGTGGGGGCAGCGGGCCTGGTCATTGCCAGCGAGCGGGTCGCGGGGGACTACCGGCGGGTCGCGGCATCCGTCTTCGGAGTGGGGATGATCTTTCTCGGCCTCGGCATGCTGGTCGCGGCGGCGGCGCCGCTCGGCGAGCACCCGTGGTTCAGCGAGATGATGCAGTGGAGCGTGGGTTCGCTTCTGCTCACGTTCCTGGTGGCGGCGTTGCTGACCGCCATCGTGCAGTCGGGGGCGGCGGTCTGCGTGCTGGGCATCAGCATGGCGAAGCTTGGCGTCCTCACCGTGGACCAGACCATCATGCTCCTCTACGGGGTCACCTTCGGATCGGCCCTGATCCTGTACCTCCTGTCCATGAACCTGGCCGGCCGATCCCGCCAGGTTGCGATGTGCCAGGTGGGTCTGAACGTGTTGATCTGCCTGGTCGGGGTCCCGGCGCTGTTCCTGGAACTGGAGCTCGGAGTGCCCCTGGTCAAGGCGCTCGCGCTCTCGCTCGATCAGGGGCTCGGCCAGCAGATGGCAATCGTGCTCCTGCTCGTGAACCTGCTCGGCGCTGTGGCACTGCTCGCCGTCGTCGGACCGGTGGAGCGGGTGTTCGCGAGGCTCTGGCCCGCGACCGCGACGGAAGAACTGGAACAGACCGCGTTCCTGCACGACGGCGCACTGGAAGATGCCGGTTCGGCGCTGTCGCTCGTGGATCTCGAGCAGCGGCGCGTGTTCGCGAACCTGCCGCGCTACTTCGAAGCTGTCCGGTCCGGTTCCGATCTCGCCGGGCTGCGTCGTGGACTCCAGAGCCTGTTGACGGAAATCGAGAGATTTCAGACCGACCTGTTGATCCGCCACGGCGTGAGCACGGTGGACGACCACGACTCGATGCTCACCCGCCTGAAGCTGCTCGGCTGGCTCGAGGAGCAGGTCGGCGTCCTCTGCGAAGCGCTGCGCGAGCTTCCGGACCGGTCGGACCTGGGCAATCTGCGAGCGAATCTCTGCGAGGGAACGGATGCCGTCTTCCAATCCCTGATCCATGCGATGCGGAGCCGCGACCGGGAAGCCTGGGCGCTCGCCAGGGAGCTGGCCGGCGACCGCAGCGAAGTGATGCGGTCGATGCGCCGGAAGTACGGGACGGCCGTCATGCAGGCCGACGGCCCGACTCGGAGCCGGGTCATCGCCTTGACGAACACGGTCGAACAGGTGTTCTTCCTGATGTCCAAGTTCGTGCGGGAACTCGACGTTTCCCTGATGACGGAGACTGCTTCACCGGAGCGCCTGGCGCGCCGGACGCCGCGGCCGGTGGCGGACTCCGGGTGAGCGACCGCGGCCGTCAGCGCTCCGCGAGCCCGTTCCTGTGCTCGTGGATCGGCAGTCGCATGTTGTTGTCGTCGGGATGGGCGCGCCGGTAGTCCCCGGTCACGAACTGCGAGGACTCGTCGGCCTTGAAGCGCAGGTAGAGCTCGCGGTGGCGGGCCGCGCGCTCCGGATCCCGGAGCCCCTGGGAAGCGAGCATCAGGTTGTAGTGGGCCTCGAGGTCCTCGGGATCGATGTGGAGCGTCTCTTCGAGCACGGTGACGGCTTCGGCGAAATCGCGCTTCAGGAACAGCAGGCGTCCGACCTGGTTGTTCACCACCCGGTCGCGCGGATAGACCTCCTGCACCGCGTGGAGGTCGGCGAGCGCCTCGTCGTAGCGGCCGAGCGCCTTCAGCGCCATCGCCCGGAAGAAGAGCGCGCGGGGGAGGTCCGGGGCGAGTTCGAGGGCCGCTTCGGCCGCCTCCCGGGCGCCTTCGGGATCTCCTTCCTGGAGCCGGACCCGGGCGAGGTTCACCGGTGCGTCCGCGAACTCGGGGGCTAGACGCGCCACCGTGGAGAAGGCGGCTTCGGCGGCGCGGAGGTCCCCCGCGAGCAGCATCCCGATGCCGTAGTCGTTGAAGCGCAGGGCGCGGGCGAGGCCGCCGGGTGCGGCCTCGGACGGGGGAGTGGCCTCGCCGGCCACCGGCAACTGGACCGAAGCCGTGGCCATCTCCACGATCGGGACGTTGGGCGCCGTGACGTCATCCGCGAGCCGGACCTCCCGGTCGTCGTAGCCCGAAGCGACCTCGCCGGTCTCGTCGAGCTGTCCCCGGAACGTCCACTGGGTGTGCCACCAGTCGAACTTCCGGTAGTTCAGGCGCGCGGTCAGGGTCACCGGTCCCTCGACGTCCTCCGGAACCTGCAGCCGGTAGCGCACCGTATGGGCGGCGCCCGGAGGGATCGGGGAGACGTAGAGGACGCTGCGCGCCGCCCACGCGTTCCGCTTGTTGATCGGGTTGCCGCGGGCGTCGAGCAACAGTGAGCGGAAGAAGTGCGCGGAGCCGTCCACCGGGGCGTCGGTCTCGTCGCCCGCGTCGCCGGTGAAGCCGCTCCAGAAGAAGGGGCGGCCGGCGGCGTCCCGGGCCTGGAACTCGAGCCAGACCTCCTGGGCGTCGATGGTGCCGCTCGGGAAGAAGTGGCCCACGTTGCGGGTGCGCACCACGACGTCCACGCGTACCGATTCGCCCGGCGCCAGTGCGGGAACCGTCTCGTCGAGCGGGGCGCTCAGTTCGCCGATCGGACCGGCGCCGGCGTAGCGGGTGGTGGGTGCGGCCGCCTCTTCCCCGACCGCGAAGGTGGATGCCAGCGCCAGCGGGTCGGGGCCACCGGCCGGTTGCGCTTCGTCGTGGGCTTCGCCGGCATCGTCACGGACGAGGCCGAAGATGTCCACGGTCACCTGTCCGGCGCGGAGGAAGTCGCGGACCGCCTGGAGCTGCTCGTCCAGACCGAAGTGGGTGGGAAGCGCGGTGTTGGCGGTGGCGAAGCGATGGGAGCGGATCAGGCCGCCCTCGGCCGCCGGATCCTCGCCGGCGACCGGCGGCATGTGGCAGTCCGCGCAGGTCCTCGGCGACTCCGGGTAGTAGAAGGAGCGGGCGCCCTCGCCGGAGACCCCGCTCGCCTGCCAGTTGTCGTAGCTGTTGAAACCCCGCAGCCAGCGGTAGTCGTTCACCGGCTGGTCGAGGTGCACCTTGTGGCACGTCGAGCAGAACGCCGAGCTGTCGCCGGTGTGGAGCGGCTTCAGGAACGCCTGGCGGTGGGGTTCGGGGTCGAGGTGGATGACGAGGTCGTGCAGCGTCCGGAGCAGCGGATCCTCTGAGGTGGCGAGGTCGTGCATCTCGGGGTACTCGATGACGAACCCGGCGTTCCCCATCGTGTCCTTCACCCGGGTGATCGCGTGGCAGGAAACGCAGCCGAGTCCGGCGCTCGCCGATGGACGGTCCACGATCTCGGCGATCGGCCGGTCCATGAGCCCGCTGAAGAGCACCGCGTGGTCGTGACAGCCGGCGCACCACTTCGAGGGGGTGACGCCGACGACCTCCTGCATGTACTCGATGGAGCGGCGGTACCAGGGGTTGTTGAAGGAGGCGAAACGATGCGCCGACTCGCTCCACTGGTGGGTGATGTCGCCGTGGCAGCGGCCGCACGCGTCGCTGCCGAGGAAGAACTCCTCGGGGATGAGTCCTCCGTGACGGGTTTCGGCCGCCGACGGGAAGAAGGGTCCGTCCGCTCCGCCCATCGCCTCGCCGGACATGGTCGCCGGCGGCAGCCCGGCGTTCAGGAGCGCTCCGGGCGCGGGGAGCAGCGGTTTCAGGAGGGCCCCGGCCGGGATGGCGACGGCCAGCAGCAGCGGCGCGAGCAGCATCCGCCGCCGGGCGAGAAGGCCGGCGAACCCGGCGGCCGCGGCGAGGTGGGCGTAGAGCAGCGGGCGCGCGCCCGGGGTCGATCCGACGACCGCGAGCCCCACCCCGGTGAGTGCCAGGAGCGACCCCGAGATCCAGAACCAGCGCCGCAACGGATCGCTGCGCAGCGCGGGGCCGACCTTCTTCCACCCCCAGAGCATCAGCTTGAGCGCGGCGATGCCGAGCACCGGGTGCAGGAGGATCTGCGCGGAGTGGAAGAGGTTCGCTCCCCGCGCGGCCAGCAGGTACCCCGAGTTGACCAGCAGCAGCGCCGCGGTGGCGACCAGGAACCGGTGGCGGAGGATCAGGCGGAACCTCCGGACTCCACGCCGGCCTCGCGGAGCGCCTTCCGGGCGATCCGGGTGATCAGGATCGTGACCAGCACGAACGCGGCGAGCCCGACGATCCGCAACCCGGCTTCGAGCGGATCCGATTCGCCGGAGACGGCGCGGGCGACGCTGCTCCCGAGATAGATGTAGAGAAGCGTGCCCGGGAGGATCCCGGTGGCCGAGGCCAACAGGTAGCCCACGAACGAGACCCCGGTGAGACCGTACGCGTAGTTCAGCACCGTGAACGGGAAGACCGGGGTGAGCCGGGTGAGGAAGACGATCTTCCAGCCCTCCGCCGCCACCGCGCGGTCCACCGCGGCGAAGGAGGGTTTCCCGGCGAGCCAGCCGGCCACCCGCTCACGGGCGAGCCGCCGGGCGGCGAGGAAAGCGAGCGCCAGTCCGGCCGTCGCACCGAGCCAGACCGCGGCGGTGCCGGCGCCGAACCCGAAGGCGCCGCCCGCGATCAGGGTGAGCGCCGACCCCGGGACCGCGAACACGGTGGCGACGGCGTAGAGCGCCGCGAAGACCAGCAGTCCCGTGGTTCCCTGACCCTGCGCCCACGCGGCGCCCGCCTCGATCCAGTCCCCGATCGGGAAGATCACCACGAGCGCGACGATCAGGACGAGGAGCGCGCCGAGCTTGAGGTTCCTGCTCATCGCCGTTTCCGGTAGAGCCACTCGAAGATCGCCTTCGCCCGGGGGGTCAGCCGGGTGCGCTGGTAGGCGTCGGCCACCCGCTGCGCCGCCTGGGCCCAGGTCGGATAACCGTGAATGGTCGAGGACAGCGACGCCAGTCCGACCCCGTGCTTCGCGGCGACCATGATCTCGTGAAGGATCTCACCCGCGCGGGGAGCGCAGACGGTGGCGCCCAGGATCTCGTCCTTTCCCTTCCGGGTGAGGACCTTCACGAAGCCACGGGTCGCCGCCTCGGTGATCGCGCGGTCGAGATCGTCGTTGCGGTGCCGGTGGACGTCCACCGGGACGTTTTTCGCCTCCGCGTCCTCTTCCCGGAGCCCGAAGTGGGCGACCTCCGGGTCCACGTACGTCACCCAGGGGACGTAGCGGTAGTCCGCCTTCGCCCGGGGCAGGGGAGGCGGCAGGAGGATGTTCCGCACCACCAGCCGCGCCTGGTAGTCGGCGGTGTGGGTGAACCGGTAGGGCCCGGCGACGTCCCCGCACGCGTAGATGTGGCCGACGTTCGTGCGGAGCGCGCCGTCCACCGGCACGCCGCCGCGCACGTCGTATTCCACGCCGGCCGCTTCGAGACCGAGGTCCCGCACGTTCGGCGACCTTCCGGTGGCCACCAGGAGTCGCGAAGCGGTGACTGCGCGCGTGGCGCCGTTACAGCCCACCTCCGCGGTGATGTCGCCGTTCGACGCCCGCCGGAATGCCTCGACGCGGCAGTCGGTGACCGTCTCGATCCCCTCGTCCGCGAAGGCTTCTTCGACAACCGCCGAGGCCTCGGCGTCGTCCCGGGGCAGGAGCCGGCTGACGTCCGTGAGGATCGTGACCCGCACCCCAAGGCGGTTCATGACCTGGCCCATCTCGCAGCCGATGGGGCCGCCCCCGAGCACGATCAGCGATTCGGGAGGCGTCTCCTGCTCGTCGAAGAACGTCTCGTTGGTGAAGTAGGGCGCCTCGTCGATCCCCGGGATGGGCGGGACGAACGGCCGGGTTCCGGTGGCGATCACGAAGTGGGCGCCCTCGAGACGCGTTCCGTCGTCGAGTTCGACCGCGTGGGGGCTGACGAACCGGGCGCGCGCTTCGAAGACGTCCACCCCGAGACCCTCGAACCGCTCCACCGAGTCGTTCGGAGCGATCCGGGCGCGCCGCTCGCGCATGTGCTCGAAGACGCGCTGGAAACGGAAACGCGGCTCCATCGCATCGAGTCCGTGGGCTTCCGCGTCGCGGATGCTCTGGATCAGTTTCGAGGTGGAAACGAGCGCCTTCGAAGGCACGCATCCGTAGTTCAGGCAGTCGCCACCCATTTTGGCGGCCTCCACCAGTGCAACGCGCCCCCCGAGCCCCGCGGTGCCGGCGGCCGTTACGAGACCCGCCGTGCCCGCTCCAATGACGACTACGTTGTATCGGCCCTTGCCGCGTTCATTCTTCATGCTACGTACGGAACTCTATTCCGGCGGCGTCCGGACGCGGCGGTAGGCTAGTGCGTTTTCCGGGACACCACACGAATCCAATGGCGGAGCGCAGGAGCGGCACGGAGCCCGCCTCGGGCCGCTGGGTTCTCGGCCTCGACGAAGCGGGTCGGGGCGCGGCGTTCGGACCGATGGTGGTCGCGGGGGTGGCGCTCGACCCGCTGAAGGCCGGCGCCCTGACCCGGCTGGGAGTGCGCGACTCCAAACAGTTCGGCGCCGGCGATGCGGCGCGCACGCACCGCCGGGCGCTGACTTCGCACATCGAGCGGTTGGCCGAGCGGATCGTGGTGCGGGTGCTGGATGCCGGCGAAGTGGACCGCTACGCCGAGGCCGGCGATCTGAACGTCCTGGAACGGCGCGCCGCCGACGAGATTCTGCGGGAGGCGGGTCCGGTGCACCGGGTGGTGGCGGACGGCGAGCGGCTCTTCGAGGCTCTCCGCGAGCGTTATCCGCATCTCGAAGCGGTGGACGACGGCGAATCGCACCATGTCGCGGTGGCGGCGGCGAGCGTGATCGCCAAGGATCGCCGGGACGCCCTGCTCGAAAGGCTGATGGAGCCGTACGTGCCCGAGTACGGGGAGGTGCGGGGCGGCGGTTACGTCAACGCCGCCACCGAGCGGTTCCTCCGCGCCTACCACGACCGCACGGGGAAACTGCCGCCCGAGACCCGCCGGAGCTGGAACTGGGACGTGATCCGCGAACTCCGCGGCGCCCCGAAGCTGTTCTAGAGGGTTCGGAGCGCCGGCCTCCGGCCGGCACGCGCGGTGCTCGGCACCGCGCACGTCGTAACTCCACCCATGCCCTGGACGGCGCGCGTTCCCAAGCCAGCTGCGCGGTTACGTCGCGGCAGCCCGACGGCCGGACCAGTCCTCGCATACCAGGCCGTTGACGCGCTCGAACTCTCGAACGTTGGCGGTCACGAGCACCAACCCACGAACGCGCGCCTGGCCGGCGATCAGGATGTCGTAGGGGCCGATCGGGAGTCCGCTACGTTCCAGTTCAGCCCGGACAGCGCCTGCCGAACGTGCGTCCGAGGCGTCGAACGGGACGACCTCCAGTCCCACGGAGTCCAACCGGGCGACGTTGTCCCCGGCGCGACGGCTCTTGAATGCTCCGTAGTACAGCTCGAATGCGACCAGGGAGGACAGCCCGACGTCCGGCACGGCGTGTCGGCGGGCTCGGCGCTCCAACTGGGGATCGCTGCGGTTGAGCAGGGCGATGCAGGCGTTGGTGTCCAGCAGGTACCGCATCACCGGAACAACGCATCGAGTTCAGGTCGTTCCTGTTGGTCCGGCTGCCGGCGTCCCTCGGCGAAGAAGTCGTCGGAGAACTTGCCGGCGATCGCGTCCAGCCACGCCCAATCCTCGGCGATGGGCTCGAGGAGCACCTGGCGTCCCTGCCGGCGAATCCGTACTTCGTTCCCTTCCATCCGGAACGATTTCGGCAGGCGCACCGCCTGCGAACGCCCGGACCAGAAAAGCTTCGCGGTTTCCGCCATGGTCTGTCGGCACCAGAGTATATCTCATTGAGATATATCACTGACTCCGACCCGCGCGGCCAGCGCCCGGACGTGTTCCCGCGCCGCCGGTTCGAGCGAGCGGTTGTAGAGGATCGCCGCCGGGTGGTAGAGGGTCACGAACTCACGGTCCGGCCAGTCGGGAAGCGCGAAGAAGCGGCCCACCTGGGCGCCGAGGGGTCTCTTCGCCCGCTCGGGGGCGAAGTGCCGGAGCGCCGTCGCTCCCATCAGCGCGATCCTGCGGGCCGGGGAAAGGGCGAGCTGCCGCTCGAGGAAGGGACGGCAGCGGGCCGCCTCTTCCCGGTGCGGCGCCCGGTTGCCGGGCGGCCGGCACTTGACCACGTTCACGATCAGCAGGTGTTCGTCGGTGGAGAGACCCTCGGCCGCGAAGAGGTCGTCCAGCATCTTTCCCGCGCGGCCGCAGAACGCGACGCCCCGGGCGTCCTCCTGCGCCCCGGGCGCCTCGCCGATCGCGAGGATCTTCGCCTCCGGATTCCCGCGGTCCACCACGATGCGGGTCCTGCCTGCCGCCAACGCGCAGCGCGTGCAGCCGCTCTCCCGGAGCCGCTGCCGGAACTCCGGATACCCGTCGGCCGCGAGTGCCGCGCGGAGTGGGTCCGAGCGCGATCCGGGCACCCGGATCAGCGTCCCCGATGTTCGCCGAAGACCGCCCGCAGCGCGTCGCTGATCTCCCCGACGGTGACCAACGCGGAAACGGCGCCCAGGATGGCCGGCATCAGGTTTCCGCCGCCCGCCGCCACCCGGCCCACCGCGTCCAGCGCCTCGGCCGCCTGCGCTCCATCGCGCCGGGCGCGCAGCGCGCGGACCCGCTCCACCTGGGCCGCTTCTGTTTCCGCGTCGAGTTCGAACGGCTCGACGCGGCTCTGACCTCCCTCCCGCCGGAACCGGTTCACCCCCACGACGACCTCGTCGCCGGCCTCCACGTCCTGCTGGTAGGCGTAGGCCGCCTCCTGGATGCGGGCCTGCACGAACCCCGACCGGATGGCCTCCACGGCGCCGCCGAGCCGGTCCACCCGCTCGATCCACTCCAGCGCTTCCCCCTCGATCCGGTCGGTGAGCGCCTCGATGGCCCACGAACCTCCGAGGGGGTCCGCGGTGGCCGCCACCCCGCTCTCGAAGGCGATCACCTGCTGGGTGCGGAGCGCGAGTTCGGCGGTCTCCTCGGTCGGCAGCCCGAGCGCCTCGTCGAGCGCGTTCGTGTGGAGCGACTGCGTCCCCCCGAGCACCGCCGCAAGCGCTTCCAGGGTGGTGCGGACCACGTTCACCTGGGGGTCGAGCGCGGTGAGGGTGGATCCCGCGGTCTGGGTGTGGAACCGCAGCATCCGGGCCCTCGGGCTCTCGGAGCCGAAGCGGTCCCGCAGCAGCTGCGCCCACAGGCGGCGGGCGGCACGGAACTTGGCCACTTCCTCGAGAAAATCCCGATGGGCGTTGAAGAAGAAGGAGACGCGGGTCGCCACCTCGTCCACCGGCAGCCCGCGCGCGACGGTCCACTCGACGTAGGCGAGGCCGTTCGCCAGCGTGAACCCCACCTCCTGGGCCGCGGTGCAACCCGCCTCGCGCATGTGGTAGCCGCTGACGCTCACCGGCTGGAACCGCGGCAGCTCGCGCCGGCACCACTCGATGAGGTCGGTCGCGAGCCGCATGGAGGGCTCGGGCGGATAGATCCAGGTCCCGCGTGCCGCGTACTCCTTCAGGATGTCGTTCTGGACCGTTCCCGCGATGCTCTCCGGCGCGACCCCCTGACCGCGCGCCGCCGCCACGTAGAGAGCGACCAGGATCGGTGCGGTGGCGTTGATCGTCATGGAGGTGGAAACGCTGTCGAGGGCGATCCCGCGGAACAGCGTTTCCATGTCCTCCAGCGAATCGATGGCGACCCCGACCCGGCCCACTTCGCCGGCAGCCAGCGCGTGGTCCGAGTCGTAGCCGATCTGGGTCGGCAGGTCGAAGGCGACCGAAAGACCCGTCTGTCCACTCTCCAGCAGGTGCCGGTAGCGGCGGTTGGACTCGGCGGCGGTGGCGTAGCCCGCGTACTGGCGCATGGTCCAGAGCCGCTCGCGATAGCCGGCGGCCCGGATCCCCCGGGTGAACGGCGCTTTGCCCGGCAGACCGGCCCGGGTCCCGGCCTCGGGGGCGTCCGCCGGCAGGTAGACGGGCCGCAGGTTGCGGCGTGAGCGCCCGCGCCGCGAAGTCACCGGGCCGGATCTGACTCCGGGGCGCACGCGAATTCGCAGACCAGCACCTGGTTGCCCCAGATTTCCGAACGCGACTGGTCGAGGGGGCAGAGCTGGATGAGCTCCTCCTCGAAGAAGAGCGGGCACTCCTCGGTGAGCGTCGGACGAAGGTCCTCCGGCCGGGCGATGGTCATTTCCAGGCGGCGGTTCACCGGTGTCCAGCCTTCCGCCTCGCCCACCGCCTTCAGGTCGCGGAGGAGCTGTTCGATCTGGCGGCGCGCCGTGGACAGGGGAACCTCGCGCTCCTGGACCCCGGCGAGGATGTCCCGGGCCCGCTCGCGCAGTTCGCTCACGGTTGGTGGCGCCGAGGCGGGCCCGGTCCGATCCTGGGAGGCCAGGCCGGCCGAGGCGAGAACGAGCGCCGATCCGAGAACGCCGGTGGTCACGGCGCGCAGGCGGTTCATGCTCCGGAGCCCAGTTTCTGCTGCGGCTGCGAGGACGGCGGTTCCCACAGACCCTCGTCCCCGATCCGCGCGGCGAGCCAGGAGCGAAGGGGGACGTCTTCGGGTTGCGGCTGATACCAGCCGACCTCCGTCAGGCCGTCCCCGAGGAGCTGGCGGAGCACCGGATCGCAGCGATCGAGCAGCGCCGCCGGCATGGCCGTGTAGTCGAGCGCCCGCAGCCAGCGGTAGCTGTAGCCGAAGAAGAGCGCCTTGCGCACCACCTCGGAGGTGTTCCTCCCGTGACGATGCCAGAGCCTCCGATCGAAGATCACCGCGTCCCCGGGGGAGGCTTCGAGCAGGAGCCGGCCGTCCCAGTCCGGGTCGTCGCACTCGGCCGGCGGGGCGTCAAGCCGATGGCTCCCGGGAATCACCTCCATGGCGCCGCGGTCGGGCCCGCAGGTGTCGGTGAGCCAGTACCCGACCTTGACCGACAGCCGCGGCGCGGGGCGTTCCAGTTCGAGGACCGGCCGGCCGCTGTCCTGGTGCCAGACCGGCGCCCGGCACTGCTGCCCGCCCCAGGTCTCGGGTGGGTACACCACGAGATGCGATATGTAGAGCTGGATGTTCCAGCCGAGGATGTCCCAGACCTTGGGGAACGTCCGGCGCCAGGCGACGAGACCGAGAAAGGCCGGGTCGAAGCGGATGACCGAAAAGCGGGACATCATGTCGCCGGGAGCCAGACCCAGGCGTCGCCGCTCCTGGTCGTCGAGGCGGTCCACCGCCTCGAGAAGACGGATCAGGGTCTCCGGGTCGAGCGCCTGGGGAACGACGAGATAACCGTCGCGCTGAAAGGCCGCCAGTTCGCGCGGCGTGAGGGCGTGGTGCAAGTGCGCCTCGGTGAGGCCTTCGAAGGACTGCCCGTCCATCGGGAAGTGGATCGTGGACGCGGCCGTCTCGACCGGCGGAGCGACGAGTTTTCCCACAGTTCTCGAGGGACTCGGGGTGTGAAGGAACCCCGGAGATTCCCGGCCGTTAGTATTGTCCAAGTGACCCGCAGGCGTCTTTATCTGTTCTTCGTCTTCGCCTGGGCGGCGTTCCTGGCGCTGGGCGCCAGCATCTATCTCGGGCCCTACTTCGCGGCGTGGCAGATCCGCGAGGCGGTGGCCGCCGGAGACGCGGAAACCCTCCACGACTTCGTGGACTTCGAAGCGGTTCGCGACAACCTGAAGAGCGAGCTGCGCCGCACTGTGGGGGCATCCCGCCGAGCCCAGAATCGGGAGAACGCCGCTTCGGGAGACGGAGGAGCCGAGGCCCCGGAGCCGGAGCCCGATCTGGGGACTCAGCTCGCGGTGGCGGTCGGGGAGGCGATGATCGATCAGTTCGCGACCCCCGAGGGAGTGGATCGGGCTCTCCGTGACGGCCCGACGGTCGCCAAGGGTTGGTCCGCCTTCCTGGACCTCGGCGGCGAGTCCGGCGAGGCGGTGGAAGGAGCCGGCGGGGTATCGGTGAGCGCCGAGTACGAGGGGTGGAACGACTTCGCCGTGCGCCTCGGCGTGGAGCGGGACCCACCCGACGAGGATCCCCTCTGGGCCGACATCCTGTTCGAGCGGCGGGGGATCTGGGCCTGGCGGGTCACCGGCGCCCGGGTGAGCCCGGACGCCATCCCGCTGCTCACGCGCTGAAGGCGCTGAGACGGGCGTTCGCTTCCTCGAGCGTCGGGACGCCCTCGGTCCCGGGTGACTCGACGCTGATCGCCGCCGCTGCGGCGGCCAACCGGGTGGCGTCTTCGGCCGGCGCGCCGGCCCACAGCCCGATGAAGAGGGCGGCGGCAAATACATCGCCTGCTCCGGTGGGGTCCACCTCGATGCCCGGCACCGGGGGAATCTCGGTCGCCGGGAGCCCCGCGCGACGGAGCACGGCCCCGTGGCGTCCTCGGGTCACGGCGACGAGGGGGGCGTCAAGTCCTCCGCCTTCGGGGAATTCCGTCTCGGAGAGCGACAGGAAGTCGAGGCCGGCCAGTCTTCCGAGTGCCAGGGCTGACCAGTGGGTCGAAACACGGCCCGCGGCGTCCCAGCGCCGGATCAGGCCCTGGGGCGCCGCTCCCGCGAGAGCGCCCGGGCCCCGCGGCCGGGGCAGGGCACCCGTTCCTCCGAGTTCATCGGCGACCGGGGCGTACAGCACCGCGGATCCGGGAGGAAGCCCGGCCACGGCCCGCCGGATCTCCGACTGCGGGATGACCGCGGCGCGACTCTCGATGGTTTGCTGCCGTGATCCGTGCGACCGATACCGGTTGCGGAACCGGGTGCGATTCCGCGAGCGGATCCGGTCCAGCGTGATTCCGTCCAGCGCCTCGAGATACGGAAACGCCGCGTCCACGGCGGTCAGGATCGCGGCCGGGACGCCGAAGCGGTGCGCCACGAGTCCCGCGAAGGCAGCCGCGCCGCCGAGCCGTGGTCCGTCGGGGGTCCGATCTTCGGTCAGGTGCCCCACGACGAGCAGCCGGGGCTGGTGATCCCGGCCTCCCCTAGAATCGAAAGCCCCCGTCGCGGCTGCCGGCGCATTCTCCCCGGCTGCTGATCGGCACCCATGCTCGTCTGGACTTCGCTCATCGCCCGTGACAAGCGGCGTTCGCTGCTCTCGCTCTCCGGCACCGTCCTGGGCGCGCTGTTCTTCGTCCACCTCGGGAACTTCTACGGGTGGACGCTGCCGTGGCTGCTCGGTGGCGTCGTGGTGGCCCTGCTCCTCATTCGCTCGGCGGGCGCGACCGCCTGGTTCCTCAGCCGGCACCCCTTCTCGGTCTGTGACCTTGGTCTCAGCGAGGCCGCCGTGCCGGGAGGGGTGATCCACTGCGCGGTCCGCATCGTGACAAGGCGGCCGGTCGAGATCAAGGACGCCCGGATCACGCTGACCGCCGAGCAGCGTGGTGCGGACGGAACGAACCGCGAGGTGTTCTCCGCGGATCAGGAACTCTGCCGGAGCGAGTCCCTTCCGGGCGAGGGCCGCTGGGAGACCGCATCGCAGCTCCCGGTCCCCGAGGATGCGCGTTTCTCCTATCGCTCCTTCGAGGGCCGGTTCCGCTGGCTGGTGCGCGCTCGCATTGAAACGAGCGACGACACAGTCGCCGAGGAGGGAATCGAGGTGCTCATCGCCCCGGCGGACTAGCCGCTTGAAGGCAGTAGCCCGGAGACCGGCCCCGGCAGCCTAGAGTCGAACCTGGACCACGAGAGCCTCATAACCGTTGCCCCTGAGCGCCCGGGCGGTCAGCTCGGCGTCCGACCGTTTCAGGAAACGCCCGACACGGACCCGGTGAACCCCGTCACCCGCGGTAACCTCGACCCCCGAGTACCCGTTGGCGCGGAGTCTTCTGGAGAACTCCTCGGCCGTCTGGCGGCGGCCAAAAGCCGCCACCTGTACGGTGAAGGGGATCCGCGGCGGAATGTTCGTCACCGTCA
Source organism: Acidobacteriota bacterium (assembly GCA_009835985.1). GTDB lineage: Bacteria > Acidobacteriota > Vicinamibacteria > Marinacidobacterales > Marinacidobacteraceae > Marinacidobacterium. The sequence goes on along the minus strand of VXWI01000113.1, from coordinate 26,677 downwards.
GCCTCACCTGCGCCACGCCCTCCCGGACCATGCCGAGACGGCGCGCCGCCTCGTGGGAGAGATCGATCACCCGAGGGTGGACGAAGGGGCCGCGGTCGTTGATCCGGACCTGGACGGTGGCGCCGGTCGCAAGGTTCGTGACTTCCACGATGGTGCCGAAGGGCAGGGTGCGGTGGGCGGCGGTCAGCGCGCCGGGGTCCATCGGCTCGCCGCTCGCGGTGGGCCGGCCCCGCTCCTCGATGCCGTACCAGGATGCTTCACCGACCGTGGCGAGGTCCGGTGGTGTTGCCGCCGGCCGGTTGGTGCTGGCGCACCCGCCAGCGAGCATTGCGAGGATCGCGAGCAATCCGGGCCGCACCCATCGCGCCGGATCCTGCCTTCTGAAGTCCGGAAGTCTCATCGCTTGTAACGCCTCGTGTTGGGGTCCACACCCCGCGGAATGGACAGCGACTGCCACTCGGGGGTGAAGGCCTTGGCCAACAGAACGATCTGGCCCGTGTGGTAGGCGAGGTGGAGCACCTGCCGCTCGATGGCTTCCTGCACCAGGAACGCCTCTCCGCGGATCCGGATCGTGCGGCCGAGGTCGGCGGGACCGAGCCTGGCCAGGTTCGCTTCGAGCAGTGCGAACGCGTCGCGCCACTCCGCGAGCAGTTCATCCCGCGACAGCCGGTCGCAGGGGTCGAATTCAGATTCGCGATTCCGGTCGGGCTTTTCGCCGTCCGTGGTCAGGAACCCGGCCCAACGGGACCGGATGTTGCCGGCCAGGTGCCGCATCAGGATGGCGATCGAGTTGCTGCCTGCCGAGAGCCGGCGATGGAGCGCCGCGTGATCCGGCGTCTGCCCGATCGCCGCCTCGGCCAACCGCCGCAACCGACCGAACTCGAAGCGCGCGTGCTCCAGATACAGCTCTCCCGCCGGGTGGTGCGGCGCCGAACCGAGGCCGTTCGGTCGTTCGTTCATGGGAGAGAGGTGTCTTCAAACCGTGGAGGCGGGACGCTGGCGCGAACTTTGGTCCGCCGGGGATTCTGGACCCGAGAGCGAAACCCTCGGGTTCCGTCGTTCGGGAAGCCTGTCCGTCACCGGTTCGCGGTGACGCCGCCTGGGAAAGGCAGGCGGGAAGGATAGACGGCGCCGGAGCTGAAATCCGGCACCTTCGTACGATGCTTGAAGGCGAGTATAGCAAATGCGCTCTATTCATGCCAATCTGAGCTCCACCATCCGTCAACCGAGAGCCCGTGCACAGTTGGATTTCGGCTAGCATTTGCGGCCCATGAGGCCTGTTCCCCCGCTGTCGCGACGGCGGTTTCTCGGCGCCGTTCCCGTTGCCGCCGGCGCGAGCGCGCTGGCTCTCGAGCGCGCCGCCGGGCAGGGCGGGGGAGCCGTCTTCGGAAAGAGCGGCCTGCGGATTCTGAGCGAACGGCCGGTGAACGCCGAGACTCTGGTTGCCGACCTCGATCCCCGCTACACGCCCAACGACAAGCACTTCGTCCGGAACAACGGCGGGGTGCCCGAGCGGGCCCTCTCCGGAACCCTCGAGGGCTGGTCGCTCCGCGTCGACGGCGAGGTGGGAAACGCCCTGAATCTCTCGCTTGACGATCTCAAGGCGCGCTTCGAGAACGTGAGCCGCGCCCTCGTGCTCGAATGTGCGGGAAACGGGAGAGCGGCCTTCCAGCCGGGGGCGTCGGGCAACCAGTGGTGGCTCGGCGCCGTCGGCTGCGCGCGTTACACCGGTGTCCGCCTCCGCGACGTGCTCGATGCGGCCGGCGTGCTCGACACTGCCGTCTACGTCGCCTACTACGGCGAGGATCCGCACCTGAGCGGGAATCCCGACGACGTCGCGATTTCCCGGGGCGTCCCGCTGTCCAAGGCCATGGACGAGTCGACTCTCCTTGCCTGGGACATGAACGGCGAACCTCTGCCTCCGCACCATGGCTTTCCGCTACGGATCGTCGCCCCGGGGTTCCCCGCCTCGGCGAGCGGGAAGTGGCTGAGCCGCCTCTGGGTCCGGGACCAGGTCCACGACGGCCCCAAGATGATGGGCTATTCCTACCGGGTGCCGCGGTATCCGGTCGCTCCCGGAACCGACGTGCCCGAGGAGGACATGGAGATCATCGGCCCCATGCCGGTGAAGTCCATCATCACCCGTCCCGAGACGGGCGTCCGCCACGTCGGCGGAGGGCCGCTCGCGGTCCGGGGCTGGGCGTGGGCCGGCGACGGGCCGGTGAACGCGATGCACCTGAGCGCCGACTTCGGGGCCACCTGGCTCCCGTGTCAGCTCGAGGAGCCCGAGAACCCGTTCGCGTGGCAACGGTTCGAGGGGTCCATCGCCTTCGACATTCCCGGCCACTATGAACTCTGGGCGCGCGCGACGGACCACCGGGGACGCCAGCAGCCCATGGTCGTCCCGGGTTGGAACCCGCGCGGCTACCTGAACAATGCAATGCACCGGATCGCGGTCACCGCACTCTGAGATGAAACGTCTGCTACTTGGTTCTGTGATCGCGTTGCTGCCGGTGGCCGCAGCGGCGGGCGGGGAGGAACGCGGCATCCCGGCGCTCACCGCCTGGCAGGAGAACGACGGCCGGGCCCTCATCGACGAGAACTGTCTCTACTGCCACGACGACAGCTACATCAGGGCGCTGAACCTTCCCCGTGAAGAGTGGGAAGGGGTGCTCGACATGATGATCGGGATGGGCATGCCGCCGCTCGAGCCCGAGACCCACGAGAGGATCCTGGACTACCTCGAGGAAGAGCACGGCCCCCGGGAGAGTTCCCCGTCGCCCGGACCCGGGACGTCGGCGGACGCGGAAACGAAGGTCCTCCCCTGGGCGTTCCCGCGCTACCGCCCAAACCCCCTGTACTGGCGGGAGCCTTAGCCCGGAGCGCCAACTCGGAGCGCCGGCCTCCGGCCGGCGTCGCCGACCGCAGGGAGGCGAAACCGCGGACCTACGGGCGGGGCGGCGTCCGGGTTTCCGCGGTGCCGCTACCTCAGCGGGATGTCGGTGAACTCGTGCTCGTAGATCGCCTCGCGGATCTCGTCGGGACTCGCGCCGTCATCGTGCATTTCCTTGGCCAGGAGGACCTCCTGGAGACAGGTGCTTCAAGTGGCGGCGTGGTTGTCCACGTAGCAGTCGAGCAGGCTCCCGTGATCTTCGGAGGCGCCGTGGCAGCCACACAGACAGGGCAACTGGACGAGCACTTCGGGGATCCCCTTGGCGATGGCGTACGCCGTCTGCAGCGTCTCGTTCTCGTAGGTGTTGGGAGGGAGCGTCACCGGGAAGGGACGCGCCTCCTCCACCGAGTCGTAGTAGGGAAACGGCTTGGCCGCCTGGTTTCCGAGGTCGTACGCGTCGGCGGACAGGTCCGAAGCCGGCTGCAGGCCGCTCTCCACCGTCGTGTCCTCGAAGGCGGCGACGAAGAAGACGGCCGCGCCCGCCACGAGCAGGCCGATCGCGAGGATCGGAGCGGCGCCCCATCCCTTCCGGGCGGCGGCGGGCTTGGCGGTTGTGGTTGGAGTTGCGGGGTTGCCGGCTCGGGAGGGCGGTGTTCGGCGCTTCTTCATAACGAGGCCGTATCGTAACCCCGACGTTATGCCCCGCCGACTATGGCTCTCCGGTGCCGCGGTCTTCCTCGCGGCGTCGCTCCTGTTCGTGGTCCAGCCACTCGCCGCGCGCAGCCTGCTGCCCTGGTACGGCGGGGCCCCGATGGTGTGGGCCGTCGCGCTCTTCTTCTTCCAGGCGGTGCTGCTCGGCGGATATCTCTATGCGCACCTGCTGGTGACGCGCCTCGCCCCGCGCGTCCAGCTGGCGGTCCACGGCGTCCTCCTCGCGCTGGCCGCGCTGGCCAGCCTGCCGCCGCTTCCCGGAACCGGCTGGGCGCCGGACGGCGGGGAAGCGCCCGCCGGGTGGATCCTTCTCACGCTCCTGGTCACGCTGGGGCCGGGCTTCTTCGCGCTCGCGGCCACCACGCCGCTGGTGTCGGCGTGGGTGGCCCGCGCGGGTCCTTCGGCAGCCGACGACCCGGCGGCGACCGGCGTCTACCGGCTGTATGCCCTTTCGAATGCCGGGTCGTTGATCGGCCTCGCGGCCTATCCGCTGTTGCTCGAGCCGCTGCTCGGACTGGGCGCCCAGGGGCGGCTGTGGTCTGCGGGGTTCGTGGCCTTCGCCGCACTGACTTTCCTGGCGGGCGTCGCTTCCGTCCGGGCCCGGGCCGGCGACGCCGGGCGCGCCGGCCCGCCGGCCGGGTCCAGGCTCGGTGACTTCCATGTCCCGGCCTTTCTGCTCGCCGCGGTCGGCTCGCTGGCGCTGGTCGCGGTCACGACCCATCTCACCCGCGACGTGGCAGCGGTTCCGTTCCTGTGGATCGCCCCGTTGGCCCTGTACCTGCTCACGTTCATCCTCGCGTTCCGCGGCGGCGATCCGTATCCGAGGCGGTTCCTCGTGCCGCTGCTGCTGGTTTCGGTGGCGGCGTGCTTCTACGTCTGGTTCCAGGACATCACCTACGGCCTCGAGCGCGCCCTGCTCGCCCACGCGGTCGCGGCGCTCGGGTTCCTGTTCGCCGGGTGCTGGATCACCCACGGGGAGATCGTCCGGCGGAAACCCGCTCCGACGCGCCTCACCGGTTTCTACCTGTCCATGACGGCCGGAGGCGCCCTCGGGGGGCTTTTCGCGTCCATCGGCAGTCCACTGCTCTTCCCCAACGTCTGGGAGTATCCGCTCGCCCTGGTGCTCGCCGTGGTGGTCGCCTTCGCCGTGGCCACGCCGCCCCGGGACGCCTTCCGGTCGCTCGCCCGGAAGGCCATCCCCGCGGCGACCCTCGGGGTCGCCATCGCCATCAGCGCGCTCGAACATCGGCGTCCGCTGACCGCAACCCGGAACTTCTTCGGGGTTGTGCGCGTCATGGAGGCCTACCCGGGCACGCCGGACTGGCGGCGCGACATGTGGCACGGGGGAATCGCCCACGGGTCCCAGTGGTTCGCGCCCGGGCGCCGCCGCGAGCCCACCCTCTATTACTACGAGGGCACCGGTATCGAGGCGGTCCTGAACCGGCACCCCAACCGTCGGTTGGTGCGGCCCCTCCGGGTCGCTGTCGTCGGGCTCGGGACCGGGTCTATCGTCGTCCACGGGCGGCGCGGAGACCTGTTCCGCTTCTACGAGCTCGACCCGCAGGTCGTGCAGGCGGCGCGCGAGTACTTCACCTTCCTCGACGACGCGCCGGCGGAGGTGGAGGTCGTGCTGGGTGACGGCCGGCTGAGCCTGCTCCGGGAAGCAGGCGCCGGAGAGGCGGAGTTCGACGTGATCGTGCTGGACGCCTTCGCCGGCGACGCGATCCCGGTCCACCTGCTCACCGCCGAAGCGTTCGATCTCTACCAGAGCCGACTGGCCCCGGGCGGCACGATCGCGGTCCACATCTCGAACCGCCACGTGGATCTCGCCCCGGTGATCCGCGCCCAGGGCCTCCGCCTGGACCTGCTGTCGTTGCTCACGGTCAGCGATCCGGACCCCGATCTGTTCCACTACACCGCGACCTGGGTGGTGCTCAGCCTGAACACCGACCTCATCACCGACCCGAGCCTGCTCGGGAGGGCGGAGCCCTGGACGGGGGAGGCCGCCGAACCGGCCGACCGGTTCCTGTGGACCGATGACCATTCCAATCTGCTGGATGTACTCCGGTAACCGACGGAACCCTCGACCTGCCCCAAACGTTGGCCAAAACGCTTACGATTCCCGTTTCTCAAGATCATGGGAGGTTCCGGATGACCCGACTGAATCCTCTTTGCGCGCCCGCGAAACGCCCGATCCGGATCGCGGGAGCTCTGGTCGCCGCGCTGCTGTTCGCCGCGCCGCTCGCGGCCCAGAACCGCGACATGCCCGCAGGCGAATGGCGGTACCAGAGCGGCGATGCCTGGGGCACCCGCTCGTCCCCGCTCAAAGACGTCAACGCCGACAACTTTGGCGACCTCGAGGTCGCCTGGATGTGGCGCGGCGACAACTACGGGCCGAAGCCGAGCTACCTCTCGAAGTCCACCCCGAGCTACATCAACGGCAGGCTCTACACGGTGGTGGGCTACCGGCGCACGGTGGTGTCGATGGACCCCGAAACGGGGGAGACGCTGTGGACCTACGCGGAGCCGGACACCCGGCGTTTCGAGGAGTCCATGCGCTCGAGCTATGGCAAGGGCGTTGCCTACGCCGAGATCGACGGGCGGCTCGTCATCTACGTGGTCTCCCCGGCGTTCTTCCTGCACGCGTTCGACGGCGAGACCGGGGAGCACATCGAGGGCTTCGGCGCGCCGGTGGACATCCCCGGATTCCCGAAGACCGGCGTCGTGGACCTCCTCGCCCACTTCGGCTACAACTACGACCCCTACGAGGGGTTGGCCCCGACCGTGGGGTACATCACGAATTCCTCGCCCCCGATCGTGGTGAACGGGACCATCGTGGTGGGGAACTCCGCCGCGCAGGGATACCACCAGACGCGGATCGAGAACGTCCCCGGCGACATCCTCGCGTTCGACGCGCGCACCGGCGACTTCAAGTGGAAGTTCAACGTGACCCCACGCTCCGAGGATGACTTCGCCGCCAGTACCTGGGAGAACGATGCCTGGAAGTGGACCGGCGACGTCTCGTCGTGGGCTCCGCTGTCGGCTGACCTCGAACGGGACATCGTGTACATCCCTACCAACGCGCCGACGATCGACTTCTATGGCGGGTTCCGGCCGGGAGACAACCTGTTCGGGACCAGCGTGATCGCGCTCAATGCCCAGACCGGCGAGCGGGTCTGGCACTTCCAGACCACGCACCACCCCATCTGGAACCACGATCTCCCGAATGTCCCGATCCTGGTGGATGTGGAGGTGAACGGCGAGAAGGTGCCAATGGCCATCCAGACCACCAAGCAGGGGTACACGTTCGCCTTCAACCGGGAGACCGGCGAGCCGGTGTGGCCCATCGAAGAGGTCGAGGTCCCCCAGTCCATCGTGCCCGGCGAGAAGCTGTCGCCCACCCAGCCGGTCCCGACGGTGCCGGCCCCGGTCGAGATGCTCGACCTCAGCGAGGACAACCTGATCGACTACACCCCGGAACTGAGGCAGAAGGCCATGGAGATCGTCTCCGAGTACACGGTGGGCGGCCCCTACATGCCACCCATTCCCAAGGGATACAACGAAAACAAGGGGTGGATCGCCTGCGGCGTCCACTCCGCGGTCAACATCACCCACCCGGCCGCCCTCGACCCCGGGACCGGGATCCTCTACCAGTCTTCGGGTCCCAACTGCTCGGGCCGCATCGTGCAGCCCGGCGTGGACGCCGACCAGCCGGACCACGACTGCACCTCGCCGAGCGGGAAGTGCACCACCATCGGCGAGACGATCGCCGACTGGGTCAACTACCGCGCGATCGGAATTCCCGGTCCTGACGGGCTGCCCATCTACAAGCCGCCTTACAGCCGGGTCACCGCGATCGACATGAACACCGGCGAGCACCTCTGGTGGGTCCCGATCGGCGAACCCAACGACCGCATCAAGAACCATCCGGCCCTCGAGGGCGTGGATCTGTCGAACGTGGGCGGTCAGGGCCGGGCGATCCTGATGGTGAGCGGCGACCTCCTCCTCACCACCGAGGGGATGGCCGGCCCGCCGGTCCTGAACGCCCACGACAAGCTGACCGGCGAGAAGGTCGGCAGCATCCAGCTGCCCGCGATCGGGATGTACGGCATGATGACGTACAAGCACGAGGGACGGCAGTACATCCTGGTCCAGACGGGCCGACGGGGCCGGGTGCCGGAGTCCTACGTGGCGCTCGCGCTGCCGGAGGCAGACGGGAACTGACCGCCGGCGGTGAACCGGGGGCGGACCCACCTTCCGCCCCCCGGGCCGTCCTGGCCGGAACGTGAAGCCCGGGACGGATCCCCGTAGTTCAGGGCCCCCGCCGCCGGCCGTGATCGTCGAGGTCCGGCTGGACGATGAGGTCACGATACCGGTACGGCGGTACGGGAATCCGAACGGACCGCGGCTGCTGCTGAGCCACGGCAACGGGCTCGCGATCGACCTCTACTACCCGTTCTGGTCGCTCTTCCTCGATGACTTCGATGTCGTCGTGTTCGACCTGCGGAATCACGGCGCGAACCCGCCCGGCGCTATCGCGCGGCACACCGTCCCGACCTTCTGCCGCGACCTCGAGGCCGTTGGACAGGCGGTGGACCGGGCTTTCGGGATGCGACCCCGGGCCGGCGTCTTCCACTCGGTTTCCTGCCTGGCGGCCCTCCTGTCGCCTTCCCTCGAAGCCTCGTATGCGGCCTTGGTTCTTTTTGAGCCGGCGCTCTCTCAGGGGGCAGGCGCCGCGCGGGCCTCGCGCCTGGCCTGCCGGCAGGCGGCCGTGCGAACCCGGAACCGCGCCTTCCGGTTTCAGAGCCCGGAGGAGTTCGTCGAACTTATGGCGGCCCAGCCGGCAATGGCGCGCCTTGGTCCGAAGGCACTGCGGCTGATGGCGCGGACGACGCTCCGGAAGGCAGTGGAAGGAGGCTGGGAACTCCGGTGCCCACCCGAGTACGAGGCCCGGATCCTCGCCTCGATACCCGATTTCGCACCCCTGGTGGCTCCGGATGCCTTGCCGCTGCCGGTCCGCGTGGTTGGCGCCGACCCCGATCTCCCTCACTACTTTGTCCCGCCGTGCGACCTGACCGGAGTGGCGTCGGTGGACTTTCGGACCGTGGCGGGGACGACCCACCTGGCCCAGCTCGAAGCGCCCGAGGAATGCGCCCGGCGGACGGTGGAGTTTCTCGACCGGAGCGGCTTCAGTTCGCGCTGACGTGGAGGTGGGAGTCGGTGTCCCGGGAAGGCAGCCGGTAGGCCAGCGCGGCGGCGAACCGGGGTTCCCCGAGGTCCATCAACCACCAGCGATCGGAGGGCGCGTGCGGGAAGCGGAACACCGAGGACCGAGCTCCGCCGAGCATGGCCGGGGGGACCTCGAAGCGTGACGGATTCAGGGCGAAACCCGTTCCGAGCGCCTTGATCAGCGCCTCTTTCAGGCTCCACAGCCGGTAGAACAGATCCGCCTTCCGTCGTCCCCTTGCCGCCGTGAGGACGCGCTGCTCGGCCGGGCCGTAGACGCTGCTGCCGATGCCGTCGAAGTTCCGGTCCGGAGCGCGTTCCTCCAGATCCACTCCCAAGCCGTCGTGTTCGGCGAATGCGATCAGGCCGTTCGACCCGCTGTGGCTGACGTTGAAGCTGAGGGGTGACGGCGTCCCGTTCACCTTCGCGAAGGGTTTCCCGTGCTCGAGGTAGCCGAAGGAGAGTGCGTCGTTGGCGCACCCGAGGCGTTCACAGAGATTGATCCGAAGCGCCGCGCGGCAGAGCGAGAACCGGCGCCGGGCGCCCTTCACCACGAAACCGTCCCAGCGCCGCCGTTCCTCGTCATCGAGGAAGGACAGGGCCCGCCTCTCCCGTCCGTCATCGGGGCGGAGGTCCACATGCAGGATGAGCGCGCCTTCGCCTTTGTGCCACGAGTTCCACCACGGGCCGGGGTGGGTCGTCATCGGGAGAAGGCGCCCGCCGACGCCAGCGTCACTTCCCGCAAGTAGGCGCCGATTCCCCGGGTGTGATCCCACTGCCGCGGATAACCGAGAGAGACCTCATGAAAGGGCACGCCGTCGAGCCAATCGGTCTTTCGGATGTGGAGGTGCCCGTACACCACCGCGCAGGCGCCGAACCGCCGGTGCCACCCGCGCGTCCGCCGGGTCCCGCACCAGGGGGTGAAGCGGGGGACCCGCGGCAGCACCGCGTGCTCCTCCTCCAGCGGGAAGTGATTGATCAGCACTTTGGGGATGTCCGGCGGACACGCAGCGAGCCGGGCGGCAGCCGACTCGCACCGCGCTCTGCACCACGATTCCCGGTCGGGGAACGGGTCAGGGTGGAGGAGATACTCGTCGGAGCAGACCGCCCCGGTTTCGCGCGCCCAGCGCACGACCTCGCGGCGCGGAACGTGCGGCGGCCGGAAGCTGTAGTCGTAGAGCAGGAACAGCGGTGCGATGAGGATCCTTCCGTCCCGGTGTTCGACAACGGGATAGGGATCTTCGGGGGTCAGGGCGCCGTGGGAGCGGGCAATGGCGACGAGCCGCTCGTAGAGCGCCACGCCCCGGAATCCCGGGTCCCTCCCGGGGACGGTCCAGAGTTCATGATTGCCCGGAGTCCAGACCAGGCGGCGGAACCTGGGGGTCAGCGCGTCGAGCAGCCAGTCGAGCCCCTGCTCGCCGTCGGTCAGGTCTCCCGCGAGGATCAGCCAGTCTTCGGGGTGCGCCGGCAGGTCGTCCAGTGCCTTCCGGTTCGGCGGGTGCGAGATGTGGAGATCCGAGAGCGCCCACAAACGCACCGGACTAATCCCCGGCACGGTGGTTGGGCGGCATGCGTGTTCGTGGCAGTGTAGGTCGTTCGCGGGTGGGCCCCCGGTAGCGCTCCGGCTCGATGTCCGCGTGACGGGTCGGTGGAAGCCCGGTTCGCCGTACACTCTGTTTTCACGATGTGGGGATGCTTGGCAGCCTGGTTCTCCGCTGGCCGGCGGTGATGCGGCGTTTCCTGTTCGTGCCGATCCTGTTGGCGTCGTTCGCCGTCGTCGCGCTCCTGGTGGCGCTGGGCCCGGAGCCCGAGGCCCAGGAGTTCGAGCCCGCGCTCTCCGAGGTTCGGGTTCAGCGCGTGCAGCTCGGCACGGAGCGGGTCGTTGTCACCGTGGACGGTACCGCGCGGCCCGCACGTCGCACCGCGGTCGCTGCCCAGATCGCCGGCGAGGTCGTCTGGGCCGCCAGTGCGCTCCGGGTCGGGACGCAGGTGGCCGAGGGATCCCCGCTCTTTCGAATCCGGCAGACCCGCTACGCCCAGGCGGTGGCGGAAGCGCGAAGCCGTCTCGCGGAGGCGGAACTTCGCCTGCTCCGGGAGCGGGCGGCCGCGGAAATGGCCCGAACCGAGTGGGAACGGACCGGAACCGCGCCGGATCCGCTGGCGCTCGGGGTGCCGCAGCTGGCGGCCGCGGAGGAGGGCGCCGCCGCCGCCCGGGCGGCCCTTGAAACCGCGGAAGCGGACCTGGGAAACACGGAGGTGCGGGCGCCGCACTCCGGTCTGGTCGCCGCTCGGGGTGCCGAGGTCGGCGAGTGGGTCACCCCGGGGCACCGCTTGTTGGAGCTGTTCTCGCTCGACGTGTTCGAGGTCCGGGTTTCGCTCCCGGACGCGGCGCTCTCGCTGCTGGACCTCCCGTTCCCGGGAGGCGCTGCGGGAGCGTCCCCGGCGCGCGTGACCGCGATCCTCGGGCCGCCGGACGCCGAGGTCCGTTGGGCCTGGGAGGGACGCCTCACCCGGATGGAGGGCGAGATGGATCCGGGGACGCGTTTCATTCCGGCTGTGATCGAAGTGCCGAGGCCCTACCAGACGACGCCGGATGGCAGGCCGCCGCTCGTGGCCGGGATGTTCGTGGAGGTCGAGATCGAGGGAAGGGAGTTCCCCGATGTGGCCACCGTCCCGGTGAGCGCGTTCCGCGCCGACGGCACCGTCCTCGTCGTGGACGCCGAGGACCGCATTCGGGTTCGCGAGGTGGACGCCTTCTGGCCGGCCGGCGAAACCGCGGTCCTGGTTCGTTCCGGTCTGGCAGCCGGGGAGCGGCTCGTGGTCTCTCCGCCCTCCATGGTCGCGGAGGGGATGCGGGTGCGGATCGCCGGTTCTTCGGAGACGGCGGTTCCCTGACGAGGCGATGTGACCGGGATTTCCTGAGCGGCACGGGCGGGATGGACGGAGAACTCCCTGACCAGGAGCGCCGCTCCACGGGTGTGATCGCCTGGTTCGTCCGGAACCGGGTCGCCGCGAATCTGGTTTTCTTCGGCGTTTCGCTGGGGGGCTACCTGGCCCTCGGCGGGATTCCGCACGAACTCCTGCCGGAAACCTCCTCTCCCGCCGTTGTGGTGCGCGTGGTGGTACCGGGGGCGGAGGCCGGAGTCGTCGAGGCCCGGGTGCTGCTTCCACTGGAGGAAGCGCTGCGGGGCATCGAGGGCGTGCGGGAGATGACCGGGTTCGCAGCAGACGACGCCGGCGCGCTCACGCTGGTACTCGAAGCAGGGGCGGACATTCGCCGCCTCGGGGACACGGTGCGCGAACGCGTGGGATCCCTCACCTCGCTTCCGGCGGAGGCGGAGGATCCCGTGGTTTCCGAGATCGCCCGGTACCGGGAGATCTTCCGGATCGCGGTACACGGGGCGGTGAGCGACCGAGATCTCCACCAGGCGGCCCGGCGCGTCCACGACGCAGTGGTGGCGGTACCCGGGGTGGCCGCCGTGGAGCGGCTCACGGGCTGGGATCAGGAACTGACCATCGAGATCCCCGAGCGGAACCTGACGCGGTTCGGGTTGACCTTCGACGGCGTCCGAGACGCGGTCCGGCTGGGCTCCGCGGACATCCCCGCGGGCACCGCGCGCAGCGGAGCCCATGAACTCACGCTGCGTACCGAGGGCGCCGCAACGACCGCCGAGGATTTCAGTCGGATTCCGGTGATCACGGCGGCGGACGGCGGCGTGGTGCGTCTGGGGGACGTTGCTACCGTCACCGACGGTTTCGCCGCATCGGATCGTGAAGCCTGGATGAATGGCGAGCCGGCAGTGTTTCTGAGCGTTCTGTTGGAAGACGGCGGCCGGCTGGCGGACACCACGGCGGGAGCGCGGGAGGTCATCCGGGCGACGCAGCTTCCTGACGGGATCCGGGTCACCCCCTGGTACTTCGCATCCGAGGACTTCCAGGGTCGTCTGGACCTCATGGTCCGGAACGGGCTGTCCGGTCTCGGACTCATCTTCCTGGTGCTCTTCTTCACGCTTTCGACCCGCCTCGCAGTCTGGACGGCGGCCGGTTTGCCGTTCACGTTCTTCGGCGCTTTTCTTTTGATGCCCGGACTCGGGATCACCGTGAACCTGCTCAGCATGTTCGGATTCATCGTGGCCCTCGGCATCGTGGTGGACGATGCGATCGTGGTGGGCGAGAACGTCCAGCGACGGATGGACGACGGTGGGGAGAGCCGGGAGGAATCAGCCATTCGTGGAACCCGGAGGGTGCTTTTTCCGGCGGCCTTCGGGGTTCTGACCACGATGGCCGCCTTTGCCCCGCTCCTCGGGATCCCGGGCGTTTACGGCGAGCTGATCGGCGACGTGCCGCGGATGGTGATTCCCATCCTGGCGTTCTCGCTGATCGAGGCCGCCTGGATCCTGCCGCATCACCTGGCGCACGGCGGGTTGTCCGTGCGTCCGAGCCGCCGTCTTGCACGGGTCCGGGGCGCGGTCCAGTCGGGTTTCGACTGGACCGTGGAGACGGTCTACCGACCTGCGCTCGAGTGGGCGCTCGACAACCGGCTGGCGACTCTGGCGCTCGGCGTCTTCGCGCTCTGCCTCGCGTTCGGGCTCACCGCCGGGGGTTTCGTGCAGGTCGTGACCGGCTCGCCCATGGACAACAACATCGCGTTCGTCCAGGTCAAGCTACCGGCGGAAGCGACGTCGGACGCCACCCGTGCGGTGGTCGCTTCGCTCGACGCCACGGTGGATGAGGTGCGCGAGGAGATTCGCGCCGAGTCGGGAGTGGACGTCGAGCGGCACCGGGTGGTTCTCGTGGGGCAGCGGATTCCGATCGGAGTCGGGGAGTCCTTCGGCGGACAGTCCGCGGAGTTGGGCGCGTCGGTCGGACAGATCGTCTGGCGGCTCAGCCCTCAGGAGGACCGCGCGGGAATCTCGACGCGCTCGGTCGCGGATCGGGTCCGGGACCGGATTCGATCGGCACCGGTGGACGCCCGGGTGTCCGTGATCAGCGATGCGTTTGGTCAGGCGGCGGACGTATCGCTCCGGGTTCGGGGTCCCGATTTCGAAGGCCTCCTGGCTGCCTCCGAGGCCCTCCAGTCGGGACTCCGCGAGGTTCCGGGAGTGACGTCCGTTTCCGACGACTTCGAGGGTGCCGCTCCGGGCCTCGTGGCCCGCGTCCCGCCCGGGGAATCGGGCACCGGGCTCACCGCAGGCGCCGTGGGCCGCCAACTCCGCCAGGCGTTTCACGGCGAGGAGGTCGCGCGGCTACAGCGGGGCCGCGACGAAGTTCGGGTGTTGCTGCGCTCCCCGCGCGCCGATTCGGGTGGGGCGTTGGGAGTGGCCGACATGCTCGTGCGCAGTCCCGACGGGCGGCTAAACCCCCTGGGTGACATCGCCGAGGTCTCCCCTGCCGCCGGACAGTCGGTCATCCGCCGGGTGGACTCGCTGCGGGCGGTCACCGTTTTGGTCAGCGTGGACGGGCGGGTGGCCACTCCGGATGCGGTCATCGCCACGGCCCGCGATCAAGTGCTGCCCGGGCTCCGCGAGCGGTTCCCGGGAGTTGACTTCAGGGTTGCCGGGATGGCGGGCGAGGCGGAGGAGAGCCAGGCAGCCCTGGCGCGTAGCGGGCTCCTGGCCGTGATGCTCATCTTCGTGCTACTCGCGATCCCGCTCGGTTCGTGGACCCAGCCCTTCCTCATCCTGGCCGCGATCCCGTTCGGACTCGCCGGCGCCGTGTTCGGACATCTCATCATGGGAATCAATCTCGATTCGATGAGTCTCTTCGGGATGGTGCCGCTCATCGGGATCGTGGTGAACGATGCACTGGTGATGCTCGACTTCACGAATCGGCGCCGGGCGCGGGGGCTTTCGGCCCGGGAGGCGGCGCTTCAGTCCGGACCGGCCCGTTTCCGGGCCGTCATCCTCACGTCGGTGACCACCTGCGCCGGCGTAACCCCATTGTTGGCGGAGCGCAGCTATCAGGCCGCCCTCCTGATTCCGATGGCGGTGTCCCTGGCTTTCGGAGTCGCCTTCGCGACTCTGGTCACGTTGTTCTTGGTGCCGGTTCTCTACAGCCTTGCGAGCGACGTAACCGGAACGCTGGCACGGCGTATTCCCGCTTCCTGATCGATCAGGAAGCGACGAGGAGCGCCGGCCCCGAGGGCGCCGTGTCGAGGAGGTGGGTGTCGGCGGGCTCGCGGATCCCGCGGGGGAGGTAGTAGCGCTCGGAGAGCGCGGACCGAATCGCCGGCTCCCGGTCCGGCGAGGCGAGGATCACCACGGAGCCGCCGAGTCCGGCGCCGGTGAGGCGGGCGCCGAGCGCGCCCGCGCTCCGCGCGGCCTCGACGAGCTCATCGAGATCCGGGGTGCTTACCTCGTAGTCGCGCCGCAGACTCTCGTGGGAGGCGTCCAGCGTCTTGCCGAATGCCGGGGCGTCGCCGTCTCGGAGGTGCTTCGCGGCGGCGGCGGTGCGCCCCGCTTCGGTAACGACGTGGCGGAACCGTCCCGCCAGCGGCGCCGGCAGGCGGTCCGCCGCCTGGAGAAGCTCCGGAAGGGGGTGGTGGGCGACGAGTGCCGGGTAACTGTCCGCGTGGGGCAGGAACGCCCTGGCGAGGTATAGCGCTTCCCGCGTTTGCCGGACGCGCTCGTCGAAGATGGCGCCTGCCGCCCCTCCCTTGTCGGCACGTCGGCCGCTATGGGCGACGAGGAAGCGGAAGCGGGAGGAGTCCACCGGAACCGGAGTCCAGCACGGGGGCTCGAAGGCGATGTGCAGCGCGTGTCCGGGGACGGCGCCCAGGCAGACGGACTGGTCCATGGCCCCACCCTGGATCGCCACGCCGTGCTCCGCTTCGGCGAGATCGAGCGCCAGACGCATCGCATCCTCGGGTGGAAGCGCCTCGCCCGGCGTGAGGCCGCCGCGGACCCCGAGCAGCGCGAAGGCTCCGGCGATCACCACCGCGGAGGACGAGGAAAGACCGGCGGCGACGGGGAGGTCGGAAGCGATCGCTCCGTCGAACCCGGCGCGGGAGGCCGGCGTCCAACGGCCCGCGTCGAGTCCAGCCGCCGCGGCCGCCAGATAGCGCCCGAATCCCGCCGCCGCCGGCGTTTCGCCGAGGATGAAATCGACTTCGTCGAATCCCGGTTCGGTCGTCCGGCACCGGACCCGTTCGTCGCGGCGGGCCGCAAAGGCGAGCGCGACCCCGTGGGACAGGGCGGCCGGAAGGACAGGAAGGCCGCAGTAGTCCACGTGCTCCCCGATGAGGTTCACCCGTCCCGGAGCGAAGGCGACCCCGTCGGGAGCGCGGCCGAAGCGCTCGCGGAAGGCGCGCCGCGCGGTGTTCGCGAGAGGTGGTTCTGCCGCGCTGGCGTCCGTCCGGGAGCGGCTCCGCTGCCCGGGTGCCGCGAGACTCACGCCGGAGGCGCCCCCGCCTCCCCGCTCGCCCGCCGCGGTTCGAAGGCGGGCCGGATGGGACCTTGCCCCGCGGACGAGAGCCCGCCATCTCCCAGAATCAGGTTCTCGGACGAGGTGACCGGAATGCGCGGGCCCGGAACCAGGATTCCCGACAGATTCAGCGGATCGGCGGCCCCGATCTTCACCTGCACCCCTGCGCCGGAGCCGTTCCGGCCCGCCCGGCGGAGCGGAGCGACCGCTTCGGGCAATGCGAACTGTTCTCCGGGGAAGGTGGAGACGAACTGCCCGCCCACCACTTCGCCGCGCATTTCCAGCCGCCGCAGGACGAGCTGCAGGTCCCTCCAGCGCGACGGCGTCCGCTCCCGCTTCAGGAGTTCGCGGAACACCACGCCCCAGCGCTGGAGGAGCTGGCGCGCCACCCCCTCGTGGTCCGCCGGTTCTTCCTCGTCCCTGGCGGGCGCCGCGAGGAGCGCCCAACGGCCGGGTGAATAGCGAGCCTTGCGCCGGCGGTAGCGTCCGTAGGCGCTTCGCCGGCGCGGGTCCATGAGGGCGCGCAGGTTGTCGAAACCGTCCGCGGTGACCCGGCCGCCGGCGGTCAGCTCCCAGAGCGCATCCTCGAGCGCGGCGGGCAGCAACCCGGAACGCTCCTGGAGTTCGGCGAAGAACTGCGCGCCGCCGCGTTCCAGCAGCCCGAGGACCTTGCCGGCCGCGGGGGAGAGGGCTTCCGAGTGCTCACCTCGGGGTCGGAGCCAGCGGCCGACGTCGCTCCTGAGGAGTAGGCCGATCGGCGCGGCCCGGGTCGGACGCGCCGGGCCCCTCCCCGGAGCCGACTCCGGAATGGATGTCCGGCCCCAGACCACCTCGCCCGAGAGACAGTTCTCGTCCAGCCAGTCGCGCCGGTAGCCGGCGATTCTCGGCGGCAGGATCTGGGACTCCCAGGCCGCGGCCGGCGCTTCGAGTCCCTGGAGCTGGGCGATGACCTCCCGGACGCCGCGGGGCCCGTGGAGACGGCTTTCCGCGGTCAGGTGCTGCCACCGGGCGAGGAACTCGAGAAAGGCGGCGGCGCTGACCGGCGCCGACTCGCGGCGGAGCCGGGCAAGGGTGAGCCGGTGGATGCGGGCCAGCACCCGGCGGTGGCACCACTCGGAGGGACCGTCGCTGGCGGGCGAACGGCGAAACCGCCCCTGGAGCACGAGGCCTTCGGCTTCGAGGAGCGCGAGCGCCGCCTCGATCCGGGCCTCGGGGAGCGCGAGTCGGGCGGCGAGCGCCTGGACGCTCACCGGACCGGAGCAATCCATCACCCCCCGCAGAATGGCGGCCACCGCTTCCGCCCGGGTGTCCGGCGCGTCGCCGGGCCCCGGAACCGGAATCCCGGGCGGGAGCGAAACCTCGGGCCAGACGGAACGAACAACTGCCAGCCGCTCGGCGGCCAGCCAGAACGGCGCGTCTCCCGCGACAATCGCGACGGCGCGGTTGCCGGCCTCGAGTTCCTCGAAGAACCCACGCCACTCCGGTGTCTCCCGGGCCACTCCGAGCGTGAGGAGCGCGTCGTGGAGTTCGTCCGCGTCGCGAACCAGCGGCGTCGCTTCCGCGGCAGCCTGCGCGATCGCCTCGGGGTCGAGGACGGCCTCGGTGTCCAGCTCGGGCGGGAGCGACCGCCGCATCCGCACGGCGCGCGAGCGGCGCTCTTCGAGCGGCGCCGGGTCGAGGAAAGCGAAGGGGTTGGCGTTCAGGATCTCGGCCGCGAAGGGAGAGGCCTCGGGGGTGTCCACGGCCACCGTGCGCACCCTCCCGTCGCGGATGCCTTCGATAAGGGCACGGAGGCCGTCGCTGTCCAGCGCCTCGTGGAGGGAGTCGCGGATCGCCTCGTCCACCAGCGGGTGCTTGGGGATCCGGACTTCGCCGGCGAGGTTCTCGGCGCAGGCGGCCTGGTCCGGGAACACCGCGGCGAGCAGGTCGTCGGTGAGCATCCGCTGGATCGGAGGGGGGACGCGCTGGCCGTGCCGGCGGCGGGGCACGGCCAGCGCCCGTGAGGCGGTCCAGCGCCAGCGGGCCCCGAAGAGCGGAACCCCGAGGACCGCCTGGGTGAGCACGTGCTCCAGGTTCTCGGGATTCAGGAAGGAGAAGACCGATTCGAGCGGGAAGGAGTGCAGGTCGGTGAGCGAGATGACGATGCCGTCGTCGGTCGCCGCCGCCTGGAGTTCGAGGTTGAACGAGCGGCAGAAGCGCTTGCGCAGCGCGAGCCCCCACGCCCGGTTGATCCGGCTGCCGAACGGAGCGTGGATGACGAGCTGCATGCCGCCGGAGTCGTCGAAGAACCGCTCGGCGACCACCGTCCGCTGGCTCGGCATGGCGCCGAGCGCGGCCCTGCCGGCGGCGAGGTAGCGGAGCACCTGGTCCGTACCGGCCTGGTCGAGGCGCGAATCGCGCTGCAACCCGATCCGCGCCTCGGCCGGATCCCGGTCCACCGCTTCGCGGAGCTCCGCCACCCTGACGCTCAACTCCGCGGTGCGCCCCGGCGCCTCCCCCCGCCAGAAGGGGATCGTGGGCGCCGCGCCCTCGGCGTCTTCGACCCGCACCTGTCCCTGGGTGATGCGCCGGATCCGCCAGGAGGTCGTGCCCAGCAGGAACACGTCGCCCGCGTAGCTCTCGATGGCGAAGTCCTCGTCGAGCTGGCCCACCACCCGTTCATCGGGTTCGGCGACCACTTGGTACTGCGCCGTCTCCGGAATCGCGCCGCCGTTCTGAATGGCCGCGAGCCGCGCGTTCCGGCGGGCTCGCACCGTGCCGGAAACGGCGTCCCGGTGCAGGAAGGCGCCGCGGCGTCCCCGCCCGGTCGCCACGCCGTCGGAGAGCACGCCGATCACCGCGTCGAAGGCGGCGCGGCCGAGGTTCCGGTAGGGATCGGCGCGGCGAGCGAAACCGAACAGGTCGTCGAGGTCATGCCGTTCTTCCGGAGTCGCGCCGGCCTCGGCGACGAGTTGTTGCGCCAGGATGTCGAGAGGCGCTTCGGGGATGCGGATCCGGTCGAGATCGCCGGCGTTCACCGCGGCCATCAGCGCCGCGCACTCGACGAGCTCGTCGCGGGTCGTCGGAAAGAAGCGTCCCTTGGGGATGGCGCCGAGCCAGTGGCCGGAGCGGCCCACCCGCTGGAGCGCGACCGCGATGGAACGCGGCGAGCCGAGCTGGCACACCAGGTCCACCGAGCCGATGTCGATCCCCAGTTCGAGCGACGCGGTGGCGACAATGGCCCGGACGTCGCCTTCCTGGAGCCGCCGCTCGGCCTCCAGCCGGACCTCCCTTGCGAGGCTCCCGTGATGCGCCAGCACCGCATCTTCCGGCAGGCGCTCCCCCAGCACGTGGGTCAGCCGCTCCGCCATGCGCCGGGTGTTGACGAAGACGAGGGTGGTGTCGTGCGCTTCGATGAGTGCGGCGATCCGGTCCCGGATGTCTTCCATGATCTCGTGGGTCGCCACCGCCCCGAACTCGGAATCCGGGACCTCCACCGCCAGGTCCATCTCCCGCCGGTGCCCGACGGGAACCACCACCGGCCCCTCCGGGGTCCGCGGACTGAGGAAGCGGGCGACGTCGGGCAGCGGCCGCACCGTGGCTGACAGCCCGATGCGCTGGAGCGGCCGGCCGGCGAGCCGGTCGAGGCGCTCGAGAGAGAGCGCCAGGTGGCTGCCCCGCTTGTCGCGCGCGAGCGCGTGGATCTCGTCGACGATCACGGTGTCCGCGGTGCGGAGGAGCTCGCGACCGCGGCCGGCGGTGAGCAGCAGGTAGAGCGATTCCGGGGTGGTGACCAGGATGTGGGGCGGCTTCCGGGTCATCCGGGCCCGGTCCGCGGCCGGGGTGTCGCCGGTGCGCAGTTCGGCGCGAACGGCGGGGAAGGAGTCGGCGTCGCCCATGGCGCGGGCGGCGATTTCGGTCAGCGGGACCTTGAGGTTTCGGCGGATGTCCGCGCTGAGCGCCTTCAGCGGCGAAACGTAGACGACCCGCGTCTCATCGGGAAGCGGGCCTTGCCGCGCTTCCCGGATCAGCCGGTCCACGGCAAACAGGAACGCCGCGAGCGTCTTCCCCGATCCGGTGGGAGCCGTGATCAGCACGTCCTCACCGCCGGCGATGGCGGGCCAGCCACTTGCCTGGGGTTCGGTGGGCGCCTCGAAACGCTCCCGGAACCAGCCGGCGACGGCGGGGTCGAAGCGGGAAAGGGGAAAGCTCACCGGGGTCTGGGCACTGCAAGTGCTGGAAGGAGCAATGTAGTGCGGGAGGGGCGCCAAACGGAATAATCCCTCGCATGCACGGAGACCGGCCGGCGGCAGCGAGCGTGGCCGGACCGCTTCGCCGTGAGGACGTTCTCGAGCGGGACCGGAACGATCCGCTGGCCTCGTTCCGCGACCGGTTCGAGCTCCCCGAGGGCGTGATCTACCTCGACGGGAACTCGCTCGGACCAGCGTCCGCGGGAATGCGGACGCGGATCGGGTCGCTGCTCGCCGACGAGTGGGGCCGCGACCTCGTCGCCTCCTGGAACCTCCACGGCTGGTTCCGGCTGCCCGAGCGGGTGGGGGCGCGGATCGCGCCGCTGCTCGGCGCAGCGGAGGACGAGGTGATCGCCGCCGACTCGGTGTCCCTCAATCTCTTCAAGCTGCTCGCCGCCCTCCTGCGGCGTCCCGGCTCGCGGCGGTTGGTGCTGGCCGAAGACACGAACTTCCCCACCGATCTCTACATGGCCGAGGGACTCGTGGATCTGCTCCGGGAGAGCGGCGCCGAACTTCGTGTCGTGCCGCCGGACGATTTCGAGTCCGCGCTCGGACCCGAGGTGGCGGTCGCAACGCTGACCCAGGTGGACTTCCGGACTGGCCGGAAGCACGATCTTCGCCGGCTGACCGCGGTCGCGCGGGACGCGGGGATTCCCATCGTCTGGGACCTGAGCCACAGCGCCGGGGCCTTCCCGCTGCACCTGAACGAGGACGGGGTCGAGTTCGCGGTCGGCTGCGGCTACAAGTATCTGAACGGCGGTCCCGGGGCGCCCGGTTTTCTCTACGTGGCCCGGCATCTCCAGCAGTCCCTCGACACGCCGCTGTCCGGGTGGATGGGGCACCGCAGCCCGTTCGAGTTCGAGACGCGCTACCGGCCGGCGGCCGGGATGCGGCGGTTCCTGAGCGGGACTCCGGGAGTCCTGTCCATGGTCGCGCTCGAAGAGGGGCTCCGGACCTTCGAGGGCGTTGATCTGGCGGCGCTCCAGGCGAAGAGCGAGGCCCTTGGGGATCTCTTGCTCCGCCTCACCGGCGAACGTCTCGGAGAGTTTGGGGTGGAAGCGGCGAGCCCGCGGCACGCGCGCGAGCGGGGAAGCCAGGTGTCGCTCCGGCATCCCGACGGCTACCCGGTCATGCAGGGCCTCATCGCCCGGGGCGTCGTGGGGGATTTCCGGGAACCGGATCTCCTCCGCTTCGGGTTCGCCCCGCTCTACGTGCGGTATGCGGACGTCTGGGACGCCGTCGAAGCGCTGCGCGAGGTCCTGGCGAGTGGGGAGTACGAACAACCCCGCTTCCGCCGCCGGAATCCGGTGACCTGAGGCGGGTTCGCCCGGTTCCGTCATTCCGGGAAACCAGCAACCGCTCCACGCAGCGTTCCGCTGACTCGGCGCCGGCGGCCGGACGGAGGTCCGGCGCCTCCGGAGGCTCATAGGGGCTGCCGAGCCCGATTGGTGGCTGTAACACTCCTGCAATTCACGGAGATATACTCGGAGTGTCACATTTGACAACCCAATGCGCGTTCCCACTGCCTACCACCCGGGCCTCGAACGGGCGGCAAGAATGAATCCGAAGCTTGCCCATCGGTACGTGCGGCACGCCACCATGGGTGACCCGTTGGCCGACGCCGCCGTCGCTTCCCTCGCGGGTCACGGCGATGCCGCGATCCATCGACTGCTGGATGCCGGGATGGAACAGGACGATGGCGGGCTCGCCGCGGCGCCCGACGCTCTGAGGGAGTTCTTCGAGCGGACTGCGGCGCCCCCTCCGTGGCTTGATCGGAGTGCGATGAACGCGGGCTGTGCGGCATTCCAGGCCGACCCCGATCTTTTCGTTCTGGGCCTCCTCGCCGGAGGGCTCGTTCGGGGGTTTTCGACGTTGATCAGCCTGTCGTTCTTCACCACCGGCCGGTTGATCGATCACGCGGTCCGGAGGTTGAAACACAACATCCGGCAGCTCGTCGAAGTCACCTTTCCGGGCGGCCTCGAGCGAGAGGCGGACGGCTGGAAGTACACCGTCCGGATCCGCTTCGTGCACGCGCAGGTGCGGCGGCTGATTCGGGAATCGGGCGAGTGGGACGAGTCGGTGTACGGCGTACCGCTGAGCAGTGCCCACCTGGCTCTCGCCTCCGGTGTCTTCTCGGCAATGCTTCTCGACGACGTGGAGCGTCTGGGAGCCAGGCTGACTCCGGAGGGACGCGCCGGATACATGCACATCTGGCGGTACACCGCGGTCCTGCTCGGGGTGCCGGACGCCATCCTGTTTCGCGATGAAGCCGGCGCCCTCGAGATGTGCCGGATCGGCGGCGCCTGCGAACCGGAGCCGGGCGAGTCCGCGATTGTCATGGCCAACTCGCTGCTCAATGTGGCGCCGGTCGTGATTGGGCTTTCCGAACCGGGCGAACGCGCGGCCCTGGCGAATTACGGTTTGCGGGTCTCGCGGGCCCTCATCGGTCATGAACTCGCCGACAAGCTGAAGTTCCCGCGTCAGCACACCGCGGGGATGCTCTTCGCGATGCGTCTCCAGCGCCGCATCAGCGGGCTGTTCGACCGGCTGGCGGGCCGGACCTACCTGACCCGCGCCAACCGCTTCGCCGAACTGGTCGAGCACGCGACCCTGGAAGACACCGGGATCTCGTACCGGTTGCCGCTCAAGCTCTATTCGGACGAGGCCCAGACGTGGTGACCGCGGCCGTCATGGCCTGCGCTGCCGTCAGCAGTCGGGGCCGCAATGAGCGGCGACCAGCCGGTCGAGGATCCCCATGTAGTCGTCCCACGGCGTGGCGACCTCGGGCACGGTCTTGTGCGCGACGACCATGTCGAGCGACGGAATGACGGTGATGTACTGGCCCCAGGCTCCGCGTCCGGTGTAGGCGCCGCGGAACGCCTCCGGCACCGCCGGGCCGTCCCATATCCACCACATGTACCCGTAGCCGAAGTCGCCTCCCCGCCGGCTTTCCGGGTTCATCTCCTCCGACGGCGTGACCAGGCCCGAGATCCGTTCGGCCCATCCATCCGGCAGCACGCGTTCCTCCCTCCACATGCCGCCCCGCAGCATCAGGTAGCCGATCCGGGTCATGTCGCGGGTCGAGAGGTTCATGTGGTAGGCGAGGTTGCGCGACCTGGTCGCGTCTCCCGACTTGCGGTGGATCCACCGGTGCCAGTCCTCGAATCCGAGCGGGAGCGCGAGGTCGGTTCCGAGCGCGTCGTAGATGTTGCGCTCGGTGAGCTGCTCGAAGACCGCGCCCGCCGCGTTGAAGTCCCAGTTGCTGTACAGGTAGTAGGTGCCGGGCTCCTGCGAGCCGCGCGGCGGGGCGTCCGCGAGGTTGTCGCCCGAGTTCGAGGCCGGGTGATAGACCCCGGAGCGCGCCGTGACGAGATCCAGCACCCGCGCCTGTTTCTCGATCGGCAGGAGTCCCTGGACATCGTCCATGCCCAGATCCGCCACCGTGAGCTCGAGATCGATCGTCCCGTCCTCCACGTAGCGGCCGTAGAGCATGGCGAGGATGCTCTTCCGCACCGAGGCGAGATAGCTGATCTCATCCACGGGTCCGTGCTCGAAGAGGACGCGCCCGCCCACCGCGGCCATCACCGCGGTGGTGTTGATCCCCTCCACGTACGGGTGGATCGCGTCGAGGGCCTCGGCCGAGAATCCGGCGGAAGCGGGATCCGAGATCCGCTCCCACGACGCTCCCGGATAGACGGTTTCCGGTGCCGGCTCGACTGCCGGTTGGGCACAGCCGAACGCCGCGGCGAGGGCGAAAACCAGCGCCGGCAGCGACAGGGTGCGTCTTGTTGAGACGGGACCGTCCGCGGTTGTCCAGTGCATCATGGGCTCCTTTTCCGGCGACCCCCGGGGACGAACTCCGGCGTGGAGATTCGACGCGCCGCATCGCCGTACGCTCTCGATACTAAACCGGGTTTCGGAAAGCCGGCCGGCGCGAGCCCGGGGGCGACCCGGCATCGGGGCGCTGACTCCCGTAAACTCGCCTGCCCACGCGCCGGTCGGTCGGCGCCGTAGCAGCGGAGGTGTCCGGATGCGGATTCGTACTTTGAATGGTTTGTGTCGCGGTGGGGCCGTCGCGGTGGCCCTGTCGCTCGTCGTTTCCACGGCGGCATTCGCCCAGGAGGGGATGCGCCCGCTCGCGCTCGTCGACTACCTCTCCTGGGAGACGGCGCAGAGCCCGCAGATCTCACCGGACGGTGACAACGTGGTCTACGAGCGCAGCTTCGTAGACGCCATGAAGGACCGTCTGAAGACGGAACTCTGGCTCATCGGCGCCGACGGCTCGAAGAACCGCTTCCTCACTGACGGCGGGAGTCCGCGCTGGTCGCCGGACGGCACCCGTGTCGCGTTCCTTCGGGACGGCCAGATCTTCGTGCGCTGGATGGACGCCGAGGGCGCCGAGAGCCAGGTGACGCGGCTCGACAGCCCGCCCTCCCAGATCGTCTGGGCTCCCGACAGCGGCTCCATCGCGTTCCGTGCAGTGGTGGACCCGGGGCCCGACCCGGCGTGGGCGATCGACATGCCGAAGGCGCCCGAAGGCGCGGAGTGGACGGGCCCGCCACGGATCGTCACCCGGCTGAACTACCGGCGCGACGGAGTGGGGTACTACCCGCGGGGCTTCCGGCACATCTTCGTCGTGAGCGCCGACGGGGGCACCCCGCGCCAGCTCACCAGCGGCGACTACCACCACGACGGGCCGCGTTTTGTCGGCGACGGGTCGGGGATCGTCTTCACGTCCCTGAGGACTCCGGATGCCGAGCACGCCTGGCGCGAGTCGGAGATCTATCGGGTCGAGGTGGCCACCGGCCGGATCACCACCCTGACGAGCCGCACCGGTCCGGACTCGGGGCCGGTGCCCTCGCCGGACGGCGGCCTGATCGCCTATACCGGCATGGACCACACCACGGACACCTACCGGGAGGAAGGCCTCTACGTCATGGACGCCGACGGGGGGAACCCGCGGGTCATCGCCACCGAGATGGGTCGCCGTCCGGGAATCGTGGGCTGGGCGGCTGACGGAAGCGGCGTCTACTTCAACGCGCAGCTCCGGGGGACGAACAACCTCTACCTGGCGCCGCTCGACGGAGAGGTCCGCCCGGTCAGCTCCGGAAACCACATGCTCTCGGTGTCCACGGTGAGCGGCGACGGCACCGCGGTGGGCGTGGTCAGCGCGTACCACACCCCCGGGAACCTGGTCGCCTTTGACGTGGATTCACCGGACAGCGTGGCGACCCTCCACGTGACGAACGCGTCGATACTCGCCGAGGTCACCCTCGGGGAGGTCGAGGAGATTTGGTACAAGTCTCCCGACGGGCTCGACATCCAGGGCTGGATCGTGAAACCGCCCGACTTCGATCCGTCGCGCAAGTACCCGCTGATCCTCCGCATCCACGGTGGACCGCACGCCATGTACAACAGCGGGTTCGACTTCAAGAACCAGGACCACGCGGCGAACGGCTACGTGCTCCTCTACACGAACCCCCGCGGCAGCAGCGGCTACGGCAGCTCCTTCGGCAACGAGATCAAGAACGCCTACCCCGGGAGGGACCTCGACGACCTGATGGCCGGCGTGGACGAGGTCATCGCGCGCGGCTACATCGACGAGCGGAACCTGTTCGTCTATGGGGGCAGCGGAGGCGGCGTGCTCACCTCCTGGATCGTGGGGAACACGGACCGCTTCACCGCCGCGGTCTCGAAGGCGCCGGTGACGAACTGGTTCAGCTTCGTGGGCACGACGGACGGGGCGAGCTGGTACCGGAACTTCGAGAAGCTGCCCTGGGACGACCCGGAAGAGCATCTGCGCCGTTCGACGCTCATGTACGTCGGCAACGTCACGACGCCCACGATGTTGATGACCGGGGAGAAGGACCTCCGCACCCCGATGGAGCAGACGGAGCAGTACTACAAGGCGCTCAAGATGCGGAAGATCCCGACGGCCATGGTGCGGCTGACCGACAGTTGGCACAGCCGCAGCCGCCCGCCGACGAACTTCATGCGGGTGCAGCTCCTGCTGCGCAACTGGTTCGAGCGCTTCGCGGTCACGGACGAGATGACCACGGACGCCCAGCAGAACTGACAAGGAGCCATTCGCCGGCGACCGCCGGCCTCCGGG
This sequence comes from Acidobacteriota bacterium, assembly GCA_009835985.1. Classification (GTDB taxonomy): domain Bacteria; phylum Acidobacteriota; class Vicinamibacteria; order Marinacidobacterales; family Marinacidobacteraceae; genus Marinacidobacterium. The sequence continues at coordinate 84 of VXWI01000113.1, read as the reverse complement.
CCGTCCTGCGCGGGGCCCCGCGCTGCTCCCCGGAGGTCCGCGGAGTCCGGTGACGAGGCAGGACGCGCGCAGACAGGAGGGAAG
>VXWI01000060.1:55091-67766 GCA_009835985.1 Acidobacteriota bacterium | reverse complement strand
CGCCGAATCGTTCGGGGCGGTGGTGGGGATCCTGCCGCCGCGGGTGGCGCGGGTGGGGGTGCGGCTCCGGTTCTGAGGCGGGCCGCAGGCGCCGCTGCGCGATTCGGCGTCGAGCCGCCGTGGCGCTGCGCGCGGCGAACACGCGCGGGATCAGACGTTGGGAATCCCGCCCAGATAAAGAACCTGGCCCGTCACCGCGTCGCTCTCCGGGCGCAGGAAGAAGTCGAGGACGTTCGCGACGTCAGCGAAGGTCCCCATACGCCCGATGGAGAGGGCGCCGACGAGTTCCTCGAGCTTGCCCGGCGGGAGCCCGCGGGTCATGTCGGTGTCGATGGGCGACGGGCCGATGACGTTCACTGTGATGCCGTAGTCGGCGACCTCGCGGGCCATGACCTGCGACAGGCTCTCCACCGAAGCCTTGGATGCGACGTACGCCGATTGGCCGGCCAGGCGAAGCGGGACCGCCATCGAGCTGAAGTTGACGATGCGCCCGAACCGTCGGCGGCGCATCAGCTTGGCCGCCTCACGGCTGACCAGAAAGGTCCCCACCACATTGGTGTTCATCATCTTCGCCATGGAAGCGGCCGGCGTCAGCAGGACGTGGTTCATCGAGGTCACGGCCGCATTGTTGATCGCCACATCCAGGCGGCCGTAGCGCTGCCTGATCGTGCGGAACAACGTTCTCACCTGCGATTCGTCAGCAACGTCGGCTCGCACGTGCGAGAACCCATCGGCCTCCCAGTCCGCGTCCCGGCGGCTGCAGCCCACGACCTGGTAGCCGCGGTCGAGCAGGTACCCGACCGTGGACCTGCCGATCCCCTTCCTGGCTCCGGTGACGAGGGCGACCGGCTTCGGTTCGTTCACCTTCGGACCCAGGGGCTATTCGCTCACTGCCGAGTGCGCCGCGCCGTCCCCGGGCGGCCCGCTCAGCTCCACGATGTAGTCCGCCAGAACTTCGATGGTCCGGAAGGGGCTCTGCCGGCGCGAGAACGCGTCCTCGCTCACCAGCGTGACGTGGATCTGGTACTCCTCTTCCAGGATCGACTCGCAGTCGGTGATGAGAGTCACCAGGCGAAGGGAGGTGAGCACGGCGTTGGACCCCAGCAGCGGCGAGTCCGGACTCGCTGGTCGCGCGTCATGCGAACTCTCTTCCTCGATGGCTTCCGCCAGCAGGCCGGTCAGTCGCTCGATGAGTTCCTGTCTTTGCATGCCCATCGCCAGGTGATCCGTCGTTTCAGGAAATATCGTCCTCGGCCCCGACGCCGCCGAAACGAAGAGCGGCGCGAATCCTCACGGGATCGCCGTGCCGGTCGAATCCCTCGAGAAAGCCGTTCTCGGTCAGCCGGCCGATGATCTGCACCGGCGTGCCCGGTCCCTTGAGGTCCTTGAGTTTGCCCGCCAGCTCGCGGTAGCTGAGCGGGTGGGTCTTCAGGCTGTCGAACAGCCGGCGGTGTGCCTCGGTGAGGGGATAGCTGGTCATGGCGCGGCCGTGCTCGTCGGCGATGAAGTGCTGGCGCTCGAGCCGGAACGAGGTCGGATGGACCTTGAACGACGACACCAGCCGCGCCTCGCGCGGGACCCAGGTAATCCGGGCCATGCGTCGGAAGTCCCTCATCAGCTCGCTCGCCCAGCGCAGCCGGCGCAGCGAGAGTTCGGTTTCGTCGAACTGATCGGTGACCTCGTTCCTGCTGTGCTGCCAGAGTTCCGACAGGGTCGCGGCGCGTGCTTCCAGCTCGCCGATACCCCCGGCGCCGGCTTCCTGCTGGCCCGCAAGCGCGCTGAACCACTCCTTGTCGGCGAAGCGCCGATCCTCCGCTCCCTCGATCTTCCGGTTCCGCCAGAACGTCGAATCGAGCCCGGAGTTCACGGAATAGAACGCAGCGAGGAACTCGTGATACCGGTTGTAGGCCTCCCGGTAGCTCTTCTCGTACCACCCGTGGACCGCATCGTGGTCCTGCGGCGTGCGGTAGAGATGGTCAATGCCTGCGGCCGCCAGCATGGCCGAGTACGTCGCGAGGTGCACGCCCTGCGAGAACAGCGGGTCGATGAAGCACGCCGAATCTCCGCAAAGGAACGCCCGGCCGAGGGATACCGATGAGGCGTCGTAGGCCCACTCGCGGATCACGCGAACCTTTTCCGAGCGGGTGGCGCCCGACAGGATCTCCATCGCCAGCGGACACCTCTCCAGGCACTCCTGGTAAAACGTCTCGATCCCGATCGCGCGCATCCGGGCGCTGGCGGACTGGTCCACGACCGCCCCCACGCTATAGACGTCGTCCTTCAGCGGGATGATCCAGATCCAGCCTTCCCTGAACGTCGCCGAGAAGATGTTGCCTTCGAGATCGCCTCGAAACCGCCTGCCGCCCCGGTAGTAGGACCAGACGGCCATGTTGCGGAAGTACCCGTCGAAACGGCGCATGTTCATCTTCCTGGCGATGATGCCGCGCGATCCGGACGCGTCGATGACGAAGTCTCCTCGGAGCGAGCCATCCAGGTCGCCGTTCCGCCAGCTGACGGTGACCGGGCCGCCGTTGCCCTCCATCCGGACATCGGTGACCTCGTGTTCCTCCCGGACCTCGGCGCCGCGCTCGCGAGCCGCGTCCAGCAGGATCTTGTCGAATTCGGCGCGTGTTACCTGATAGGCGTGGTCGTACACCCAGGGGGCGGTCCTGGGCGTCGAGAAGGTAAAGGTCCAGGGCTCCTGGTCGGGTCCCCAAAGGAAGGTGGCCGCCCGTTTCCGGACGAAGTTTGCGGCCTCGATCCGGTCCATCACGCCCAGACGCGCGAGGATTGAAAGAGTCCCCGGCAGCAGCGATTCGCCGAGCCGGTACCGAGGGAACTTTTCCTTCTCAAGGACGACAACGTCGTGTCCCAACCTTGTCAGGCAGAGCGCTGCCACGCTACCCGCCGGCCCGCCGCCGGCGATGATGACGGGACGCCGTCTGCTGTCCGTCAAAAGAACCTCCGGCTTCGAGGCAACCTCTGGAGAAAGGCACGTGAGCGACGAAACTCCGACCGGGAGCATCCGGCCCGGACGCAGGCCGAGCGCCACGTCGCAGCGGGAATGGATCGCGCCGGGGGAGGCTGCGTGACTTTGCCCACAGGCCTTCAGGACCGGAACTTCTTGAAGCGGTAGTTCACCTGTTCCTCGGTGACCACCTTCACCTTCGCCGGAACCATGAATGGCTGCAGACGCCCCTTGCAGTGCCGCGCGATCCGCTTCCGCATCGCGACGGACGGGATCGGCGCCTCCATCTGGACGGTGGCGGTCACGATCTGGCCCATCAGCAGGTGTGACTCGCCCCTTACTGACACGTCGACGATCCCGTCGACTTCTGCGAGGACCTGCTCGACCTCAGCGGGGTAGACCTTCTGGCCGCCGACGTTGATGATGTCCGACTCGCGGCCCAGGATGCGGTAGTAGCCGCCTTCCCGGATCACCGAGTCGCCGGTGTCGAACCAGCCTTCGTCGTCGAAAGGACTCGGCGCGTTCAGATACCCGAGCATGGACGACCGCGCCCGGATCTGGAGTCTCCCGTCCGCAACCCGCGTCTCATAGTCTTCGCCGCCGATCTTCACCCGCAGCGAGTCGTCGGACTCCGACTTCGAGCGCAGGATCCCGAGTTCGCTGAGACCGTAGGTCTGCAGGAACCGGACTCCCGGAAACGCCTCGTTGGCCGCCCGGAGCGTGCGCTCCGGCATCACCTCGGTGCCGTAGGTGATCAATTTCAGTGAGGAGAGGTCGTGGGAAGCGTGCACCTCCGACAGCAACATGAGGTTCAGGAACGACGGCGAGGTGGGCAGCAATTCCACCCGGTGTTTTTCGATGATTCCGCATACGCCGGTGACGCTGCGATCACCGGCGGCCACCACCGAACCGAGGTTGGCCAGTGTGTAGAACAGCGTGTTGAATCCACCGATATGGTCGAACAACAGAAACGTCAGCGTCCGGTAGCGGCGCCGCGGCGCGCGGAACTTGTTGAGGAGCTCCGGCAGGCCATGCAGAATCGCCTTCGGCCTTCCAGTGGATCCCGAGCTGAAGAGGACGAGCCCGGCCTTGTTCGCGCTGCGGAGTTGCGTCATCAGGGGGTGGTCCCGCCGGTAGTTCAGCCCGCTGATGCGGCTCTGGTCCCGATCGTCCATCTCTACCCGGAAGTCGAGCTCGCTGATCCTGAAGAACTCCTCGTGCTGATCGCGCGATTCCCACGAGAGCGGCACGAGGATGCATTTCATCTTGATCAGGGCCAGCAAGCACGACACTGCCGCCGGCGAAAAGTCGCTGAGCACCCCCACCGCGTCGCCCTCGCGGACGCCGTCCGCGGCGAGCCGGTCAAGCCACCGCTCGTAGCGACCGGTCAGGTCGGAATAGCTGTCGATCCGGTCTCGCCAGATGGTGGCCGGCTGGTGTCCCGCTTCCCGGAAACGCTCGAGCAGCCAGTCGATGTGTTCCATCAGCCCGCCTCCCGACCAGGGACCCGGCCAGACGCTCCCCCATGCCAGGTGGCGCCCATCAGACGAGTCCCTTCCGACCGAGGAATTCGAGCATGCGGGAGACGCACGCGGCAGGTTTCTCGATCTGGAGGAAATGGGTCGTCTCGGGGACGAAGTCGTAGTCGAGACCCACGATGGCGCTCAGATCCATGCTCGGAAGGAACGAGAACGAAGCGGTCGGATCTCCTCCGATGACCTTGACGGGACAGGCGAAAGACTCCGGCGCCGGCTCGCAGTGGTAGGCGAAGATGTACTCGAAGACTCGCGCTTCGCACTCGCGCGCACACCGCAGCCCGTAGCCGCTGCCATCGGAGAGGGGGCGAAGCGTCGTCTCCGCAAAGAGGTCCGCCACACCGGGTGCGAGGCCCTTGAAGTAAGGCGAACGGCGGATGGATCGAGCGAACTCGTCGCGCGTCGCGAACCGGTCCTGCCGCAGCCGGCTGCCGATCGCGAACTTCTTCCAGAGTGCATCGATGTCGAGAGGATTGCCCCCCGGGGGGTAGATGGGCGGATCGAAGAGGACGAGGGCCTCAAACCCCTCGCCCGGCGGTTCGTGACGGAGCGCTAACACCGCCGAAAGGGAATGGAAGAGTCCGATCCTGGGCTTTTTTCCAAAGTGGCGGTCTATTCCATGCGCGACGCATTCGTTGTCCGAGACGAAGGTGGCGACGTTGTGGCTTCGGATGTCGCTCGGAGGATTCCAGCCGTGGTTCCGCAGGTCGTAGACAACGAGGTCGAATCGGTCGGCGAGCAGGGACCAGAAGGGATAGTAGAGATCCGCCGCGAGCCCGTTGCCGTGACTCAGAACAAGCCGCGGGCCGTCCGGATTGCCGTGCCGCCGCAAGATGATCCGAGTGCCGTCGCTCGTTTGAATCTCGGCCGTGGTGCGAGGCTGCGGCAACTCCCAGCCGCGTCTCATGTCGGTCCCTCCGGATCTTGTCATCCTTGACATCATACCGGTCTGGCGGGCGTCTGGAACTGCAGGGTGGTCGCCGTTGGGATGTTCCAGGGAGGAAAGAGAACCCGGGGCGTCCCCCGGCACGACAAGGTTGACGAGCGTGACGAACGCCTGGACCAAGGTTCGCGGGAACGCCTGAGAAGACCAGAACCATTGACCTTAACGATTCCTCCGGAGAGTGCTTGTCTCACTCTTCCCTCCCGTGCCGAGGGTTGTAGATGGCAACCGTAAGTTCCCGTTTGTGGCAGCCGAAAAGGTCACACCTTGGCGGTTGTCGAGGGCGTCCAAGCGCTCCACGCTGTTGACGACGTCAACAGCGTGGGGGCGGGGCGCAGATGCACAGATGGGAGACGAGGATGCTGCTGAGGCACTACCTGGACCAGGGGGTCTCGAAGGCGGAGTTGTCGCGCCGCTTCGGGGTGAGTCGTCGGACGATCCACGAGTGGGTGGTGACGGGTCAGTTGGACCGGGACCTGTCGTCAGGCGGCTCGCACTACTCGCCGCGGCCTCCGGTGCCTCACAAGCTGGATCCCTACCGGGGGATCATCGATTCGCGTCTCGAGGAGTTCCCGGGGCAATCGGCGCAGCGGCTGTTTGACGAGTGCCCCCGCTCCCGGACCGCTTGACGGGGTCTACCGGCGAGGCGGCGGGGCGCTGATCTCGGCGAGCCGCTCGCGGAGGAAGGGCTGCTCGGGGTTCATCTCCAGCGAGCGCTGGAAGGTCGTGCGTGCCTCCTCGAGACGTCCGACCTGGGCATAGGCGTCTCCGAGGACGTTCAGCAACCCGAATCCAGGCGTACGCAGCGATAGGGCGTGCTCCAGGTGCGTCACGCTCTCCTCGAAACGGTTCTGGAAGTAACGGACGAAACCGATCCCGCTGGCCACCTCGAAGACCTCCGGGAACTGCTCGACCATGGGCTCGAGCAGCGCTGCCGCGTCCGCCACCCGGCTCGTCTGGATGTAGCCGTGGGCGAGCTTCCAGCGCGCGGCCGGCAACTGGGGATTCCCCGACGCCACCGCCGCTTCGTACTCGCGAAGCGCGTCCTCGAAGCGCGACAACGTCAGGTATTGATCCCCCCGGACGAGCGCCAGGAGTCCGGGCGTCTCCGGGTTGAAGCCGCGCCGGTACACGAACCCGGCGCGCGGGACCCCGGCGCGCGGCGAAACCTGGATCCGGCGGTCACGCTGGTCCAGCAGGGCGCCGCCCGAGTCTTCGAGCCGGGCTCGAAGCCAGTAACTTCCGCCGACTCCAAGGTCCAGCGGCATCCGGGCAAGGACCGCGCCCGCCATCGGAACCGCCTCGGTCAGTTCGGCGAGGGGTTCCCCCTCCGGGCTGCCCGAAACGTCGCCGAGCAACTGGAACCGCATCTGCTGGTCCTCGCCCGGATCCATCACGTGCGCGAAGGCGTAGAGCACGTTCCCGAGGGCGAAGAGGCCGTCCGCCGCCGGCTGGACACGAACGCTCCCGACCTGGAACGTGCGGATCGCGTCGGGGCTGGGCACGTCCACCAGATCGGTGCCGTCGAAACCGGCGACGATACCCGCGATCCGGGACGAGCCGGCCTCGCCCAGGCCGGAGGTGTCGATCTCGGTCTCGAGCACGGTGAACTGTTGGGCCGCGCGGTTGCGGACGATCACGCTGAACTCGTACTGCCCGGGCAGCAAGGGGACGCTGTCCTGGTACGCGAAGGGCGATGCCTGGACGTCCCGGACCTGTGCCGGCGTGAGTTCCAGGTAGGCCGGACGGTCGATCGCGAGCACCACCACCTCATCCTCGTTCACGGCCTCGACCGAGATGTCGAGGGTCGTGTAGAACGAGGTCTGGTCCTCGTCGGTCTCGAGGGTGAAGTTCTGGGGGTCGATCTCGACGCTGAAGTGGACGAACGGCGTGCCGGACGGCCCTCCGGTAACACCGAACACTCCCCGGCTCGGGACGAAGTTGAACGAGTAGTCGGCCGAGACCCGATCCCGGTAGCGGAGCCAGGCGTCGGCGTAGTCGGTGCGGATCGCCCGGCGCGGCGAGTCCTCGACGCGGGCGATCAGGAGATCGCTCGAAAGCGAGGCCCTGCCCGTCGTCCAGTCGCCCGGCTCCGACGGATCGAAGGAGAGCGACGCGTTGGCGAGTTCGGCGTCGACGCGCTGGAGGGCTTCGTACGCCTGGACGTTCCCTTCGGGGCCGGGACCCTGTGTGTACTGCCCCCGCACCAGTGACTGGGGCCCGTCCACAACGGGGTGATACAGCCGGTACTCCCCGATGTCGTGGCGCTTGAAGAACACGAGATAGAAGAACGACGGCAGCCCCTTTTGTACGTCGCCCTGGTAGAACCAGAGCTCGGACGACACGACCTCGTTATAGCCGTCGAAGGAATGCCGTTCGCGCGGCTCGCCGAGCAGGATGTAGTAGCGGCCGCGATCGGTACGCCATCCCGCCCGGAAGGTGTCCCGGCCCAGGTACTGGTTCGCGTATTCGATCCGGGCGTAGTGCTCGTCCTTGAACTCGTTCGCCGGGGTCGCCGGGTACGGGTCGCGTTTCTCCCAGAAGACCTCGATGAAGCGGGTGCGTTCCTCGAGGGTCTCGAGACTGAGGAAGACGTCCTCCTCCCGATCGGTGATGATGTAGACGACCTCTTCCTCGAGCCACTTGCGGTGGTCCTCGCGCAGCCGTTCGAGCCTCTCGTCCCGGCTGAGCTCTTCCTGGGCGGCCATCGCCATCCCCGGCAAGACCGCCAGCAGAACGGCGAGCCGGGCGATCCGTCGCGCTGTCCTCATCACGGAGCCTCACGAAGAACGGACCCGAAGGTCTCGGAAGGACGCCGGCCGAACCGGATGCCGTGGCGTTTGAGCATCTCGTTCAGAGTGGTGGGCTTCAGGCCGAGGACCTCGGCGGCGCGCTTCTGAATGCCGCCGACCCGGTCGAGCGTCTCAAGCAGAAGCTGCCTTTCCACCTCGGAAATGTACTCGCGGAGCGTCACGCCGTCCTCAAGCGGCGGAACCGAGGCAACCGAGGCGCGCGACGTCCGGCTCCGCACGGCGTCCGGCAGCAGCGAGACGTCGATGTCGTCGGCCGGCGTCAGCACCACGGCGCGCTCGACCGCGTTCTCGAGCTGGCGCACGTTTCCGGGCCACGGACAGTCGAGCAGCGCCTGCATGGCGTCGGCGGAGAAGGAGAGGTGGTTCTTCCCGTTCTCGCCCCCGTACTTCCGGAGGAAATGCTGGGCGAGCGCGGGAATGTCCTCCCGGCGGTCCCGCAGCGGTGGGAGGTGGATGTTGATCACGTCCAGCCGGAAGTAGAGGTCTTCGCGGAACTTGCCCTGGTCGGCCAGCCGCTTCAGGTCGGTGTTGGTCGCGGCGATGACCCGGACGTCCACCTTGATCGTCTCGACCCCGCCGAGGTTCATGAACTCCTTCTCCTGGATCACCCGGAGCAGCTTCGCCTGGGTGTCCACGTGGACGGTGCCGATCTCGTCGAAGAAGATGCTGCCGCCGTCGGCAATCTCGAAGAGGCCCTTCTTGGGCGCCACCGCACCGGTGAAGGCGCCCTTGAGGTGGCCGAAGAGATTGCTCTCGAGCAGTTCGGGCGGGAGGCTTCCGGAGTGGACGGTGACGAACGGGCGTTTCTTGCGCGGACTGAGGCGGTGGATCGCTTTCGCAACCAACTCCTTGCCGGTGCCGCTCTCGCCGGTGATCAGCACGTTGGACCGGGATCCGGCGACCTGCTCGATGAGCGCGTACACATCCTGCATGCGGGGTGACTTCCCCACCAGCTCGTCGAATCGCTCGCGGCGGACCAGTTGCTCCCGCAGCGACCGGTTCTCCCGCGCGAGGCGTCGTTGGCGCACTCCGTTGCCGACGAGGTTGAGCACCTCGTCGTTCTTGAACGGCTTGGTCAGATAGTCGAACGCGCCGCACTTGATCGCCGTCACCGCGGTTTCCACCGAGGCGAAGGCGGTGAGCATGACGACCGTGATCTCCGGGTCGATCTCCCGGAGACGCTCCAGGACCTTGAGGCCGGAGATGTCCGGAAGCATCACGTCCACCACTGCCAGGTCGATCGGCTCCCGGTCCACGATCCGAATCCCCTGCTCGCCGTTCTCGGCGAGCCGCACCGAGTAGCCGGCCTGGCGCAACAGCGCCTCGAGGATCTCCCGCATCACCAGCTCGTCGTCCACGACGAGGACGGTGCCGCGGTTTCGACTCATTGCCTGGCGTCCGCGCGGCGCGGAGCGGCGGCCTTCGGTACCGCCACGGAGGAATCCCCGGAGGCCGGACGGTCAGCCGACGAATCCGCCGCCGGGAAACGGATGACGAAACGGGTGCCGGTGCTCACGTTGCTTTCGACTTCCATGGCGCCGCCGTGTTCCTGGACGATTCCGTAACTGATCGACAGCCCGAGGCCGTTCCCGCCACTCTTCTTGCGGGTCGAGAAGAAGGGGTCGTAGATCCGCCGGATGTCCTCGGGGGCGATGCCCTCGCCGGTGTCGGCGACCTCGGCGATCACCTGCCCTCCCTCGCTGCGGGTGGTGAGCGTGAGCCAGCCGCCCGCCGGCATGGCGTCGAAGGCGTTGACCGCGAGATTCACGAAGACCTGCTGGAGCTTGTTCTCGTCGCCCCGCAGGGGCGGAAGCGCCGGATCGAGTTCCTTGCGGATGCGGATGTGGGAACTCTTCAACTGATGGTCCAGGAGCGAGAGCACGTCTCCCAGCACGCGGTTCAGGTTCACGATCTGGAAATCCGTCTGCCCGTGCCGCGCGAAGTTGAGCAGGCCGTTGACGATCTTCGAGGCGCGCTCCGTCTGTTTCTCGATCTTGGTGAGGAGCGGGCGGCGAGGATCGTTCTGGGAGGTCTGGTCCTGGAGCATCTGGGTGAAGCTGGAGATCCCGGTGAGCGGCGTGTTCACCTCGTGCGCGACCCCGGCGGCAAGGACGCCGAGCGAGCTCATCTTCTCCCGGAGCTGCATCTCGTTCTCCATCCCGACGCGCTCGGTGATGTCCTCGAAGATGAGGATGGCGCCGTGGCGCTGCCCGGCCCCCGACATGAACGGCGCGGCCTTGACGTTCACGACGCGGTCCCTCCCGTCGGCCGCCCTCAGGTTCATCCGGGAGATTCCGCCACCCTCGCTGCGGGAGAGCCATCCCTCACCGAGGCCGGCATCGAGCGCCTGGCGGAGGCTCCTCGGGAAGACCGCCCCGTAGGAGGAGTGGGCGACCTCGTGGCGGCTTCGCCCGTAGATGATCTCCATGGACCGGTTCCAGCGGACGACCCGGCCCTTGAGGTCGAGGACCACCACGCCGGCGGCGAGGGACTCGATCGTGTCCTCGCTCTGCTCCCGGAGCGCCACCACCTCCTCGTGCTTGGCCTGCAGGGAGCTGTAGAGGCGCGCATTCACGAGAGCGGTCGCCGCCTGCGCCGCCACCGTGCGGAGCAGGTCCAGATCCTCGGAAGAGAGTTCCTCGCCGTCCACGGTCTCGCCCAGGAGGAAGGCGCCCACCACCTCGCCCCGCGCGAAGCACGGGACGGCGTTCAGCACCCAGACGCCTTCACGGACCGGCGCCGGCATCTGGTAGTTGCGGACGATCGCCCCGGCGCTCAGCCGCTTCCTTACGGATGCGGCCCCGATGAACCGTTCGGACACGGCGATCTCGGCGTCGTCGAGGCCGTGCGCCGCCACCACCCTGAGTTCCGGGACGGCGGTGTCGTGCACGGCGGTGAGCAGCGCCACCCGCTGCATCCGGAAGGTCTCGGCGATGCGCTCCACGAGACGGTTCGCCAGCGGAACCAGGTCGAGCTGGGAGTTCATCTCGCCAGCCAGCCGGGCGAGCGCCCGCCGGAAGTCGTAGTGCTCGCGATAGAAGAGCCGGTCGATCAGGCGTTCGGTGCGGGTCCGGAAGGCGGGGACCGCGAGCGCCGCGACGATGGCCGAGAGCACCGCGATGATCAGCGAGTGCTCGTCGCCCCCGAACCAGGTGGTTCCCACCAGGAAGGCCGCCAGGAAGATGGCCGCGATGCCCAGCATCAGGGAGGCCAGCAGGATCCCGCGCTTGAACAGGACCTCCACGTCCATCAGCCGGTACTTGACGATGGCGTACGCGAAGGAGAGCGGAACCAGAACCACCGGCACTAGGGAGAGCTCCATCTCCGGCGTCGTGGGAAGCCCGCCCAGATACGGAACCGCGTAGATCAGTGCGAACGGCAGCATTCCGGCTCCCGTGCCCCAGACGATCCACTTGAGCTGTTTCGAGACCGTGACGCTTTCGGCATTGCGATAGGCGTCCACGAATGCCGCAAACGCAGCGAGCGAATAGACCGCCCACAGCACGGGCTCGAGGCGGTCCACCACGAACTCGCTGCCCGTGATGACCCCGCCGCCCGGACTGAAGGGAGAGAAATAGAGGATGCGGGAACCGATCGAGAGCCCGAGCAGGGCGATGGACGGCGCGTACGCCCGGTGGAGCAGCTTCGGCCACCGTTCCAGAAACCGGCTCCGGTTCGGGAACGTGAGCGCGAAGTGCAGGAACACCGGAGGGAAGAACAACACCCCGACCCGGTCGAGCCAGAAGAAGAGGTGATCGAAGAGATCCAGTTCCCCGGTGAACGAGAACGAGAACGCGAGCAGCCACAGGAGGCAGAGCCCGTAGAAGTGGGCCGATGCCGAGGCCCCCCGGCGGAAGGCGTAGACGAACGTGCCGACCCCGCCGGCGAAGATCCCTACGGTCGCCAGGAACAGATAGAGCGAGACGTTTCCGGTCGGGAGAGGAACGACGGAGAGGGTCATCCCCCGGCGTTCTCCCTCCCGGATCAGGACGTAGCGGAGGCGCGAGCCCTCCGATGCATCGTCAAGCACGCCGCGGACATCGGCAGCGCTGTCCACCTCGATCGTCGTGCCGCTCGTCCGGTCGGTGATGACCTGTAGCGCGTCGCCGACTTCGATCCCGGCCTGGTCCCCCGCCCCGCCCGCTTCCACGCGCACGGCGACTACCCGGCCCAGCTCGTCACCCCACAGCACGCCGTCGTCCATGACGCCGGAGACCACCTGACGCGCCACGTTCGTCACCGCGAGGGCGAGCAGCAGCGCAGTCGCTGCTACGGCGAGAGTGGAGCGGGTGACGCCGCGAAGGAGGGGCATGCCGTCAGTCGCCGGTCAGTGGAAGAACTGCCGGACCCGCCATCTTATCCAATGTGACGGATCGGCGTCAGGGAGATTCAATGAATTGGATGCTCGGAGCGCCG
>VXWI01000060.1:0-54991 GCA_009835985.1 Acidobacteriota bacterium | reverse complement strand
CAATGTGACGGATCGGCGTCAGGGAGATTCAATGAATTGGATGCTCGGAGCGCCGGCCTCTGGCCGGCATCGCCCGCCGGAGGCGGACGAAACGCAATCGCCATGTGCGGCAAGGCGCGGTTATCCGGGATGGGGCAACGGCATGGACGGAGTAACGACGGAGGTTTCGCCTCCCTACGGTCGGCGATGCCGGCCAGAGGCCGGCGCTCCGAACGCCGCTAGAACCTGACGGCGAGACCGCCCACGACGCGCCGGGGCGCATGGGCCACCGCGATCTCGTCCAGCAGGGACCGTCCCAGCATCTCGCGGAAGAAGAGATCGCGAACGGCGAGCGACAACTCCCACTCGGTCCCGCTCCAGTCGGCGAACGGGATGAGCTGGATCAACTCCACGTCGAACCGGGCCGTGTGCTCGTCCGCGGCCGACAGGGCCGGATGCGCCGGCGTCAGACCGGGATGGCGGATCACGCGGTACGCCGCGGCCAGGCGGGTCCCGGAGGGACGAAGCCGCGCTACCACTTCAGCCGAGAGGTCATGCACTACGGCACTTTCCCCGACCGGCAACAGGAAGCGCGTCGCGTTGGCGGCATCCGGGCCTCCGGGGCCGACGAAGCCCAGAGGGCCGGCGGGGCCTTGGAGCGATGCGTCGCCGCCCGGGTTCCGGACGGCCGCGACCAGCCAGGACACCCGGCCCCCGAGATCGAGCCGCCGGGTGACCTGGCCCATCTCGCGAATCCAGTCGAAGGCAAAACCTGTCGAGGAATAGTCACCGGCGTTCGAGACGTCGAACCGCCCTCCCGAAACCCGGCCCGATTCGAAGGTCCGCAGGAGCTGGTCGGTGGTGACCTCCCGGAACAGCCGCGCCGCGAGGACATGGTTCGGAGACGCCTCGAACTGGACACCGGCCTGGTAGCGGGTGTTCCGCTGGGCGGCCTCCGAGCCGAACCAGGACGGATCGAGGGCGAGCAGGTCGCCGTGGGCCACCCGGGACAGCAGCGCGGAGTCCTCTCCGATCGGGCCGTCCACCCGAACCGCCACGCCGCCCATCAACGTCCAGTCCTCGGCCGCCCGGTACTCCAGAACCGCCCGCGGGGCGAGACCCCGGTGTCCGGTCAGGTACGAGAAGCGGCGATAGGTCAGTCCGGTGCTCAGGCTGGCCCGCCCGAGCGTGAAGTCATCGGCGACGAACACCGCGCCGTCCCATTCGGCCTGCGGTTCCTGGAGCAGCGCCAGATTCAGGATGGGCGCCGCTGGCGGGCGGTAATCGGGAGCATCGCCGTAGACGTGCCGCTGATAGGCGATCCCGGCGGCGAACTCGTGTCCGTCGAACTCCTCCATCGTGTAGGAGAGGTTCGCCGCCCAGGAGGCGAAGGCCGACTCCATCAGGCGGGCCTCGGCCTCCCAGTTGCCGCGCGCCGTGGCCGGCAGTTCGAACCGTGTGTAGGCGATTCCGGAATCCACCGCCCGGCTCTCGGGAAGCCCGAGCGAGCTGCCCGACGCCGCGAAGAACCCGAGCTCGCCTTCCAGCGACGCGAGCGCCGGGAAGCGGGACCCATCGTTCCACGGGCCCTCCCATATGTTCTGGAAATCGATTCCGGCGCGACGGTCCTTCAGGACGTTCCGTCCACCGCGCTGCAGCAGCCAGCGGAGTTCCGAAAGCGTGCCGGTGCCCTGTTCGGATCCGATGGCGGCCATCTGGATGAGCAGGGTGTCCGCCAGCGACGCGCCGCTGCGAACCAGCACCTGCGCCCGCGGCGACGGGAGGAATCCCGCCAGGTAGGCGCGCAGGCTGTATAGCCCGGGGGTCGCTTCGCCGACCTCGAACCGGCCCTCCTCATCGGTGACCGCGAAGCGCGCCGCGCCGTCGTCGCTGTCGGTCGCGAAGACCGAAACCAGGGCTCCCGGCAACGGGTTCCCGTCCTCGCTCGCCACCACCCCGGAAATCTGAGCCAGGACGACGACGCCGGCAGACGCGGCACCGACGACGTTGGCCTCGCCCGTCTCCCAGCCGCCCGGCGGCTCCTCGAAGACGGAACCCGGGACGGCGAGGGCGGGCGCCGCCAGCAGCGACCCCGCGACCAGGCCTAGGAGCAGCCGCCCCTGCCCGCCGACACTCCGGGGATTCATACGTCGGTAGTCAATCGCGCCACCCCCCCGTTGTCAAACGGCAACCGCATCCCCTGCCGTTGGCCGGGAATGCACCCGGGGACTGCTATGTTTCGTAACGTCATGAAGTTGCCCGACGAACGCCGTCTTCCCCCGGCGGCGGGAGCGCCGCTCGACGCTCCCACGGCGGGGGACGGGACGGCGAGAGTCGGCCCGTGACGCGGCGGATGGACGAGAGCGCCACCTGGATCGACCGGATCGCCGCCCGGGAGATCCTCGATTCACGGGGAAACCCGACGGTGGAAGCCGAAGTGTGGCTCGTCGGGGGCGCCAGCGGACGGGCCGCGGTGCCGTCCGGAGCCTCGACCGGCCGGCACGAAGCCGCCGAACGCCGGGATCGGGACGAAGGCCGCTACCGGGGACGCGGCGTGCTCGGAGCCATCCGCGCGATCGAGGAGCAGATCGGCCCCGAAATCGCCGGCGAGGACGCCGCCGACCAGGCGACCGTGGACCGGCTGATGATCGAGCTCGACGGCTCCGAGGATCGTTCGCGGCTCGGGGCGAACGCGATCCTGGCCGTTTCGCTCGCGAGCGCCCGGGCGGCGGCGGCGGCCGCGGGACTGCCGCTCTACCGGTCGCTCGGCGGCGCCATCGCCGACACCCTGCCGGTCCCCTATTTCAACGTGCTGAACGGGGGCGCCCACGCCGACAACGCCCTGCTGGTCCAGGAATTCATGGTGGCCCCGCTCGGCTTCTCCTGCTTTTCGGACGCGCTCCAGGCGGGAGTCGCCGTCTACCACGAACTGCGCGAGGTTCTGGGCAAGCGCGGCCACTCGACGGCGGTCGGCGACGAAGGCGGGTTCGCCCCGGCGCTCGCGGACGCGGGCGAGGCGCTGGAACTGTTGACGGAGGCTGTCGAGAGCGCCGGCTTCGTCCCCGGAGAGGCGATGGGACTGGCCCTCGACGTTGCGGCCACCGAGTTCGGGGACGAAAACGGCTACCGCTTTCCGGCGGACGGCGCCGCGCGGCCGGCTTCCGCGATGATCGAGACCTACGCGGCCTGGCTGGACCGGTTTCCCGCGCTGCTCTCCATCGAGGATGGACTCGCCGAGGACGACTGGGAGGGCTGGGCGGAGTTGACCGCGGCGCTGGGAGACCGCGTGCAACTGGTGGGGGACGACCTCTTCGTCACCCAGGAACACCGGCTGCAGCGGGGGATTCGCGAGCGGGCGGCCAACGCCATCCTCATCAAGCCCAATCAGGTCGGCACGCTGACCGAGACGGTGCAGGTCGTCCAGGGCGCGCTCCGGGCCGGCTTCGGGGCCATGCTGAGCCACCGGTCCGGAGACACTCCGGACACCGCGATCTCCCACCTCGCCGTTGCCACCGGGGCCGGACAGATCAAGGCGGGAGCGCCGTGCCGCGGAGAACGGGTCGCCAAGTACAACGAACTCCTCCGCATCGAGGAGGAACTCGAGGATCGCGGGCGGCTCTGGCCGCATCCCGCCGCCTCCAGGTAGGAGCCTCGTCGGTGGAACAGCCCTTCCGGATCCGGCAGTACCCGCTGGAGACCGGCGCGCTCGAGATCCAGTTCATCGAGGAGTTCTTCGGTGAGTTCGACCGGAAGAAGTCCGCAGCCCAGATCCACGAGCGCCTCAAGGGACGCGAGCACGGGATCTTCATGGTGGAGGCGAGCCTGCCGGAGGAGCCCGCCCGCTTCGCCCCGGTCTCCTACCGGGTGGCCCACGAGATCAGGAACGAGGAGACCGATCCGGAACTGGCGGACCTCGTCGAACGCCTGCGCGAAGCGGTGCGGTTCTCGGGACAGCGAGTCCTCTACGCCTGGCTCGGCGGGACGAGGAGCGACTGGCGCGGCCAGGGCCACTTCCGCGCGCTCGACGAGTTCCAGGAGGAGTGGGCCATCGACAAGGGCTTCCGGGAAATCGTGGTCAAGACCAAGAACCGGTACTACGAGATGCGCAGCACCCTGACACACCTCCACTTCGACGTGGTCAAGTACGAGCCGCACCCGATCGACAACGGCGAGTCCAAGGTGTACCTGTCGAAGCGGCTCGGCGGGGGGATGCGCCGTCCGCGCCGGGCATCGCTGGCCCGCTACCTCGAAGTCTGACTCGCCGCAGGGCGACGCTGCGGTATCTTCGCCGTCCTCAATCTTGCTGGAGGATTCGGGTATGTCGAAAGGAAAGACACGCACGCTCGTCGCAGTTCTGTGCCTGCTGACCGCGCTCTCGGTTCCGGCCGCCGCGGAGGTGGTTGGGTTCGAGATCCGCGAGCGCTCCGACGTGCTCGGGGGCAGGAGCTTCGGCCTGGCGGGCGCCTACGAGCAGATCATCGGAGTCGTTCATTTCGCCTTCGATCCCGACAACGACGCCAACCGGATCGTCACCGACATCGCGCTCGCGCCGCGGAACGCCGACGGGAAGGTGGAGATGTCGGCCGACTTCCACCTGGTTCGCCCGAAGGTGATGGAGAAGAGCCGGGGCACCCTGCTGCACGAGGTGAACAACCGGGGCCGGAAAGGGATGCTCGGCTACTTCAACATGGCCGAGGGGAGCCTCGCCCCGACGACCGAGGCCCACTTCGGCGACGGATTCCTGATGCGGCACGGATTCACGCTGCTGTGGCTCGGCTGGCAGTGGGACGTTCCCGACGACGACCCGCTCCGGATGCGGATGCACCCGCCGATCGCCACCAACGCTGACGGGTCCGCCATCGAGGGGCTGGTGCGGGCCGACTTCGTGGTCCGGAGCGCTGTCGACCACCACACGTTGGCCGACCGCAACCACCGGCCCTACCGGGTCAAGGATCCGGACGATGCCGTGAACGTGCTGACCGTGCGCCACCGGGTCGAGGACGAGCGGGAAGTCATTCCGCGCGACCAGTGGGGTTTCGGCAAGGTCGAGAACGGCTCGGTGACGCCCGACGACGGCGCCGTCTACCTGAAGGGCGGCTTCCAGCCGCACCGGATCTACGAGGTCGTGTACCGGTCCCACAACCCGCCACTGGTGGGTCTCGGCCCGGCCGGCATCCGCGACTTCGTGACGCTGCTCCGCCACGACGGATCCGAGGAACTCGGAATCGCGCGGGGCGACATCACGAGCGCCATCAGCTTCGGGGTCTCGCAGAGCGGCCGCTTTCTGCGCACGTTCATGTTCTACGGGTTCAACAGCGACGAAAAGGGACGCCGGGTGCTCGACGGCGTGATCTCGGACGTGGCGGGCGGCGGCCGCGGCAGTTTCAACCACCGCTTCGCGCAGGCCTCCCGGGACGCCCACCCCTATATGAACCAGTTCCATCCGACCGACATCTTCCCGTTCACCGACGTGGAGCAGACCGATCCGGAAACCGGGCTCACGCTGGGACTGTTGACCCGGCAGCGTGAGGCGTTCTATCCGCGGGTCTTCTACACGAACTCCTCCTACGAGTACTGGGGCCGCGCCGCGAGTCTCATCCACACCACGATCGACGCCAGCGAGGACGCCCGGATCCCGGACCACGTCCGCGTCTACATGTACGCCGGCACCCAGCACGGCCCCGCGGGGTTCCCCCCGGGCGTGACGATCGGTCAGCAACGCGCCAACCCAAACAACTTCCGCTGGGGCCAGCGGGCGCTGCTATTGGCCATGGACCGCTGGACCCGGGACGGCGGAACGCCTCCGTCGAGTCAGTACCCGAGCATCGAGGACGGCACCGCGGTCGCGGCGGAAGACCTCGGATTTCCAGAGATCCCAGGGGTGGGGTACTCGGACCGGGTCCACTATGCCTACCGGGCCGACTACGGCCCTGACTTTCTTGCAAAGGGGGTGGTGACCCAGGAACCGCCGGCCATCGGAAAACGGTTCCCGATCCGGGTTTCGTCCGTGGACGAAGACGGGAACGAAGTGGCCGGTATCCGGATGCCCGAGGTCACGGTTCCCCTCGCCACCTATACGGGCTGGAACCTGTTCAACGCGGAGGCCGGGCCCCCGGACGAGATCTCCAGCATGGTTGGTTCCTTCCTGCCGTTCCCGAAGGACGCGGCCGCGGCGCAGGCCGCCGGCGACCCGCGGAAGTCCGTGATGGACCGCTACTCGAGCCGGGAGGACTACCTCGGGCAGTTCACCGAAGCTGCGCTCGAGCTGATCGAGGCCGGATACCTGCTCGGCGAGGACCTTCCGGCGCTCACCCGCCACGCTCTTGAGCTGTGGGACCACGTCACGGGAGGAACCGCGGCCGCGGATTCACAGCCGTAGGAGAGACTTCGCGAGGCCGTGGCGGTCCGGTACCGCGAGTTCGCTGTCCACGAGGCGCTTGCGCCTCACGTCCGGCTGATCTGGCTGCTCGAATGCGACGGCCCGGCGCTCTTCGGCGGGCCCGAACGCATCGTGGCCGATGGCGTGGTCGAGGCGATCTTCCACTACCGCACGCCGTTCGCGATGCGGTTCGCGGACGCTGAAGCCACACGGCAGCCCGTCAGCCTGCTGGTCTCCCAGACCCGGCGATTCGTCGAGATCGAACCGGCCGGCGCCGGCGGTTTCATCGCGGTGCGGTTTCACCCCTGGGGGGCCCACCAGTTCCTTCCGGTCCCGATGCTCGATGTCGCGGATCGCGCCACGCCGGCGGACGAGGTCTGGCGCCGCCCCGACGTCCGTGAGATCGAGGAACGCATCGGAACGGCTGCGACCGACGCGGAGCGGGTGAACGCCCTGCAGGCGTTCTTGCTGCGACACCTCGAAAAGCACCGGCGGCCAGACGTCTCGGGCCTGGTGCGGACGCTGTGGCGGGCCCCGCCTCCGGTGCGTATCGATCGCATCGCCGATTCGCTGGGCGTCGGCCAGCGGCGCCTCGAGCGCACGTTCGAAACCAGTCTCGGCATGACGCCGAAACACCTGACACGGTTGACGCGATTTCTCCGCGCCTGCCGGAGCCTGCGGGAGGCGCCCGACGCCCGGCTCACCGGGGTCGCCTATGACGCCGGTTTCTACGACCAGGCCCACTTCATCCACGAGTTCCGTGCCTTCGCCGGCATGACGCCGGGGAGATTCGCGGCCAACGCGCGCGTGTCGGCGCTCGAGGTGGACTAGTCCGTCGAATCCTTACAATCGCGCGCCCGGCGGCGGGAGTACCGTGGCCTCAGTCGGGCAACCGGGGTTGCCGGGAGGACGCCATGAGAGCCACCTTCACTCTGCTGCTGATCGTCAGCGCCGCCTTGCCGGCCACTGGACAGACACGACCCCCGGGACAGAACTGGGGCGAGTCGGAGCGCTGGGCCGCGTTCGAGTTCTTCGCGGGCGAGTGGGTTGGAGAGGAAACCGCCACCTTCGGCGAGGGACGCGGCGAACGCACCTACGAGCTGGTGCTGCAGGACGCGTATCTGCTCAGCCGAAACCGGTCGGTGTTCCCTCCCCACGACGGTCTTCCCGAAGGGGATGTGCACGATGACTGGACCGTGATGAGCTTCGACCGGGACCGCGACACCTACGTCCTGCGCCAGTTCAACAGCGAGGGGTACGTGAACACGTTCGTCCTCGACGCCGCGTCATCGCCTCCGGAGCGGATGATCTTCGTTCTCGAGGAATCGGAGAACGCGCGGGGCACGCGGGCAACGTTGACCCTGACCCAGATTGACGCGAACGCCTTCGAAGAAGTCTTCGACCTCACCCTGCCCGGAGCGACGGAGAGCATCACGATCCGCAGCCGCTGGACGCGCAGCATTCCGTAGCCTCCGCCGCGGGCGAACCGTGGTTCAATCCGCAGGATGCGCAGGTTCCTCGCCGCGGCGGCAGTGCTGGCGCTCGGCGTCTCGTGCTCCCCGGACGGCGGATCCGGCCCCACCGTCATCCGCCTCGGGCACATCGGGTTCCCCGATTCGCCCTTCGACCACGGGGCGCGGCATTTCAAGGAGCTGGTCGAAACGCGCTTCCCGGGGCAGGTCGAGATCCGGATCTTCGGCACCGGACAGCTCGGCGAGGACAAGGAGATGCTCGAGGGGCTCCGCCTGGGAACGCTCGAGATGCACATCCCGTCCTCGGTGATGCATTCGGTGGCGCCCGAGTTCGGCATCTTCGACCTGCCCTTCCTGATCGAGGACCGGAACCACTTCGAGCGGATCGCCGCCAGCGAGATCGGCAGCGGTCTCGAGGAGACGCTCCGGCGGGATCACGGCCTCACCCTGCTCGCCTTCTGGGAGAACGGGTTCCGGGTCATCACGAACAACGTGCGCCCGGTGGTGACCCCGGCGGACCTGGAGGGCATTCGCCTCCGCACTCCCAAGGACCCGGAACGCGTACGGCTCTTCGAAACTCTCGGCGCGAGCCCGGCGTCGATGAGCTTCGGAGAGGTCTTCTCGGCGCTCCGGCAAGGGGTCGTGGACGGGCAGGAGAACCCCCTCGCCCAGTTGACGGCGGCGCGGCTCCACGAGGTGCAGAGCTACCTGTCGCTCTCGAACCACGTCTACACCCCAGCCTACCCAGTGATGCAGACCGCGTGGCTCGAGAGTCTGCCCGAGGATCTGCAGACCGGACTTCAGGAGGCGGCGATCGAGACCGGCGAGTGGCTCCGGGATTTCCTGGCCCAGGAGGACACCCGCCTCCTCGCCGATCTCGAAGGCCAGCTCGCCGTGAACGAGGTGGACCTCCCGGCCTTTGCCGCCGCGGCGGCGCCCGCCTTCGAGCACTACGAGGAGCGCTTCGGCGCCGGATGGATCGAAGCGGCGCGGGAACTGGCGCACTGAACAACCAGAGGCAGCGCCGGGATCCCCTGGCGATCGCCTGTTCGCTGCTGCTCGCCGGCATCGCGGTGCTGTGCCTCGTCGAGGTCACGCTGCGTTACGGGTTCGGCGGTGGGCTCGGCTTCTACGACGAACTCGCCGGTTTCGCTCTCGTCTGGCTCACCTTCCTGGGGGCGGTCCTGGCGCGCCGGGACAGGGCCCACATCGGCATCCGGGACCTGGTGAGCCGTCTTTCCCCCCGTCCGCGCCGGATCGCCCGGATCCTGGAGCACGCGGCGGTCCTCGCCCTCCACCTCGTCCTCGCCTGGTTCGGGACCGTGCTGATGCTCCGTTTCCTGGGCGAACGCTCGATCACCATGCCGATTCCGATGGGCGCCTTCTACCTGGTCCTGCCGCTCTTCGCATTGCTGACCGCGGCCATGGAAGGGCGCCGGCTGTTGGCGCTCCTCCGGCAGCCCGAGGACTGATCGGTCCCGATGGAGATCCTGGTCGCCCTGATCGCCGCCGTGGCGTTCATCCTGGTCGGGATCCCGATCGGGTACGTGCTGATCGCGGCGTCCGTGCTGGCGATCTGGCTCACCACGAACACCCCGCTGGTAGTGGTCCCACTCCGCCTCTTCAACGGGACCGACTCCTTCCCGCTGGTCGCGATTCCGCTGTTCATCCTCGCCGGCGCTCTCATGAACCATGCCGGCATCTCCCGGCGGCTCACTGATTTCGCCGCTGCGCTGGTGGGCTGGATGCGCGGGGGCCTCGCGATGACGACCACCGCCTCCAGCATGCTCTTCTCCGAGATGTCCGGGTCGGCCGTCGCCGATGCCGCCGCGCTCGGGAGCGTGCTGATTCCCGCGATGAAGGAGCGCGGCTATCCCGCCCCCTTCGCCGCCGCCGTGCTCTCGGCGTCGGCGACGATCGCGATCCTCATTCCGCCGTCCATCCCGATGATCCTCTTCGGAGCGGTTACCGGGGCCTCCATCGCCCGGCTCTTCCTTGCCGGATTCGTCCCCGGAGTGCTCGCGGGAGCCTTCATCATGCTGGTGAGCCGGTGGCTGGCGCGTCGGGGCGGGTTCGGCGATTCGGAACCCTTCCGCCCGCGGCGGGCCGGGACCGCGGCCCGCGCGGCGGCCTGGCCGTTGCTCATCCCGGCGATCATCCTGGGCGGCATCTTCCTCGGCTGGTTCACCGCCACCGAGGCGGCCGCGGTCGCGGTGCTCCTCGCGCTGCTGATGGGAGTGATCGGCTACCGCACCGTCCGGTTCGCCGCGATCCGCGACGCGTTCACCGAATCGGCCCGGCAGACCGCGGTCGTCATGCTGCTGGTCGCCGGATCGGCGATCCTCGGCTGGTATCTGGCCAACCAGCAGGCCCCCGAGCGGCTGACGGCGTGGGTGCTGTCGCTGGCGGACGCCCCCTGGGCGGTCGCCCTCATCCTGAACGGCGTGCTTCTCCTGGCCGGAACCATCCTCCACAGCGCCGCCGCCATCGTCCTCCTCGTGCCCATCCTGCTGCCCCTTGCCGAATCCGCGGGGATCGGCACGGTGCACTTCGGCATGATGGTCACCGTGAGCCTCGCGGTGGGCCAGCAGACGCCCCCGGTGGCCTCGGTGCTGATCACCACCTGCTCCATCGCCAAGACCGAGATCTCGGAGGTGATGAAGGTCAACGTGTTCTTCATCGCGGCGCTGCTGGTGGTGCTCGCGATCGTCACGTTCTGGCCCGAAGCGAGCCTGTTCCTCCCGGACCTGATCCTCGGGGAAGCCGGGGGCTGAGGGGAGGCCGACTGCTAGAATCATCGGCCGTCAGGAAGGCCGAACCGTGTCTTTCTGGACCTGGGTTGGGGCTGTGGCGCAACTGGGAGCGCGCGTGAATGGCATTCACGAGGTCACGGGTTCGATCCCCGTCAGCTCCACCAGGGAGTGGAACTTGCGAAATGGTCACGAGATCACCCGCTCTCGTGGGAGGGGCCGGGCAGTGAGTTCTCCGCAGCGGCCACGGCGCCTGTCGGCGGTGTGCCGTGGCCTCGTACTAGCGCCCCTCCTCCTGGCGGCGGCGTGCGAAAGCAAGGTCGAAGAGGTCTCGAACGGCGTGCTCGCCCGGCACGTCCACACGGACCTCTATGACGCCTACCCGGGCATTCCGTCGCCTGCCGGCGACCGGGTCGTGTTCGCCGACTACGCCGCGGACGCCAGGTCGCTTTCGGTCTACAACGTTGCGACCGGGGTCGGCCGCGCGGTGACGACGAGGCCAGCGGGACGTTCGCGGGTGACCTGGTCGCCGGACGGTTCGCGTGTCGTCTATGTCGACCGCTGGTCCGAAAGTCACGGGGTCTGGACCCTGGACCCGGCCACCGGCCAGGAGTCGCGCATCGTGGATCCCGGAGACGCACGCATCGACTATCCGCGGCTGCTGCCCGACGGGACCGTGACCGCGCTCCGATACGGGAACACCGGTACCGCGTGGGTCGCATTTTCACCGGGAGCCGACCTCCCGACCGAGCTCGTCGCCGACGCCGGGGGGTGGGCCGCGCCGGTGCGATCTCCTGACGGGCGCTCGGTCGCGTACCTTCGCGTCGCGGACCGGCGCGGGGCCCTGGACGTGACGGAGATCGCGACGGGGGAGACGCGCACGCTCGCCACCGACCTCCGGCTCGGATGGGACAACCGCGTGGAGTGGTCCCCCACCGGGAGGGCGCTCTATCTCGCGGCGGCGGGGACTGACGACGCGCTCTTCGCCGGCTGGCGCGTGCCACTGAACCGAGCCCCGGCCGAACGCCTGGAGTACGACGGGCGTGACGTGCTCGCGGTCACGCCGCTCGCCGACGGTCGCGTCGCTCTCAGCGTGTACCTCACGCGCACCGCGGTGGGCGTCGTTCCGGTGACCGGAGGGGAGCCTGCCGACGTGACAACGGCCGGTTCCACGAGCGCGTTCCTGCCTTCCTGGCGCCCCGACGGCGGGGCGCTGGGTTTCATCACCTTCTCCTGGCGACGCGTCCGCATGCCCATCGACTTCGACCTGGGCATCCTCGACTTCGATGTGGACGGCGCCCCGGCCGGCACAGTCCGGACGCTCCTCGCGGAGGAGCACGAAGACTACGGCGCCGCGTGGTCGCCCGACGGCCGGTGGCTCGCCTTCCAGGGGCACCTGGAGGGGAGCGACGACATCTGGCTCGTCCGGATTGGGGGAAACGAGCGGCCCACCCGACTCACGCAGTTCGGTCCGGGCGCCGACACGGGAGAACCGGACTGGAGTCCGGACGGGCGGACCCTCGCCTTCAGCAGCAACGGCCCGCCGCTCGAGGGGAACCCCGGGTCCGTGTACACGATCGCCGTCGATCCCGCCACCGGGATGGCGGCCGCCGACCCTGTCCGCGTCCCGCTCGACGGGTTCTCGGGCTCCGCCATGGGAGCCCGCTTCTCGCCGGACGGTGGACGGCTGGCCTTTTACGGTCGCTCGCGCGAGGACGGACGCGTCACCGTCTACACCGTGCCGGCAGCGGGTGGAACCCCCACGGCCGTCATCACCTTTGCCAATGGCGAGCCCTACAGCGCGCCCGAGTGGAGCGCCGACGGCGCGTCGCTCTTCTACTCGCGCAACGACGGCTCCGGGCCCTTCCAGGTGTGGCGGGTGGACATCCCCACCGGCGCGACCGAGCAGGTGACGACCGGCGCGCTCGGCGCCCTCCAACCGAGCGTGAGTCCCGACGGACGCACCCTCGCGGTTACCATGCGTGAGGCCGCCATCGAGGTCGTCGCGCTCACCACCGGGAGCACCGGCGCCGAAAATGAGGCCAGCGGTCGGTGAACCGGTGACCCGCCAGGCTCCCGGTTCGTCGAACCAGCCTTACCGGAAGCGCATGGGGTCTGGCGGCCTCCGCGGACTTCAAATCCGTTGATTCCGGGTTAGCCCCCGGGATGGTGGGTTCGATTCCCACACGCTTCCGCCAGGGTGGCGTGATTTGTCACCGGCTCCCGATACAGTGCCGTCGTCCGAGGGATTCCTGCACGGATCGGACTCCTCCGGCACCTGACCCCAGGCCATGAAATCGGTTGAACTGCAGGACGGGCCCCGACCTGGCTCCGGCGTCGCGCTCACGGCGCCCGAGCGGCGCGCCGCAATCCGGTCGCTGGTCGCCGAACTGGAGGCGGGCGCCGCGCTCCGGGGAGTCACCGCGCTCCGCCATTTTCCGGCGGAGCCCGGCGACTACCGGGACTTTCCGGAGCACATCGACGCCCGCCTCCGCGACGCGTATCGCCGCCGGGGCGTCGAAGCGCTCTATTCCCACCAGCGGGAGGTGCTCGACCGGGTCGAGGCGGGGAGGGACGTCGCCGCGGTCACCCCGACCGCTTCCGGCAAGACGCTTTGCTACAACGCGCCGGTCCTCAACCGGATCCTCCGGGAGCCCGACGCCCGGGCGCTCTACCTCTTCCCCACCAAGGCGCTCTCCCAGGACCAGAAGAAGGAGATCCTGAACCTCAAGGATCTGCTCGGGGAGGACGTCCGCGCCGACGTCTACGACGGGGACACCCCGGGCGACGCCCGGCGCAGCATCCGCACCCGGGCGCACATCGTCGTCACGAACCCGGACATGCTCCATGCGGGCATCCTCCCCCACCACACGAAGTGGGCCAAGCTCTTCGAGAACCTGCGCTTCGTCGTGATCGACGAGATGCACACCTACCGCGGGGTGTTCGGCAGCCATCTGGCCAACCTGCTCCGCCGGCTCCGCCGGGTGTGCGCCCACTACGGCGCGGCGCCCCAGTTCATTCTCAGTTCCGCCACCATCGCCAACCCGCGCGAGCTGGCGGAGGGGCTCACCGAACGTTCCATCTCCCTCGTGGAACGGAGCGGCGCCCCCCGGCCGGAACGCTTCTTCCTGTTCTACAACCCCCCGGTGGTGAATCCCGAACTCGGAATCCGCCGCTCGGCGATGGGCGAGACGCGCCGGATCGCCGGGGGTTTCCTCAAGGGCAACCTGCAGACGATCGTGTTCGCCCGCTCCCGGACCCAGACCGAGGTGCTCGTCAAGTACCTGAAGCAGGACATCGAGACCCGCCCCGACCGGAGCGACCGGATCCGCGGCTACCGCGGCGGATACCTGCCGAAGAAGCGGCGGGAGATCGAGGACGGCATCAAGAACGGCAGCGTCCTCGGCGTCGTCTCCACGAACGCGCTGGAACTGGGCATCGACATCGGCAGCCTCGACGTCGCGGTGATCTCCGGCTACCCGGGAACGATCGCCTCCACCTGGCAGCAGGCGGGACGGGCGGGACGCCGCGGCGGAACCGCGGCGGCGGTGCTGGTGGCGAACTCGACCCCCATCAACCAGTTCGTCATCCAGCACCCGGACTACTTCTTCGAAGGGACGCCCGAGCGCGGTCTGATCAATCCGGAGAACCTCCAGGTCCTGATCGAGCACCTCAAGTGCGCCGCCTTCGAGCTGCCCTTCCGCAAGGGGGAACGTTTCGGCGACGAGAACCTGGAGGAGTTGCTGGGGGTGCTCGAGGAAGAGAGGATCCTCTACCGGGCCGGCAACCGTTGGTTCTGGACGGCCGACTCCTATCCGGCGAACAGCGTGAGCCTGCGCTCCATCAGCTCCGACAACTTCGTGGTGCACGACCGGGAGAGCGGACGGGTCATCGCGGAGGTGGACTTCGTGAGCGCCCATTCGACCCTCCACGAGAAGGCGATCTACATGCTCGAGAGCGACACCTACTACGTCGAGCAACTGGATCACCAGGAACGGCGGGCCGAGGTTCGCCCCCTCGAGAGCGACTACTACACGGACGCGGTCACCCACACGAAGGTCACGATCCTCGACGCTTTCGACGCGGCGCCGGAACCATCCGCGCCGGCGGCTCACGGCGAGGTCCACGTCGTCAAGCAGGTCGTCGGCTTCAAGAAGATCAAGTTCTTCACGGGCGAGAACGTCGGCTCCGGCGAGCTCGACATGCCCGCCGTCGAGATGCACACCACCGCCTTCTGGCTCGAGGCCCCTCCCGAGGTGCTGGCGGCGGTTCCCTTCGGTCCCGAAGACCGCCGGGACGGCATCCGCGGGATCCGGAACGCGATGCGCGCGGTGGCGACCACGTTCCTCATGTGCGAGGCCCACGACATCGGCTCCGCGATCGGGACGGGCTCGGGCGCCACCGGGCCGCCGCACGCAGGACCGGAGCAGGCGGAGCCCGGCGAAGCGGACGCGGTGAACCGGATCTTCATCTACGACAACTATCCGGGAGGCATCGGTTTCTCGGAGCCGCTCTGGGAGTCGCGGGCCACCCTGCTCGCCGAGACCCTCGGGCTCATCGAGCGCTGCCCGTGCCAGGCGGGATGTCCGTCGTGCGTCGGGCCCGTGGGCGAGATCGGCCGCCACGGCAAGGCGGCGGCGCTGGCGATTCTTGAGGGAATCCGGAACCGTGACGAGACGGTGGCCGCCTCGGCCGCCGCTGGCACTGCCTGACGCCGTCCATGACTGCCGACCGGAGCACCCTCGCGGAGCGGCTCCGGCGGAGTCGGGCGCGGATCGTCCCCGCCGGCCAAGATTCTCCGGCGCCTGCCCGGCCGCCGGTCCCTGAAGCGGAGCAGCCACCGCTTCCGGCGGCCGTCGAAAGAACATCGGGGGACGACAAGACGGCCCGGCTGGCGCGGGCGCGGGAACTCATCCGGCGGACCGAGCGCGGCTGGAAGGAGTTGCGGGTCGGGCCGGCGGTGGCGGATTCGGGCCCGGAACGGCCGGCGCTTCGGGAGACCCGGGCGGACACGGAAGAAGCGGTTCCCGGGCCGGAGGCCGGAGACGCGCCGCCGCGTTCAGGGGAGCCCTTCTCGCGGGAGGACCACGATTTCCCCCTGGCGTCGCGTTACGGCGGCGCAAGCCTGCTCCGCCTGTTGGAGGTTTCCGAGGAGGCTGCGGCCCGCCTCCAGATCCGCCCCGAGGAGCCCGGCGTGGACCTGTCCCGCGCCCTCTTCCTGGACACCGAGACCAGCGGACTCGCCGGCGGCACCGGCACCTTCGCCTTCCTGATCGGCGTCGGATTCGTCGAGGAAGACCGCTTCCGGGTCACGCAGTTCCTCCTGCGCAATCCGCTGGGGGAAGCCGCCATGCTGGAGGAGCTGGCGGTGCTGGCGACCGGCAGCCGCGACCTGGTGACCTACAACGGAGGCAGTTTCGACCTTCCGCTCCTGGAAACCCGGTTCGCCCTGAACGGTGTGGCTTCCCCGTTCCGGAACGCGCGCCATCTGGACCTGCTCCACCCCGCGCGCCGGCTGTTCAAACCGCGCCACGACAACGCCCGCCTTTCCACCCTGGAACGGGAGCTCCTCGAGGTCGAGCGCGACGACGACATCCCGGGCGACCGGATCCCGCAGGTGTTCTTCGACTTCCTCCGCTACGGACACCACCCCGCCATGGAATCGGTGCTGTCGCACAACCGCTACGACATCGTCACGCTGGCCGCGCTCGCCCTCCGGGCCCTCGAACGGATGGGCGAGGACTGGCACAGCGACGATCCCGCGGACCTTCACGGCGCGGGGCACCACTTCTGGCGGCGCGGCGACTCCGAAGTGGCCGTCCCACTGCTGGAGCGGGCACTTTCCGCCGGGCTCTCCGGCCGAAACCGCGACCGCTGCCTGCTGGATCTCGGGGAGCGGCGCAAGCAGCTCGGCGACTGGTCCGGCGCGATCGAACTCTGGAGCCGGGTCGAACTCGTGGATTCCCGGGAGCGGCTGGACGTGCTCGTCTGGTTCGCGAAGCACGAAGAGCACCAGCGGAAGGATCCGGCCCGGGCCCTCACTCACGTCGAGGACGCGCTCGAGCGGCTCCCCCGGACCGAAATGGGCCAGGAGACGAGCCGCCGCTACCGCAAGGAACTCGAAAGGCGCGCCGCCCGGCTACACAAGAGCCTGGACTGATCCGGGGAGGGCCGTTCGCGACCCAGATGCCGCCCTGGGACGCCGGCCGGTGCTGTGAAAAGCGGTCCCGTACGGGTCGGCCGACAGCCGCGATGGCGGCGCCGGCTTGGCGGACCCTCCTCAACCGCGGCGGGGTGTGCCGGAGGACCCGACCATGAGGTTTCGCCGGTGGGGACAAGGCGGTGAAGCGGCATGGCGATCCTTTCCCCGGCGGGAATCGACACACTAGAGTGGAAGCGTTCCCGGAGGACGCCAGGTGACACGAATTACGTTGGAGGAAGCGAAGAACTGGTTGCACGCGTATGGTCAGGCATGGGTCGCAGGGGATCCATCAGCGGCGGTTCGTCTCTTCCATCCCGATGCCGAGTACCAGGAAACCCCTTTCAGCAAAGCGATGAGAGGGTCGGAGGAGATCCGAAGGTACTGGCAGGAAGGCGCGGCGGACTCGCAGGAAGATGTCACCTTCTCCTACGACCTCTGGTCCGTCTCCGGCAACGAGGTCCATGCCGGTTGGACGGCGCGCTTCCGCAGGACCGCCAACCGCGCGGTCGTCGAGCTGGACGGGGTGTTCCGGCTGACCTTCGACCGGCGGAGCGGGGTTTTGAGGTGCTCGGGCCTCAGGGAATGGTGGCACCTGCGCGAGGTCCGGGATGCGAGTTGAAGGAGGCGCCAGGGACGGGGCCGGCGTCAGCCACCACTGACCGGAGGGAGGAAGGCCAGTTCGTCGCCGGCGGCGAGCACCGTGTCCCGCGGGACGAAGCGGTGGTTCACCGCGACGCTGACGGAGCCGGCTAGCGGCGCCAGGGCGGGGCGCTCACTCTCCAGGTCCTTCCAGACCTCGGCGGCGGTAAGTCCCTCCCGATGGGGGACTTCCAGGCGCCCCCTTCCCGCGGCCTCGCGCGCCGCCGCGAAGAGCAGCACCGTCACCGCGCCAGACCCGGTCATGCGGTCACGGGCTCCTTCGGTCCTTCCACCCAGACGTCCCCGCCCTCGAAGAACTCGCGCTTCCAGATCGGCACGATGCGCTTGATCTCGTTCATGGTGTGCCGCGCCGCCTCGAAGGCGGTGCCGCGGTGCGGCGAGGCGGCCGCGACCAGCACGCTGGACTCGCCGATGTCCACCCGTCCGATCCGGTGGTGGATCCGCAGGCGCTCGACCCCGAAGCGCCGGCTCACGTCCTTCGCCACCCGCTCGAGCACCGGGAACACCATGGCCTCGTACGCCTCGTACTCGAGATGGAGGACCTTTCTTCCCTTGTTGTGGGCGCGCACGATCCCCGAGAAGACGACGACCGCACCATCCTCGGAGGTCGAGAGCCCTTCGGCAATGGCGTTCGCGTCCAGCGGGTCGGCGGTAATCGAGAACTTCTCCGTCATGACGGTTCCGGCAGGTGCCCCAGCGGGCCGTGTCCCTCGCCGAGCGGAGCGGCCCGCAGCATCGCCGTTCGCAGGTACTGGCGGGCCCGCTTCACCGCTTCGGCCAGGGTGCGGCCGAGAGCGAGGTTCGCCGCCACGGCGGCCGACAGCGTGCAGCCGGTCCCGTGGGTCGCGCGGGTGTGGATCCGGTGACTCCGAAGACGGACCACGCGGCCCCCCTCGAGGAAGAGATCCACGACCGCGTCGCCGCTGAGGTGGCCTCCCTTCACGAGCACCGCCCGCGCGCCCATGCCGAGAAGCTTCTCTCCGGCGGCCCGCATCGTGTCCTCGTCTTCCACCTGGAGCCCGGTCAGGTCGGAAGCCTCGGGGAGGTTCGGGGTCAACAGCGTCGCCCGCGCCAGAAGATCCTCCCGGAGCGCATCCACGGCGTCCGGCTGCAACAGGCGGTGGCCGCTCTTGGCGACCATCACCGGGTCAACGACAACCCGCAGTTCATGATCGTCGATGGCCTTCGCTACCGCCCGGATGATGGGCGCGGAGGACAGCATGCCGGTCTTCGCAGCGCTCACCGGAAAGTCGGAAACCACCGCCGCGATCTGGGAAGACACCAGCTCCGGCTCGATCTCCTGGACCCCGGTCACCGCCATGGTGTTCTGAGCGGTGACCGCGGTGATCGCCGAAAGGCCGTACACCCCGTGCGCCGCGAAGGTCTTCAGATCGGCCTGGATGCCGGCCCCGCCCCCGGAGTCCGACCCGGCGATGGTGAGGGCGACCGGCGGAACGTCAGCGCGGAAAACGCCGCTCACTGGGAGGCGGTGCGGAAGGAAAGCACCCAGACCGCATCGTCATCCCATTCCGCCGCCAAGGGTTGTGGTTCAAGATGCTGGCCGTGCTCGTCCTCGATTTCCCGATAGAGGATGAGATGGATCTCGCGTTCCGGATCGAGTGATCCGTTCGGAATCACGAGCAGACTCCGGCTGCCGTCGTCGTAGGCGACCTCCAGGTCCGGGAACGGGTTGTCCACGTAGGGCTCGTCGCCGTAGAGGAGATCCACCGCGGCGTGAAAGGTCTCCGCCGCCATCCGGTTCGAGAACTGCACCCGGAACTCGCTGTCGAGCGGAATCTCCCGTTCGCCGTCGAGCGGCAGCGAGAAGACCACCCGGAGCGGACTGATGGCCGCCTCGCGCGCTTCCTTCTCGGCGACCCGGATGTCCACCGGCTCCAGGGAGTCATCGTCGGGACGATCGGCCAGTTCGAGCCGCTCGGCGCGGAGATAGACCATTCCGTCCGAGGTCCAGGGCCGTCCGTACACCCGCAGCCACTTGCCGGTGTCGCGGCGGCGGGTGGGGTCGAACCGGAAACCGTTCCCCGCGGGACGCATCCCGGTAACCCAGATCGCGTCGTCGGCGGTCTTGATCACGAAGTCGCGCGGCGTCTTCTTGTCCTTGATGGAGAGATCGCCGAACAGGTTGTTGCCCCGGAACTTGCCGACCACTTCGATCCGCTGGCTCAGCCAGGGATCCGGGTCGGCGATCAACTGGTCCAGGGTGAGGGCGGCGGCGCTGCCGGCCTCGATCTTGATCGCATCGCCGGCCGCCATTTCGGCCGCCGCCTCGCGCTCGCGTTCGGAGACCACGCTCTCGGTGTCGCCGATCGGGGTCACCGCCACGATCGCGAGGAAACCCTCCCTGCGCATATCCATGGAGTCTCCCCACGAAGGGTCGTACGGGTAGTTCCGGAGGATCGGATGCGAGCGCAGGGTGAACTCATCGACCATGCGGGTGGCGAAGAACCATCCCTCGACCTCCACCTCTCCGGCGCCCATGAAGGCGAGGTCGTTGCTGCTCATATAGGGCTGGGCCATCAGGATCTCGTCGATGGACTCCGGATCCTCGAGCGCCATCACGCGCTCGTTCATCCCGAACCCGACGGAAAAGCCCAGCCTGCCGCGGGTGAGCACCGCCTTCTCATGATAGAAGGAGGGACGCCGCGCGAGGTCCGCCACTTCGACGGCCTCAGGCTGATCCGGGAAGTAGCCGTACTGGGCTGCCGCGGGAAGCGTGAAGGGACCCGCAGCGGCACCCGCCAGCGTAAGCGCGGCGAGGCTCGGGATGCGGTGGAACACGGCAGAACGGGGTTAGGCATCGTAGCAGCGGCGGGCTGCACGAGCGTCGGCAACGGAGGCTGGCGCTCCGAGACTCATTCGCGGGGTGGAGGCTCGATGTGGTACACCCGGACGTTCGGCGGGAGTTCCCGCGGGAGGGCGGTCATGCGCAACCTTCTCCTCGTAGCCCTGCTGCTCGTCGCGCTGCCGGCGCAGGCCGGCCAGCTTGCGAGCATTCCGGAGGACCTCGACTTCGACTTCGCGCGCTGGCCCTACCCCCTGCACCAGGAGGTGACGGACCGGCTGCACGAACTGGCCGAGCTCTATCCGAACCTCGCCCGCAGTCACGTCATCGGCAAGAGCCGCCAGGGGCGGGACCTCGTGGTCCTCGAGATCACGAACTTCGAGACCGGTCCGGGCGAGGAAAAGCCGGCGCTCTGGCTCGACGGGAACATCCACGCCTACGAGGTCACCGGACGCCAGATGATGTGGTACTTCGCGGAGGCCGCCCTCGCGAGCCACGGGAAGGACCCCGTCGCGACGCGCATGCTGGACACCCGCACCTTCTACGTGATGCCCATCTTCGACGCCGACGGCGGAGAGACCGCCCTCACCCGGCATCCGGCTTGGCCGGAGCACAAACCTGAGGAACACGACGGGAAAGACCTCGACGGCGACGGCTACATCACCCAGATGCGGGTCAAGGATCCCGAGGGGAACTACTACCCGAGTTGGATCGACGAGCGCCTGATGCTCCAGACCCGCACCCGCGACGGCGGCCGCTGGAACTTCGTCCCCACCACCCTCGAGGAGCCCGAAGACTTCGAGAAACTCGCTGCCCCCGAAAACCGCTACCGCGTCTACCGGGAGGGCCAGAACCTCACCCCCGAGGTGACCGACGAACGCGAAGAGACCAACTTCAACCGGAACTGGTCGGCCGAGTGGCAGCGGCACGAGCCCGGCGCCGGCCCCTATCCGTTCTCGCTGCCCGAAGTGCACGCGGTCGCGGAGTTCACCGTCACCCACCCGAACATCTTCTTCACCTACACGATCCACTCCGGCGGCGGCGCCCGGAACTACATCGTGCGGCCGCCGATGAGCCATCCCTTCGAGTACATGCCCCCGGAGGACAACGACTTCTACACCCGCCTGGGGGCGGTCTGGTCCTGGCTCTCGAAGGGCGGGGTGATGAACAACAACTGGTACGCCCAGGAGGTGAAGGCCGGCCGCTACGGCGAGACCATGCACGGCTTCTCGAACGACTGGGCCTACATGCACGTCGGCATCCACAGCCTGCTGCCCGAGATCTCGGGCGCGGGCCGGGACTACGACCAGGACGGCTACACCACCCAGTACGAGATCCTGCGCTGGGTGGACGAGGAGAAGGACGGGATCTATTTCGCTCCCTGGACCCCGTACCAGCATCCCGAACTCGGCCAGGTCGAGATCGGCGGCTACCGGGGGGTCCCCCAGGGAGTCGACGACCGCCTCGAGTTCGAGTGCGAGATCCACTACCAGTACCTGATGGAGATCGCCGGCCGGTCGCCCCTGCTCCGCATCATCGAACTCGATGCCGACGAGGTTTCCCCGGGCGAGCACCGGGTGACGGCCGTCCTGCAGAACGAGGGGTACCTCTCGACCTACGTGACGCGGAAGGCGCTCCAAATCGACCTCGACTACCCGATCCTCGCCGAGGTCCGCGTCGAGGGCGGCGAAGTGAGCGGCCCGGCCAAGGTGGATGCCGGACACATCCTCGGCAAGCTGGCCTACATCCGCCGCTGGGGGTCCGGAGCCGACGAGTCGCGGAAGGCGATCTCCTGGACGGTCCGGGGCGATGGGCCCATGGAGGTCACGGTGGACGCCTGGGCGAAGCGCGCCGGGCGGCACCAGCGGAGCATGACCATCGGCTCCCCGGACGGGGGCGCGCCGCGCTGAAAGCCAGTCTCACGGCCGCCCTGACGGTTGCGACGGTCTCCGGGGCGTTCGGACAGCCGGAGCCGTCCGTCCGGATCCCGGATCCCGACACGGCGGCGATGGAACCGCAGGTGCGGGCGAGGATCGTGCGGCAGCGGGGCCT
Organism: Acidobacteriota bacterium; assembly: GCA_009835985.1. Taxonomy (GTDB): domain Bacteria; phylum Acidobacteriota; class Vicinamibacteria; order Marinacidobacterales; family Marinacidobacteraceae; genus Marinacidobacterium. The sequence continues at coordinate 32,694 of VXWI01000060.1, read as the reverse complement.
CGTCGCAGACGCTCCCGGGTCCGCCGAAGCCTGGGGAGCCCTGGGGCGGACGTTCCAGGCGCATGGTCTGGAGCCCGAAGCGGACGCGGCATACGCCCGGGCGGAGCGACTCGACCCCGGGAACTTCCGCTGGCCCTACCTGCGTGCGGCCACCATCAGGAACATCCGGCCGGACGACGCGCTCAACGCCGCCGGCCGCGCGGCGGAGCTGAACCCCGGCTACACGCCCGTCCACTTGCTGGCGGCGGAGTTGCTGGAGGGCGCCGGAAACGTGGAAGCGGCGATGGATCGCTACCGCCAGGCGCTCGAGACCGCTCCGGACTCGGCTCTCGCCGCACTCGGAATCGGGCGTCTCCTCCTGAGGCGCGGCGAACTGGACGCGGCGCAGGAACACCTGGAACGAGCCGCCACGCTCGCACCGCGGGCGGGGCCGGTCCGCGCCGAACTCGCCCGGCTCTACGCGCAGCAGAACGACGCGGAAGCCGCCCGCCGGGCGGCCGGAGCGGCCCGCGAGCTACCCGACCTGGTCCCGGCGGAAGACCCCCTCCTCACCGAGGTCTGGGACGAGGCGGTGTCGGCGCGCGGCACCCAGCAGCGGGCGCTGCGCGCCGAAGCGGCCGGAGACTTCGAGGCGGCCGAGGCGCTCTACGGCCACCTGCTGGACCTCCGCCCCGGCGACGCCGACATCCTCTACAACTTCGGGAACCTCTACGCGCGCACCCGGCGCTTCGGGGAAGCCGCCGAACGCTATCGGGAGGCGCTCGAAGCGCGCCCGGAGCACGTCGTCGCGCGGGTGAACCTGGGCAGCGCGCTCCTCATGCTCGGCCGGCGGGACGAGGCGATGGATCAACTCCTCCGCGCGCTGGATCACGATCCGGCCGACCCGGACGCCAACCGCACCCTGGGCGGGCTCTTCGCCTACCGGGGAGACAACGTCGCCGCCATCCGGCACTACCGCGCGGTGCTGTCCCGCGATCCGCAGGACGGCCCGGTGCACCGCGACCTCGCGATCGTGCTGGCGGCGGAGGGTGAGTTCGAGGCCGCCTGGGAACACGTCGCCGCTGCCGAGCGGCTCGGTTCGCCGCCGAACGCGGACTTCCTCCTACGGCTCCAGGCAGCCCTGCCGCGACCCGGGTAGCGAGCTGGTGGCTGCCTGATCCGAGCTTTGGGAACCCGGACTACCGCGCCGGCGGATCGCGATCAGGACTCAGGGCGCGGGTTCCCAAAGCTCGATCGCGTTGCCCTCGGGGTCGTGGATCCGGGCGAAACGGCCGATGCCCTCCATCTCGCTTTCGTGGCTGACCTCAATACCCGCTGACTTCAGCTTTGCGGTCATCGCATCCAGATCGGCCACGCGGAAATTCAGCATGAACGTCTTGTCGGCGGCGAAATAGTCCGAATCAGCGTCGAAGGGCGCGAAGACCGTGACCCCGGATTCGGTCACCCAGGGCGCCATCTCCATGTCCGTCGGAGCGCGATTGATGCCCAGGTGTTCCTGATACCAGCCTGCCAGTGCTTCCGGGTCCTTCGCCCGAAAGAAGAATCCGCCGAATCCCAGAACCTTCTGCACGCCGCACCCCTTCGCTTGCGGGGCAGAGACTAACGGTTCCTACATTTGAAGCCCGTCCCGCCGATCTGATATATCCGACCGGAGGAGTCGGATTTTCTGGCGCCCGTGATTCAGAACCTTGCGGGAGGTTCCCATGCAACGTCTTCTTCTCTTGCTCGGAGCCTTGCTCCTTTCCTTGCCGCTCGCCGCCCAGGAGATCACGGGCGCCCTGCAGGGCCGGGTCACCGACGCCTCGGCCGGCGTGCTTCCCGGCGCCACGGTGACGATCTCCGGGGAGAACATCCTCGGCGGGTCTCGGAGCGCGGTGACCGCCGGAAACGGGAACTACCGCCTCGCGAACATTCCGCCCGGCGTGTACCAGGTCTCCTTTGCGCTCAGCGGGTTCGGCGAGCAGGTCTATGAGGGCGTCCGCATCTCCACGGACACCACCTTCACCCTCAATGCCGAACTGAGCGTCGCGGCCCTCGAGGAGACCGTCACGGTCACCGGGGAGGCGCCCGTCATCGAGACGCAGGCCACCGACGTGGCCTTCAACTTCACCGAGGAGGTGATGGAGAACGTCCCGAACGCGCGCGACCCGTGGGCCATGGTCTCCCAGGTCCCCGGCGTGACCACGAACCGGATCAACGTCGGAGGAACCGAGACCGGGAACCAGCTCGCCTTCCGGGGCCACGGCGTGTTCCCGGGCCAGAACATCTACGTCCTGAACGGCGCGAACGTCACCGACAACCAGTCGAACGGCGGCTCGCAGTTCTATTTCGACGTGGACTCGTTCGAGGAGATGCAGATCGAGGTCAGCTCCCACAGCGCCGAGGTGCAAACCCCGGGCATGGTGATGAACATCGTGCCGAAGTCCGGTTCGAACAACTTCAGCGGGACCACCAGCCTCTACTTCGGGAACGAGGGAATGCAGTCCGACAACGTGGACAGCCACCTCATGGGCCTCGGCGTGGACCGGGCCAGCAACCTGAACCAGTATCTCGATCTGGGCTTCGAAGTCGGCGGCCCGCTGATCGAAGACAAGCTCTGGTGGTGGGCCGGCCATCGCCACCAGGTCGTCCAGAAGTTCGTGACCGGCACCCAGAATCCGGACGGCAGCTTCCCCATCGACGAGACGGTGCTCTGGTACCCCTCGGCCAAGGTCAACTGGGCGATCAACCAGAACCACAACTTCTCCATGTATTTCAACATGGCCCAGAAGAAGCGGTTCAACCGCTCGCTGAGTTCGCTGCGGCCGCTGCCGACCACCTGGAACCAGCAGGGAGCACCCATCGCGCGGCTCTTCACCTTCCGCGACGATTGGACGCCGACGCCCAACGTGCTGGTCGCCTTCAAGGCGAACGTCATGGACCAGGGCTTCGAACTGAGGGCCCAGCCCGAAGTGGACGTCGAGAACACCCCGGCGCGGCTCGACCTGGCCACCGGCCAGTGGTCGGACGCGCCACCCCTTGAGCTGGGCGTTCACAAGAACCTCCGGAACGTGGCCACCACCGTGTCCTGGTACCGCACCGACTGGGGTGGAGACCACGACTTCAAGGCCGGCTTCGAGATCGGCCAGATCCGGGCCTTCGGCAACCAGGGCGGCGGGGTGGCGCGGAACACCTATCCGGCCGACCACCGCCTCCATTTCTTCGAGGGCGAGCCGTCGGAAGTCATCCTCTGGGCGTCCGGAGCGGTTGCGGCGACCGGGCCGCAGCGGTCCGCCTTCCTCCAGGACTCGTGGGCGGTCAACAACCAGTTGCGCCTCAACCTCGGGGCTCGCTGGGACTGGCAGGCGAACTCCCTCGACCAGGTCACGGCGCCCGCCAGCGCTTACCTGGATCCCGTCTCGCAGGAGGGCACCGGGAACCTCATCGTCTGGAACACGATTTCGCCCCGCCTCGGGATGGTCTTCGACCTGACCGGCGACGCGCGCACGCTCTTCAAGGCGAGTTACGGGCGCTACTACTGGGTGCTCTGGCTCGACCGGGTGCAGTTGGCCAGCGTGGCCGGTGACCGGAACCGGAAGCATGTCTGGAACGACCTGAACGGCGACCGGAACTTCACGATCGACGAGGCCGGCGCGGTGCTCAGCGTGTTCGACGCCGGCGCGAACCCGGTGACGATCGACGGGAACCTCGATCCGACCTACACGGACGAGTTCACGGTGGGACTGACCCGCGAAGTGGCGGCGAACGTCTCGGCGAGCGCCACCATCATGTGGCGGCGGGACCGGGACATCACCCAGATCACGAACACCGGCATCTCGGCGGCCGACTACACCGCGGTGACCGGCACCGACCCGGGACCGGACGGCGCGCTCGGGACCGGCGACGACGGGGGCGGGATCACCTTCTACGAACTCGACGCCGCGAAGACCGGCCTCTCGCCCAACTTCCTCACCACCCGCGCCGGGTTCGAGCACGAGTACCGCGGCTTCGAGTTCAACCTGCACCGGCGGCTCGCCTCCAACTGGCAGTTCATGGGGTCGATCACCATCGGCGAGCAGTCGGAGAACTACGGTCCCGGCTCATTCGACAACGTGGACCGCGCGGTGCCCGACGACCGGGGGCGCCTGGGCGGCCAGCCGCAGTTTCCCCTCAACAATCCGGAACTCGTGGACGGCACCCGGGTCGCGAACTCGACGCCGGTGCTGATGAAGGTGCTCGGAACCTACCAGGCCGACTTCGGGCTGACGCTGAGCGGGTTCTACCAGTACATCAGCGGCAACAACTTCACCCGGACGGTCAACGCGCAGGCCGCCCTCGGCCGCCGGCTGAACCAGGGCAACGTGCGGGCCTTCGCCGGCGAGCGGAACGGCGAGAACTGGGACGCCGCCAACGTGCTGGACCTGCGGGCCGCCTACGATCTGGGGCTCGGCGACATGGGCGCGCTGTCCCTCCAGTTCGACGTGTTCAACGCATTGAACATCAACACGATCACGAACACCCAGAGCCTCTCGGGTGGCGCCTTCGGGCGCGTGCTGGCGTTTGTGCCGCCGCGGATCTTCCGGATCGGCGCGAAGCTGCGTTTCTGATCGTCTGAAATCATCAGCCGGGGCGGAGCATCAGCGCGCCGCCCCGGCGCTCTCCGTCCGAGGTGGATTCCATGCGTGTGACTTCCGTTCTTCTCATCGGCCTGCTGGCCGGTTGCACACCGGCGCCATCCCCGCCGCCGGACTCGGTGGACGATTCCGGCTACGGCGTCCCCGGAGCTCTCGAACGGGGCCGGATCAAGACCGAGATCGTCGAGGAGAAACTGCGCACCGCGCTGCTCCCGGCGATGCGGACCCACGGGATCGACATGTGGATCGTGCTCGACCGGGAGAACCACCCGGACCCGCTGCACGAGGAGATCGGCGGCGGCTTCGCGGGGGTGCGCTCCGCCTACATCTTCTTCGACTCCGGAGGCACGGAGCCCGAGAAGATCTATCTCGGCTCCCACGTCCAGCCGAAGGACACGGTGATCGAGCAGGTCTACGACGAGAAGGTCTACTACGGCTACAGCGCGGAGGGGATCACGCCCCACCTCCGGGAAGCCGTGCACCGCCGGGACCCGCAGCGCATCGGGATCAACACGTCGAGGACGCTACCGGAGGCCGACGGGCTCACGGTCGCTTTCCGCGACGTGCTGGTGGAGGCGATCGGCAGCCCGTATGCGGACCGCCTCGTGTCCGCGGAACTCCTGATTCGGGACTTCCGAAACCTGCGGACGCCGCTCGAGCGGGAACTCTTCCGCCAGCTCACCGAATGGACCGCCCGCTGGGAGGTTGAGGGGTTGACCGGGCCGCACGTCATTCCCGGCGAGACCACCGCGCTCGAGATAGCCGGCTGGTTCGAGGACCAGGCGCTGGCGCTCGGGATGGGCAGCTTCCAGACCGTCCGGGTGGTCCGGGAGGGCGACCTGCTGCCGCGCCACGCCCCCGACATCCCCATCCAGCCCGGAGACATCGTGGCGGTGGACGCCGGGCTCTTCTACCTCCAGTTCGAGAGCGACATGAAGCGGACCGCCTACGTGCTGGGCCCCGGGGAGACCGAGCCGCCCGAGAGCATCCGGAACGCCTGGGCGGAGGCGGTCCAGACCTCGCGCCTCTACGCGAGCAAGATGGTCCCGGGCGCCATCGGGCACGAGATCTACGAGGCCATCATGGCGGAGGCGGAGCGCGACGGCTACGTCCGGGACACCCGGACGGACCCGAGCGTGGGGAACGTCGGTCCCGAACACGAGATCGCGCTCTACGGACACTCGATCGGGAACGATCTGCACGACATCGGCGCCCGGGTCGCCCCCGACCTGCCGTTCGCCTACGGGGACCGGGTGCGCTTTCCGCTCGTGGAGGGCGAGTTCGTCGCCATGGAGTTCCACGTCGGCGTGCCCATCCCGGAATGGAACGGGAAGAAGTGGTCGGCCCGCTACGAGGAGATCGCGGTGGTGGGGAGCGAGGGACTCGAGGGATTCATTCCGTTCCAGACGGAGCTACTGCTCATCCACTCCCGATAGCACCGCCGGTTCGGAGCGCCGGCCTCCGGCCGGCATCGCGCGGGAGCGCGAAACCGTCCCTGGTGGCTACGCCATACCAATCGCCGGCCTCTTAGGCCCCGAGCTGCGCGGCCAAGTCCAGGAAATCGCTGGCGTTGACGTCGAAGGCGTCCTCGTACGACAGACCAATCCGGCGGTTCGGCCACTCGTCCGGCCGGGGCACGAAGCCCGTGCGCAAGCCCGCTTCAGCCGCCGCCCTGAGGTCGTACTTGTGCGCCGCGACCATCATGACCTCGCCCGGTGACAGCCCGAGAAGGTCGGCCGCCTTCAGGTAGACCTCCCGGTCCGGCTTGTAGTGTCCGACGATCTCCGAGGAGAGCACGACGTCCCAGGGGAGCCCGGCGCGCTTGGCCATGTTCACCAGCAGTCCCACGTTCCCGTTCGACAACGTGGCCACCGTGAACTTCGCTTTCAGTCTCGTAAGCCCCGGGACCGCGTCCGGCCACGGCTCCAGCCGGTGCCAGACGCGGTTGAACTCTTCCATGTCGGATTCGCCGAGGCCCTCGACCCCGAACCGCTCCAGCACGTCGTCCAGGTTCATCCGGTGCAGCTCGTCCATGGTCTTCCAGGGAAGCTCTCCCTGCCGCACGCGGTCCATGGCCGGACGGTAGCCGTCCCGCCACGCCTCCGCGAAGGCGGCCCAATCGACCTGCAGGCCCTTGGCGCGGCCCAGAGCCTCGCCTTCCCGGATCACCGTGGAGCGCCAGTCCACCACGGTACCGAAGACGTCGAAGGTCAGCGCGCGCAGCTTCGGCGGGTTGCCGGCCGTCATTGCAACCGGTCCCGGAACAGGGTCAGTTCCCCGGCTCGATGAGGAACAACTCCTTCTGGGTGGGAATCAGCCATTTCACTCCATCCTCGGTGATCTGGGCGGTCTCCTCGAAGCGTGCGTACCAGGTCTTGCCGTCCCATTCCGGCACCGGGATGCTCACGTGGAACTCGATCGAGACCCACTCGCTCGCCTGGAGCGCGAACCCCACCCGGTCTCCGTAGGCGAACGGGATGTCGTCCGCGATGCGGGCCCCGATGTCGTGCGCCACGTTGCCCACCGAGTGGCCGTAGATTCCGACCTCCGGCTCGGTGGTGGTGACCGCGTCGCCGCCGGCGTCGGGGCCGACGGCCCGGTAGCCGCGGCTCGCCATCTCGGCGTTGATCGCGGACCAGGTCTCGGAACCGACGGCGCCCGGCACCATCCGGCTCGCGTAGTAGTCGCCGATCTCGTGAGTGGTGCGCCAGATCTCCTGGAGGCTCTCCGGCATCTCCGCCTCGCCGGGCCTCAGGATGTAGGCCGTGCGCTTGATGTCGGTCGCGTACTGGAGGTAGCGCAAACCGCCGTCGATCCCGACGATGTCGCCGCGCTCGATCGGGATGTCGGGATCGTGGATCGGAAGCAGGTCCCCCTCCCGGACGATCCGCACGGTGCCCCCGCCGGTAAGCCCCAGCTCGAGCGCCCGGTCCCGCAGCCACCAGTTGACGTCCTCCGCGGTGGTGACCCCGATGGTGATGTTCTCCGCAGCGAGCGCCTCCTCCATCCAGCGGGCGGTCCACTCCAGGAGCCCTGTGTAAATCGCCGTTTCCGCTGGCGTCCGCTGCAGCCGGAAATCACGGACCAGCAACTCGGCGGAGACGAGGCGGCTCGCGTATTCGGGGCCGATGGTGTCCACCAGGTAGTTCCGGAGGCCCACCGTCAGCCCGTCTGCCTCGGGGAGCGTGTGCGAGGTGTTGACCCCGATCCGCTGCGGGTCCCGGTCCTCGACGGCCTTACGGAGGTGCGGCGTCAGCCCCTCCGGGTAATAGCCGTAGTAGATGGTCTCGTCGTAGATCTGGCTGATGACCGAGTTGGCGGGCTGTTCGTGCGAACTGTAGTAGAGCTTCTCCACGGTGTCCGAGCCGTTGTCGTGGAAGATGAACGCGCCGCGCACCCCCGCGAACCCGCCCCCGAGTTCGACGTGGAGCGGCTCCTCGTTGTTTTCCCGGTCCATGACGATCCACATGTCGATCCCGTGGTTGCGCATCGCGGGGAGCAGCGCGGTCTGGAGCTTCTCCGCGATGGCATTCCGCTGGGTCTCGAACCGCTCCTTCGAGTCCGGGATGCCGTAGCCGGCGCCGCCGGACCCGAGTGAATCCGGGTCCCCGGCCTGCATCGTGCAGCCGGCGAGCGCCAGCAGGAGAAGCACGGCGCACCCGGCGCCCAAGAACCCCTCGTTCCTCCACTTCCTCATGGCGATACCCTCCCTCGGACCGAGCCGGTCGCCGTTTCGGAGTCTATGCGTGCCTGACCCGTCGAGAAAACGCAAGCCGCCTCGCCTGGAGTTCCCCGAGGTGGAGGGCGCGACGGAACGAGAGCAGGCCGAGTTCGCCGAGGCCATCGCGGAAACACCCCCGGAACTCGTGGCCGCCGTCCGGGACGTGCCGGTGCACTTCGCGTTGCCGTCGCCGCACGCGCTCCTCCGGGACCTCCAGAACGGCAAACGCCGGGTGCGGGACGACTGCGCCGTCTCGCTGCGCCAGAAGACCCGGGAGGAGGCGCGCCGGCTTCTCGAGAACTTCCTCCGCGCCCGGCAGATCCGGGGAGACCGTTTCGTCAGCGTAATCCACGGCAAGGGCTACAGCTCCGAAGGCGGCCAGCCGGTGCTGGCGCGGCGCGTGCCCGAGTGGCTCGCGGACTGGAAGCCGGAACTGGTGGCCGCGTGGGGCGAGGCGCGCCGGGAGGACGGTGGCAGCGGCGCGCTCTACGTGGTGCTGGCCGCTCCCCCGAGCTGATGCCCGGGGCAGGCCGGCCCCAGGCCGCCGGCGGCGATTGGGACCCGGCCCAGTACGACAGGTTCCGCGACTTTCGCCTCCGGCCGGCGCTCGAGCTCCTGGACCGGGTTTCCATCACCCGCGCGTCGCTCGTCTACGACCTCGGCTGCGGCGCGGGGACGATCACGCGGATCGTCGCGGACCGGTTCCCCGGCGCCCGAGTGGTGGGGCTCGACCGTTCCCCAAGGATGCTCGCGAGGGCTCGCGCGGAACAGGGCCGGATTGAGTGGGTCCGGGGCGACATCAGGGAGTGGCAGCCGGAACGGGCGCCGGACCTCATCTTCTCGAACGCCGCTCTCCATTGGCTCGAGGATCACCAAGCGCTGTTTCCGCGGCTGCTGGACTATCTCGCTCCGGGTGGCTGCCTCGCGGTGCAGATGCCGCTCAGTCACGCCCAGCCGTCCCACACGCTGATGTGCGAGACCCTGGCGAACGGTGGGGCCGGCGGCTCGCGGCTCGGGGACAAAGCGGTGGCGGCGGCTGCCGGACGCGACTGGGTGCTCGATTCCGATGCCTACTACGACCTGCTCGCGCCCAGGGCCTCGGAGGTGGACATCTGGGAGACCGAATACCTCCACCGGCTCGAAGGCGAGGACGCCGTCCTCGCATGGGTCCGGGCAACCGGGCTGCGGCCCGTCCTGAACGGGCTGGCCGGCGCCGACCTCGAGCGTTTCCTGGAGATGTACCGGGAAAGGCTGAGGGCCGCATATCCGCGCCGTGCGGACGGCTCGACGGTCTATCCGTTCCCGCGTCTCTTCCTCGTCGCGACGCGCCAGGATTAGGAGTCGGCGCGGCGCGCGCCGAAGAGCACCAGCACCGCCACCAGGCGCACCAGGTCGTCGAGGTCCACCCACTCGTCGGGGCCGTAGAAGTTGCCGCCCAGCGACCCGATTCCCAGCGCTGCCGCTCCCCGGAGCCGGATCGGGAAGCGGATGTCGCTCGCCAGGTGGTCGGCGTAGGGGACCGGTTGGCAGCCCGTGATCCCGGCGACCGCGGACCGCAGTTCGACGGCAAGGGCGTCGTTCCAGACGGTCTCGGCGGGGTTCGCGCGAAGCCCGGGGGCCGTCACCTCGAATCCGAAACATCGGCCGGGACCCTGTGCCGGCTGATCCGCCGCAGCGCGGCGGAAGGCCTCCAGCACCCCGTGCACTGTCTTCTTCCCGCGGAAGAGGACCCGGACCTCGGCTTCGCACCGAACCGGTGTCAGCCCGGCGGCATCACCAGCGACTAGTCGTCCGAGGTTGATCTCGCAGTCGGAGAGCTCGCCCGGGCGCACGCGCTCAATCCAGCGGAGGCACGCCTCGAGCGCGTCGCCGCCTTCCGCGAACGGTGCGCTCTCCGGAGTCCCGATCTCCCGCGGCCGCCCGGACCAGCCGATGACCCGGAGATGCAGGTCCACGACTCCCCGGCTCGCGCTCTTGAGCACGCCGAGACCCGCGCCGTTCTCGGGCGGATGTACGTAGATGGAATCTCCCGCCGCCATCCGGGCAACGACCGGGAGGGTCCCCCGCGCCCCGCCCCCCTTGCCGTGGACGCTCGCCACGCGAGGCGCTTTCCCGGAATCCCGCGCGAGTAGTGCCCCCGCTACCGCAGCCGCGGCGAGGCCGCCCTTGTCGTCCGCGGCTCCCAGACCGTAGAGGCGACCGTCGCGCACCGTGACTTCCGTGGGTGGCGAAGTCCAGCCGGCCGACGGCGCCTCGGTGTCCACATGCGCGAAGAACGTGAGGGGTGGCGCGCCGGGAGGCGTCGCGACCAGGTTCACGGGAGACTCGATCTCCGGCGGCGGCGGACTGAACTCGGGATGGTCGCGAAGCGGCTCCCACGAGTCCTCCGTCGTCTCAACCGCAAACCCGTTCCGCTTCAGGTAGGCGCCAAGCCGTTCCTGGGCCTCCCTGCCGGACGCGCCGTACGGACTCGGCGCCGCGATCAGGTCCTTCAGAAGCGCGAGCAGTTCTCCCCGCGCACCCTCCGCCAGTTCCAGCGCGCGGCGGGGGTCCATGAGCTAGCGCGCTTCGATGCCGTGACCGGTGATGGCCTCGACCAGCGTCAGGTCCACGTCGTCCCCCGCGTTCCGCCATACCTCCCGCGCCAACCCCAGGAGAACGCCCGTTTCCGGATGGGTGAACCGCACCCCCGCGGCTTCGAGGGTGGTGAGCGCCTCCGCATCCTGCCGCTGGTACTCCTCGCGCTCGGCGTCCACCGCCTTCCGGGCCGCGGCACGCACCACTGCCTGATCCTCCGGCGACAGCGACGAGAAGAAACGCTCGCTCATCACCAGCGGCTGCACCAGGTACATCCAGCCGATCTCGGACCAGTTGGGGGCCACCTCGAAGAAGCGCTTCGAAAGGTAGTTCGAGCGGGCGGCCTCGGCGCCGTCGATCACCCCCTGTTCGAGCGCCGTATAGACCTCCCCGTAGGCCATGGGCAGCGGGTTGGCGCCGAAGGCCTCGAAGGCCCGCAGGTGGAGCGGGTTCTCCATGGTCCGGATCTTGAGTCCGGCCAGGTCCTCCGTCCTTTCGACCGGCCGGTCCCGCGTCATCACGTGGCGGAGACCGGCCTCGAAGTAGCCGAGCAGCACCAGTCCCCGCTCCGCGAGCGGCGCCTCGAAACGCCGCCCGATGGGGCTGTCGAGCACCTCGTACATGTGGGGACGGTCCCGGAAGAGGTAGGGCAGGTCGAAGACCAGCATCTCGGGCACGAAGGTGGCGAGCGGCGCGTTCGAGGGGGTCGTCAGTTCGACCGCTCCGATGATCGTCAGCTCGATGACGTCCCGCTCGTTCCCGAGGGCGTTGTTCGGGTAGATCTCAACCGCGATGCGGCCGCCGGTCGCCGCGTCGATCTCTCGCGCAAAGACCTCGAGTCCCTTCACCGCCGGTTCGTTCGCGGCGGTGCTGGTGCTGGCCTTGATCGTGATCCGGCGCTCTTCCGGCGGCGCGCACCCGGCGACGAGAGCAACAGCGGCGACGACGGCGAGGAGCGGGCGCAACGTCACATCATCCCCAGCCAGCGCGGCAGGACCGTCACCGCGGACGGGAAGACGGTCATCAGCACCAGCACCGCCACCATGGCCAGCACCGGACGCACCGTCCACCCCGCGATGTCGCTGATGCTCCGCTTCGCGATGGTGCAGGCGACGAACAGGGTCGCGCCGTAGGGCGGCGTCACCATGCCGATGCAGAGGTTCACCGAAGCCAGCACCCCGAAGTGGATCGGATCGATCCCGAGCTGGAGCGCCAGCGGAAACAGGATGGGCATGATCACGATGATGGCCGAGATGCTCTCCATGAACATGCCCACGACGATGAGGATGATGTTGCAGACGATCAGGAAGGAGAGCTGGCCGCCGGCCAGGGCTTCCACCTGTCCTCCCACCTGATCGGGCACCCGGCCCACCGCGATGATCCAGGCGAGCAGGAAGGCGCTGGTGGCGACGAAGAGCACGACGCAGGAGCGGAGCGCTGCGCTCACGAGGAGCGGACGCAGGTCCCGGAGACGGAGTTCGCGGTAGATGAAGAAACCCACCGCCAGGCCGTAGGCGACCGCCACCCCGGCGGCCTCGGTGGCGGTGAAGATCCCGGCCAGGATGCCGCCGAGCACGACGACCGGCATCCCGAGCGCCGGGAGCGCCCCCAGGATCGCCCGGCCGAGGGAGCCGTCCGGCGCGGGCGGCGCGTGTCCGGACGCGGCGAACGCCGCCTCGTAGCGGCGCGACCGCCGAATGTTGATGCCGATGAGCGCCGTCGCCATGAGGAACCCCGGCACGATGCCGCCCACGAAGAGCGCCGCGATGGAGGTCTCCGTCACGTAGCCCATGACGATCATGATGATGCTCGGCGGGATGATCGGCCCGATGGCGCCGCCCGCCGCCTGGAGCGCGGTGGCGAAACCGGTGGGATAGCCGCGTTCCCGCATCGCCGGGATCATCATGGAGCCCACCGCCGCGGTGCTGGCGCTGGAACTGCCCGAGATGCTCGCGAAGAACATGGACGAGACCACCGACACGATGGGGAGCCCACCCCGAAGCCGTCCCACCACCTCGACCGTCCGTCGGGAGATCCCGCAGGCGTTCATGAGCTCCCCGGCGAAGATGAAGAGCGGCACCGCCATGAGCGCCCAGGAATTGAGCGCCGCAAAGGCGCGCTGCGGGATGATCTCGAAGGGGATCTGGCCGTCGGCGACGAGCGCCGCCATGCCGCTCAGCCCGATCGCGAACGCGACGGGCACCCCGAGCAGGAGCAGCAGGGCGAGGGTGATGAGGAGCGCCGGGATCACGGCTCGTCGTCCTCCTGCGCGGTCCCCCGGCGGAGTCCGGAAACGATCAGGACTCCCGCCGCCAGCGCCATGAGGACCCCGCTGACCGGGACCGCCAGATAGGGCCAGATCATCGAGATCCCGAGGGCCGGGGAGGTCTGGAAGCCCGCGACCGCCAGGAGGCGGGCGCCGTAGAAGGCGAGGCCGAGGCAGAAGAACGCGGAGATCAGGAGCACCCCGGTGCGGAGGGCCAGCGCCGCCGCCGGCGGCAGGCGGGGCGTCACGTAGTCCACTGCGAGGTGCATCCCGCGCCGCACGCAGATCGGGGACGCGAGCAGGACGAGCCAGACCTGCAGGAAGCGCGCGAGTTCCTCGGTCCAGCTCGGGGGGCTGCCGAACAGGTAGCGGGCCCCCACCTGGTAGATCACGAGCGCCGCCATGAGCCCGAGGGCGAGCGCCGCGCCAGTCTCGAGCGTTCGCCAGAGGCGGTCGGTGAAGCCGTTCATGGCATCCGGAGGCAAGCCACTCTACCGGACGCCATTCGGAGCGCCGGCCTCCGGCCGGCATCGCCCGCGCAGCGGGCGAAACTCCCAATCCTCACGCTGCCTTGTGGCGTCACGTCTAACGGGATCGCGTTGCACCATGCCGAAACACGGCGGCACAAGTTTCGCGGCCTGCGGCCGCGATGCCGGCCGGAGGCCGGCGCTCCGAGCGCGTCCTACAATCGCCGGCCATGACCGATACCCGCGAGTTCCTGGACCGTTTCTGGGAGGACGAGATCCTCCCCTCCCTCACCGAGTACGTCGCCGTCCCGAACGTCTCGGTGCTGTTCGACCCGGACTGGGAGGCGCACGGGCACATGGAGGACGCGCTCCAGATGGGCAAGGCGTTCATGGAGAAGCACGCCCCGGACGACGCGACGCTCCACGTGGGGCGGATCCCGGGAAGGACGCCGCTGCTGCTCCTCGACTGCCCGGGCGAGGCGGACGGTACGATCCTGATGTACGGCCACCTCGACAAGCAGCCCGAGATGGTCGGCTGGCGGGACGGGCTCGGCCCCTGGAGCCCGGTCCGCGAGGGCGACAAGCTCTATGGCCGGGGCGGGGCGGACGACGGCTACGCGCTCTACTGCGCGCTCGCCGCGCTCGAGGCGGTGCGCCGCGAAGGGAAGAAGCGGGCGCGCGTGGTCCTGCTGGTCGAGTTCTCCGAGGAGAGCGGTTCGCCGGACCTGCCCGCCTACATGGAGTCCTTCGCCGACGTCATCGGCAGCCCCGACTTGGTGATCTGCCTCGACTCGGGCGCCGGCAACTACGACCAGCTCTGGTCCACGACGTCACTCCGCGGGATGGTGGGCGGCACCCTGCAGGCCGAGGTGCTCACCGAGGGCGTCCACTCGGGCGACGCCGGCGGGGTCGTCCCGCCGCCCTTCCTGATCCTGCGCAAGCTGCTCGACCGGCTCGAGGACCCGGAGACGGACCGCATCATTCCCGAGGCGCTCCACGCCGAGATCCCCGCCGAGCGGGTTGCGCAGGCGGAAGCGGCCGCCGAGACGCTGGGTTCGGACACTTTCAGCCGGTTTCCCTGGGCGGGCGATACCGGCCGGCCGGGCGTCCCGACCGGTGAGCTGATCCTGAACCGCACCTGGCGCCCGAACCTGGCGGTGACCGGACAAGGCGGATTGCCTTCGCTGGAGAAGGCCGGAAACGTCCTCCTGCCGCAGGTCACCCTGAATCTCTCGTTCCGGCTTCCGCCCACGGTGGACCCCGTCGCCGCCCAGAACGCGATCCGGGAAGCCGTGGAACCCGACCCGCCCTACGGCGCGAAGGTCACCCTGCACTTCCACGAGCCCGCGCAGGGCTGGTCCGCTCCCGCGCTCGCGCCCTGGCTCGGCGACGCCCTCCGCGACGCCTCGATGGGCGCCTACGGGAAACCCGCCATGTACATGGGCGAGGGCGGCTCGATCCCCTTCATGGGCATGCTCGGCGAGCAGTTCCCCGAGGCGCAGTTCGTCATCACCGGCGTGCTCGGCCCGAACTCGAACGCCCACGGACCGAACGAGTTCCTTGAGATCGCCTACGCCAAGCGCCTCACGGAAGCGGTCGCCACGGTCGTCGCCCGCCACGCCGTGCGTTAGGGAACGCCGGCGCGAAAAAGCCTCCCGGGACGCCTGACCGTCGGCCCGGGGCAGGGTGCGCCGGCCGCAGGCCGGCGTCTGGGGTCCTACCGAACGCCGGGGACCCCGATGGCAGTCAGGACGCTCCTCAACTCCTCGCGCTCGGCCTCGTCGAGGCGGCGGGTGGGAAGCCGGCTCGGGCCGCCTTTACGCCCGGTCAGCTCGAGCGCCGCGTTGACGACGGGGCTCTCCGCCCCGGTGCGGCGCCACATCCGCACCCGGAAGTCGTACCACGGCCAGTTGACCGTGCTCAACAGCTCCTGCGCCCGGGCGTACTCGCCCGCTTCCATCAACCGAAAGACCTCGAGGTCATGCTCGGGCCAGACGGTACACAGGTGGGTGATGTATCCCCGCCCGCCGAGCATGTGGGTCAAGCCCTGGAGACCGTGGTTGTCGATGACGGCCAAGCGGTCCCGGAAGCGCACGACCCCGCGCTGGTAGTCCAGGGTGCCGCGCGCGGTCGACCATTTGAGGGCAAGGCAGCGCGGCAGCTCGGCGAGCCGCTCGACGTCGTCGAGCGACATGTCGTAGGCCTCCCAGTGCGTGTTGTAGACCATGATCCCCAGCGTGCTGGTGGCTTCATGCACCGTCTCGAACAGCCGGTAGCAGTCTTCGGGAGACGACTCGTAGTAGTAGCCCGGCGCGAGCTGGATGCCCCAGGCGCCGATGTCCTCGGCGAAGCGCGCGAGCTCGACGGACACCGCGGGGTTCGTGTCCTGGGCCCCGACGAGCACGGGCGTGCGGCCATCCGCGGCCCGCACGATGGTCTCGCTCACCGCCTTCCGTTCATCGAGCGTCAGCATCGGGAAGTCGCCCCCGGCGCCAGCGGCCAGGAGCACCCCGCTCCCGGTGCGGACGCCGCGGTCCACGACGTAGTTGACGTTCTCCCGGATGGCGTCGTGATCGACGCTGAGGTCGTCCGCGTAGTTCGTGATGACCGGAATCAACGGTCCACAGATGGTGCTCTTGGCGTCCGCCGGCGTCATGGTTCGGGTCTCCCTTCGGCGGTGTGTTATACGCCACCCCACCGATGAACCAAGGTTTGGCCGCCATCGACTGGCTCGTCCTCGCGGCCTACGCGGGCCTCACGCTCTGGCTCGGCTGGCACTACGGCCGGCGCCAGTCCTCGACGAAGGAGTACTTCATCGGCGGCGGCCGGCTCCACCCCGTCGCCGTCGGTGTCTCGCTGTTCGCGACGCTCGTGAGCACGGTGTCCTACCTGTCGGTGCCGGGAGAGACGCTCGGGCGCGGGCCGGTGCTGCTCGTCCAGCTTCTGGGGCTTCCCCTCGTCTATGTCGTCGTCGCCTACGGATTGCTGCCGGTCTACATGAGGCACCGGGTAACGAGCGCCTACGAGCTTCTCGAGGTGCGCCTCGGAACCGGGGCGCGGCTCCTGGGCGCTTCGATGTTCATCGTCCTGCGGCTCGCCTGGATGTCGCTCGTGGTCTACGCGGCGGCGGTGGCGCTGACGGTGATGATTGGCGCCGGCCCCTCCGCGGTGCCGCTCGTCGTCCTGTTCACCGCAACCGTGGCGGTCATCTACACGTCCCTGGGAGGGCTCCGGGCCGTCGTCGTCACCGACTGCATCCAGTCCCTACTGCTCTTCGGCGGGGCCATCCTGGTGCTGGGCATCGTGACCGTGGAACTCGGCGGTTTCGGATGGTTTCCGACGACCTGGCAAGCCAACTGGGACACGCAGCCCCTGTTCAGCTTCGACCCGGCCACGCGGGTAACCGCGTTCGGGACGGTCGTCTCCACGATGGTCTGGTACGCGGCCACTGCCGGCGGCGACCAGGTCTCGGTGCAGCGATTCATGGCGACGACCGACCTGCGCGCGGCGCGCCGGGCCTACGGGACCCAGTTGGCCGCCATCGCCGTGGTCACGATCGTGCTGGCGCTGGTCGGTGTGGCGCTCCTCGGCTACTTCGAGGCCTTCCCGGGGGAACTCGGCGCGGGCATGTCGCTGCGGGACGACGCGGACCACGTGTTCCCGTTCTTCATCGCCAACCGGCTCCCGGCGGGTATCGCGGGACTTGTCGTCGCCGCCATGTTCGCCGCCGCCATGTCCAGCGTGGACTCGGGCGTGAACTCGATTTCGGCGGTGGTGCTGACGGACTTCGTGGGGCGCTTCCGGAAGCGCCGACGCGACGACGCGCGGGACCTCCGGCAGGCCCGCTGGCTCGCCGCGGCGGCCGGGGGACTCATCGTGCTCGGCAGCTTCCTCATGGACCTCGTCCCCGGCAACATCACCGAGGTGACCTCCAAGACGTCGAACCTCCTGACCGGACCCATCTTCGGCCTCTTCCTCTTCGCGCTGTTCCTTCCCCGGGTGCGGGCCGTCGGAGCGACCGTAGGGACCGTCGCGGGCATCATCGCGGCGGCGCTCGTCGCGTTCTCCGGACCGATCTTCGGGTTCGATCCCGAGACCGGAGGCGACCCGGTGAGCTTCCAATGGGTCGCCTCGGCGTCGCTCCTGGTCCAGGTCGCCGTCGGCTGGACGGTGAGTGCGGTGTGGGAAAGCGGGAAGCCGCGAGCGGGTACGCTCGGTCCATGACCCGCACGCTCGCCGCGATCGCGCTGCTCGCCTTCCAGGTCGTCATGATCGGCTACGCGCGCTTCGTCCCGTCCCGCTACTTCTGCTGGGCGCCCATGGACTCGCAGAACCTCTATTCGATCGCGGTGGTCATCGACGGACGCGAGCTCGGACCCGAAGAGATCGAGGCGCGCTACCGGCAGCCGGCGCAGGGCGGCAACTGGCAGGCCATCCAGCACGCGCTCGACAAGGTCCGGCAGTACGAGGAGACCTACGGACAGGACGACGACGCCGAGGTCGTCGTCACCTACACCGTCAACGGGCATCCGGAGGAGACCTGGACCTGGCCGCCCGGATAGAAGCCGCCATGACAACGTCGTGGAATCCGCTGCGGCTTACGGGCACGGCGCTCCCGGTGCCGCTCCTGCTGTCGGCGAAGCTCGTCGTGGTCACGATGCTGGCCACGGGCCACGTGACGACGCTGCCGGACCCGTTTCTTCCCTTCCTGTCCGTGTTCGACCGGGTCGGCGATCCCGAGCTTTTCCGGACCGCGCTGCAGGGGCTGTTCCTCGCCGGCTCCGCCGCTCTGCTCTTCAACCGCGGAGTGCGGCTCGCTTCCTTCGTGGTCGGCATGACGATCCTCGTGGGGATCGCCTCGTCGAGGATCTACTGGGCCAACAACACCTTCTTCATGGGGGCGGTCCTCACCCTGATCGGCCTCTACACGTCGGAGCGGTCGGTCTGGCTCCTGCGGATCCAGGTCGCGATGATCTACTTCGGCGCCGGACTCAACAAGATCCTCGATCCCGACTGGCTATCCGGCCAGTTCTTCGACCACTGGACCGTCAATCTCGAGCACGACCTCTACCTGCGCGCCGCCGCGCTGCTGCCGCCGATGGCGCTGTCGAAGTTCATGTGCTGGGCGACGATCGCAACCGAACTCAGCATCTTCGTCGGCTTCGCGTGGCCGCGGCTGTGGGTCTTCGCGATCTGGCTCGGGATCCTGTTTCACGCGGCGATGACCCTCTTCACCGGGATCACCTTCGTGCTGTTCCTGTACGTGGCGCCAGCCGCCTACTTCGCGTTCGCCCGCTGGCCCCGGACGACGACGGAAGTCATCTACGACGGCGACTGCGGCATCTGCGCGAAGACGAAGCGCTGGTTCGAGGCGCTCGACTTCGAAGGCGCCTTTCGTTGGACCACGTTCCAGAGTGGAGCGGGCGACCGCTTCGGCATCTCCCGGGACGCTCTCGCGAAGCGCTTGCACATCGTCGTTGACGGCGAACGCATCGCGGAAGGCTTCCGGGCCTTCAAGCTGATGCTGCTCTACAACCCGGTCATCCACCTCGTCATGCTCGGGGTTCTCCTGAGCCTGCACTGGGGGCCGGCGTGGGCGCGCAGCCTTGCGATCGCCGGCATGATCGCGTTCTTCTTTCCCGCCTTCGACCGAATCGGCCAGGCGGTCTACGACCTCGTCGCCCGCAACCGGAGCCGTATCGGGACCGACCCGACCTGCGCCGTCGAGTGACCCGGCGAGCCATGTATCTCCTTATTGTGAGGATAAATGATACAATCAAACATCCTCATACGAAGGAGATAAATGGTTCCCGATCACCCGTCGCCACGACTGCGCGAAGCCTTGGTCGAGAGCGTTGCGGCGTCACCGGAAATCCCTGCCGATCCGGGGACCCGGCGGCGCATTCCCGGCCTCGTCCGCTTTGCGGGCAAGGCGACGGCGGTAGTCGGGATGCGGCGCGCCGGAAAGACCACCTTCGTCCATCAGTTGCGGCGGGAGCGTCTCGTCGGCGGCCTGTCCCCGGAGAACGTGCCCTACATCAACTTCGAGGACGAACGGCTCCGGGGCCTTGACGGTAGCGACCTTGGCTTCCTGGAGGACGAACGCGCCCGCCGTTTCCTGAACGCCCGGGAGCGCGGTCCCGTGGTCTGGCACTTCGACGAGATACAGAACGTCCCCGGATGGGAGGCCTTCGTCCGCCGGCTGCTGGATTCGGGTGGAACCGAAGTCGTCGTGACCGGTTCCTCCGCCGCCCTCCTTTCGCGCGAGATCGCGACTTCGCTCCGGGGTCGCGGCTGGGAGGTGCGCATCTTTCCGTTCTCGTTCGAGGAGGCGCTCCGCCACCACGGGGAGCCGGTTCCCGCGGAGGTGCCCCACCTCGCCGGCGCGACGCGCGCCAGGCTGGAGGGGTTCTTCCGCAACTGGCTCGCGGCCGGCGGTTTTCCCGAAGCCCAGGGCCTCGATGTCGAGAACCGCGTCCGGTTGTTGCGGGACTATGTGGACATCGCGGTGCTCCGCGATGTCATCGAACGCCATGGCGTGCGGAATCCGACGGCGCTCCGCTGGTTGGTCGGGCAGCTCCTCGGGTCGCCGGCAGGGCTCTTCAGCGCGGAAAGGTTCCACCGGAGAATGCGGGCCGAGGGCCTTGCCGTCTCGAAGGACACCGTCCATGAACTGCTGGCGCATCTGGCGGACTGCTTCCTCATCCGCCTGGTGTGGATGGAATCCGCGTCAGCACGCCAGCGGATGGTGAATCCCCGCAAGGCATATCCGGTGGACTCCGGCCTCATCGCCGCGTGGGAACGGGTCGGGCGGGACAACCGGGGCCACGCCCTGGAGACCGCGGTCCACGCTGAACTCGAACGGAGAGGCGTCGAGGTGACCTACGTACGGACTCCGGCGGGGAGGGAAGTGGATTTCCTGGCGCGCAGTCCTGACGGAACGGAGGAACTCATCCAGGTGAGCGCGGAGGTCTTCGATCCGGCGGTTGCCGAGCGGGAGATCCGGGGACTCGTCGAGGCGGGCGCGATGTTTCCCCGCGCCCGCAGACGGCTGCTCACCCTGACCGGCGAGCCACTCCCGCTCGACCCGCCGCCGGAGGTGATCGTGCAGCCGGCCTACGAATGGATGCTGGAGGACCCCGCGCGCGCCGCGGGGGGGCTCGGCGGCCCCCACTGACCGGAAGGCCGCGCTTTTCGAATCGCAGCGTGCCACGTCATGTCGGCCATCTTGGTATCAACTCCTCGTCACGGGCAGCACCGTGTCGCGCGCTTCGCCAGCCTTCGGCTGGCAGTGCCGGTCTGAAGGCCCCCACCGGGAGGACTGGCCGGCGGTCCCGGGCTCTGCCACAGCCCTAGCCCCGCGCATGGCGGAGCGGGATCCGGATCAGGAACCACCCGAGCACGACGAAGACCAGGAATCCCGGGATGCCGGAGGGCGCGGACACGAGTATCGGCAACTGGAGCTCCGCGACCGCGAACCCGGACAGCCCGACGCCCATCAGCGCCTCGCCGGCGATGAGTCCGGACGCGATGAGCGTCCCCGCGCTTTCCCCGAGCGTCCGGCGTTCCGCCGGCAGCTTGGCCATCTGACGGTCGCTCAGCCAGCGGAAGAAGCCGCCGACGAAGATCGCGAAGGTGGTCTGAAGCGGCAGGTACATCCCCACCGCGATCAGCATCGGGGAGGGCGCCTGGATCAGGATCAGGAAGAGGCACAGCGCGATCCCGAAGACCACGAGCGGCCAGCGCATATCGCCGCCCACGATGCCTTGGGACAGCAGCGCCATGAGGCCCGCCTGGGGCGCCGGAAGCTCTTCCCCGCCGATCCCGATGCCGCCCGCGGCGATGTCCCCCTCGTGGAGCAGCATCATCGGCAGGACCAGGAACATCGACGCGAAGACCACGCCGATGATCTCCGCCCACTCCATGCGGAACGGCGTTCCGCCGAGGATCTGACCCACTTTCAGGTCCTGCAGCATGTCCCCGGCGACCGCGCAGGCGCAGCAGACGACGGCCGCCACCCCCAGCACCGCCGTCACGCCCTCCGTTCCCGTGACCCCGAGGAAGGTCATCAGCAGCGCCGCCAGCAGCAGCGTCGAGATCGTGAGTCCGGAAACCGGGTTCGAGGAACTCCCGACCACGCCGACGAGATAGCCGGCCACCGCCGAGAAGAAGAACCCGGCCACGATCATCACGATCGCCGAGCCGAGGGCGCCCAGCGGCTGCCCCGTGTAGTAGTTGTAGAGGAAGAACGTCGGAATGATCAGCGCGACCACGCCGGCCGTCGTCCAACTGAAGGGGATGTCGCGGTCCTTTTCCTCGCCCGATCCGGCCGGGTGCCCGGTCTTCAACTCCCCGATGGACCGCTTGAGGCCCTCGCCGAGCGACTTCCGCATCCGGAGCAGCGTCCAGACGGCGCCGGCGATCATCGCTCCCACCGCGATGGGCCGTACGAGTTCGGCCCAGACCACGCTGCTGACCGCGGTCCAGTCGGCGCCGGCCGCCGCCAGCCTGCCCGCGTCGGCGAACTCCGGATTGAAAAAGAGGACCGCCGGGATCATGAACCACCAGGCGAAGACCCCGCCGGAGAAGACGAGCGCCGACAACCGGAAGCCGATGATGTAGCCCACCCCGAGATAGGCGGGCGAAGCCGCCGGGGTGGAGAAGGGCAGTACCCCGGGCTGGGCCGCCGCCCCGAAGGACTGGCCGCCGACGGCGACCGACCCCTGGAAGGACCCGTAACCGAGGGCTCCGGAAATGCGGTCGGTGAAGAGCTGGATCCCCTTCGAGTTCTTGAGCACCTCGATCAGGGCGCCGGCGCCCATCATCTGGAAGAGCAGCCTTCCCCCGCTCGCGCCCTTGCCGGCGCGGTGGATCTCGGCGGCGGCGACCGACTCGGGGAACGGGAGTTCGGGGTCGGTCACCATGCTCCGTCGCAGGATCACGACGAACAGGATGCCGAGCAGACCGCCGATGAGCATCAGCAGGGTGCTCTCCCAGTAGTTGAACTCCTCCCAGGCGCCCGCCATCAGGAACGCCGGCAGCGTGAAGATCGCCCCGGCGGCCAGCGCCTCTCCCACCGAGGCCGTGGTGCGGGCGATGTTCTCTTCGAGGAGACTGCCCCCGAAGAGTCCCCGGATGACGACCATCGAGACAACCGCGGCCGGGAAGGTGGCCGCGACCGTCTGGCCGGCGCGGATGCCGAGATAGGCGTTCGCCGCTCCCAGCACGACGGCCATGAACAGGCCGAGGAGAAGTGCCCGGAGCGTGAACTCGCGGGTGCTGCCGGATCCGTTCGCCATGACGCCTCCTAAGGTGAGGTTGGGCGGCTCGGCGTTATATCACCCGCTACCCGGGACCTGGCTCCTGCTGCCGTTTACTCCAGCCGGACCGGGCGGTCGCGGTCGTGGTCCACGACACAGAAGAAGCCGAACGGTTCCGTCGTCTCGTTGCGCAACTGGTGGGCCTCCAGCGGGCCGACGCAGGCCACATCGAGGTGACGGAGCGGCATCCGCCGGCCTCCCAGCAGGAGGACACCCTCCCCGCGGGCGCCGATCACAACGTGCGTGTGCAGGTGTCTTTCGAGGCTCGTGTGACCGCCGGGTTCGACTTCGAAGTAGCGCAGGTCGCAGCGGGTGCGCTCGCCGAACCTGCCCACGAGCTCCACCCGGCGCACCCCCCGGAAGGTGAGATCCCCGGCGTCCTTGTACGCGGAGCTCTCCCGGCCCTCCCAGTTCCAGTCGCGGCGGAAGGCGAGGCGGCGCGGTTCCGGCAGGGAGGGCCGCAGCGCGTCCGCGGGCTCGATGGAGACCTCCGGGTGGACCTCGCGGATCCGGTCGAGGATCTGACGGGTTCCCGCTTCGATGCCGCCGGGATAGCCGAGCAGGGCGCCGCCGATGAGCAGCAACGTGTCCGGGCCGTAGGTCTCGCAGATGCGGCCGACGTCCGCCGGGCCCATCCCGCCGGCCGGAGAGGGCCAGGCCTGGCGGAGCCCGCCCAGCGGCTCGCGGAGTCGCTCGGTGATGTCCGCGCACTGGGCCTCGGTGTAGCGGAAGCGGCCGCCCGCGTCGGGAAACACCGAGATGTCGGCGCCGGCCAGCCGGAACAGGGTCCCCAGGAGAACGCCGTGGGCCACTCCGTGGCCGGGGGCGTGGGTGTACGTCCCGGTGAGCGAGGGATGCCCCATGAAGATCAGCGGATAGCGCTCCGCCAGGGCGCGCATCGTGTCGAGCCCGGTGATCATGGGGCAGATGAGAACGCCGGGAAGTCCGGCCTCGGCCACGAACTCGACGTACCGTTCGAGTTCCTCGGCCGGGGCGCCCGCGTGCGGCAGGTAGAGGCATCTCCGGCCGGTCACCTGGTTGCCGCGCTCCACCGCCTCCCCGCACGCCGTGACCCGGCCCCGAAACGCCTCGAAGTCATCGGTCAGGTTCTGGTCGTCCTTCACCAGGTCGCCGCCGCCGCGGGCGAACGCCTCCCCGATGGCGGCCAACTCGGCGACGCTCGAGCCCTGCGGCTTGAGCGCGGTCGCGAGGAGCGGCCGTCCGAGCACGCCGCACATCCGCCGTACTCCTTCGACGCCGTGGTTGGGACCCGACAGCGCCTCGAGCAGCGCTCGCGGCGGTTGCAGCTCGACGAGCCGGACTCCTCCGTACATGGGGGCGTTGCCGATCGCGACCGCGAGCAGGCCGAACAAATCCCCAGCCAGCTCGGCCCCGTAGCTGATGGTGATGCGATGCGAGCCGGAAGCCTCGGGGTCAGGCGTCACCGATTCGACCCGGCCGACGACTTCGTCCTGGATCTTCCCCGGGGGGATGAGCGCCGCCGGAATCTCGACCGTCTGCTCGATGGCGATGAGCCGGGCCAGTTCCTCGGGCGCGATTGCGTCCGGCTCGATCCGGTAGACGGCGGTAACCCGATCCGGATCCGCCGGCACCTGGCGCATCACCGGGATCAGCGGTGGCGCCGGGAGCGGCGCGGCCCGGTCTCGCCCAGCCGCAGTTCGGTGTCCGCCGTCAACTCCGGACCCGCGACCTCGCCCCGGAGGAGGGCCAGGTGCCCGGCGGCGGCGATCATGGCGGCGTTGTCGGTGGAGAGGGCGATGGTGGGATAGAAGACGGGCAGGCCGCGCTCTTGGCCGAGCGCCTGGAAGTTGGCCCGCAGGGCCGAGTTGGCGGCGACCCCGCCGGTCAACAGCACGGCCTTCGCTTCGAACCTGCGCAGCGCCCGGTCCACCGACCGGCGCAGGGCGCGGACGACCGCCGACTGGAAGCTGGCGGCCAGATCACGGAGATCTTCGCGGCCGAACGGATCCTCGCCATCGGCGAGCGGTTCGATTCTCTCGTGCTCGATGAGCCGGAGGACCTGGGTCTTGAGGCCCGAGAAACTGAAGTCCAGCTTGGCTCCGTCCGAAAAGTGCGGGAGCGAGAAGAGGTGGCGGTTCGCGTCGCCCCGCTGCGCCAACCGGTCGAGGACCGGACCGCCCGGATACCCGAGACCGAGCCGCTTGGCGAGCTTGTCGTACGCCTCGCCCGCCGCATCGTCACGGGTCTTGCCGAGCAGCCGGTAGGAACTCTCGGCCTCGAGCAGGAAGAGGTTCGTGTGCCCTCCGGACACCACGAGTGCGAGCGCCGGGTGGGGAACCTCGGCGCCCTCGAGGTAGCAGGCCCGGATGTGGCCTTCGATGTGATCCACCCCGACCAGCGGAATCCCGCGCGCGAACGCGAACGCCTTGGCGAAGGAGACACCGGCGAGCAGCGCCCCGATGAGGCCCGGACCGTTGGTAACCGCGACCGCCTCGATGTCATCCAGGCCGACCTCTGCCTCCCGGAGGGCCTGCTGCACCACCGGCGACAGGTTGAGGAGATGCTGCCGGGAAGCGATCTCGGGCACCACTCCCCCGAACTGCGCGTGCTGGGCGACCTGGGACGAGACGACGTTCGAGAGGATGCGCCGGCCGTCTTCGACCACGGCCGCGGAGGTCTCGTCGCAGGAGGTCTCGATCCCGAGGATGAGCATGCCGTTAGGTTATTCCCGATGTCCCGCCCAGACGCGCCAGCGAAGCCGCGAACGGCGGGTGCGCGATCCCGCGCTCGGTCACGATCGCGGTGATGTAGCGGGCCGGGGTCACGTCGAAGGCGGGGTTCCAGACGGGAACGCCCTCCGGGGCGATCCGGGTTCCCGCGATCTCGACGATCTCCTCGGGGCGGCGTTCCTCGATGGGGATCTCCGCACCCGTCGGGGTCTCGAGGTCCACACTCGAAAAGGGCGCGGCCACCAGGAACGGCACGCCGTGTTCCTTCGCGAGGACCGCCGCCTGGTAGGTGCCGATCTTGTTGGCCGAATCCCCGTTCGCCGCGATCCGGTCGGCTCCCACGACCACCGCGTCCATGTCCCGGGCGGCAAGCAGGGAACCGACCATGCCGTCCGTGACGAGGGTGACCGGGATTCCGTCCGCCATCAACTCCCATGCCGTGAGACGGGCGCCCTGGAGATAGGGACGGGTCTCGGGAGCGAACACCTCGACCTCGCGACCGGATTCGACCAGCGCGCGGACGATCCCGAGGGCGGTCCCGTAGCCCGAGGTGGCGAGGCTTCCGGCGTTGCAGTGGGTCAGGACCCGCGCCGGTCCTTCGCCCGTCAGCAGGCCCATCCCGAGCGTGCCCAGGCGACGGTTGGCTTCGAGATCCTCGGCGGCGATGCGGTCCGCCTCCGCCTCCAGTCCGCGAACCCTCTCCGCGGCCGAATCGGTGACGAGCGATTCCAACCGGGTGCGCATGCGCGCGATGGCGGCCCCAAGGTTGACGGCGGTTGGCCTGGTATTCAGCAGCGCGGCCGCCAGGTCCTCGAACCGGGAAGCTGGCGCGTTCCCGGCGTCACGGGCGAACCCCAGCACCACCGCGTAGGCGGCGACGATCCCGATCGCCGGAGCCCCGCGAACCGCCATCTCGCGGATCGCGTCCCCAGCCTGGTCCGCTTCGGCGCACTCGATCCACGTCTCCTCGGACGGGAGCCGGCGCTGGTCCAGGAGTTGGAGGACCTTGCGCTCGGAGTCCCAACGGAAGGGCCGGACCATCGGTTCACCCTACCAGTCTCGGAGCGCCAGCCTCCGGCTGGCATCGCCGACCGCAGGGAGGCGAAACAACCCATGCTCCAGCCGAGCCCGGCGCAGCCCTGAAGCCGTTGGCCGGCGTGCGTGTACGCCGCGCGCGCCGGAGACCAGAGGCCGGGCTCTACGCCCGGTCCCCGGTCTCCGGACACGAGCGGCTATGCCGGCCAGAGGCCGGCGCTCCGAACTGAGTTCGACTGATGTCGAACTCAGCCGTTCCAGAGAACGAAGAAGATGATCAGCGCGGTGACGAAGGCGTAGATGACGAGCGACTCGATCAGCACCAGGCCGAGGAGCAGCGAGAACCGGATCTGCGGCGCGGCGCCGGGGTTCCGGGCGAGGCTCTCGCAGGCGCCGACCACTGCGCGTCCCTGCGCCGTGGCGCCGAAGGCGGCGGCGATGGCGATCGCGCCACCCGCCGAGATGAGTGCCCACTGACTGACTACCGGGTCCCAGGCTCCCTGGGCGAAGACCGGGGAAGCGGCGAGCACGCCGAAGACGGCCAGCAGGGTCGTCCGAAACTTGTTGGACACGATGGTTTTCTCCTTGGATCAGTGTTCCTCGGCCGCGACCGCGCCGCCGAGATAGATGACAGTGAGCATGGTGAAGACGAATGCCTGCAGCGTGCTGCCGAAGACGCCGAAGGCCATCATCGGGAGCGGCACCACGAACGGGATCAGGAACGCCAGCACCACCACGACCAGCTCTTCGCCAAAGATGTTTCCGAAGAGCCGGACCGACAGCGAGAGGATGCGGCTGACGTGGCTGATGATCTCGACCGGCAGCATCACGATGGCCAGCCAGGGGCTCGGCCCGAGGAAGTGGGCGAAGTACTTCTTCGCCCCGTGGGCCCGGATCCCCTGGTAGTTGTAGTACAGGAACGCCACGATGGCGCATCCCACCGGCATGTTGATGCTCACCGTGGGGGACGAGAGATAGGGCACCAGCCCGCACAGGTTGCTGATCCAGATGAAGAGGGCGAGCGTGCCCACCAGGCCCAGGAACCGCCGGCCTTTCGGACCCACGTTTTCGCGCAGCAGCGAGAGCAGGCCCCCGACGAGCGTTTCGAGGATCAATTGGAGCCGGCCGGGGTTCTCCACCGAGATCCGGCGGCGGAAGAGCATCGCGAACCCGGAAAGGACAAGCGCCACGAAGACCGCCATCACGACGTGGTCCGGCGGATGGACATGGAACCACTCCTCGATCAGGTGGGTGAAGGCTGAGTAGTGGTGGATTTCCATGGTCGGATCGGGAGGACGTGCGGTCAGGCGCCCGGCGGGGGGTTCGCCCTGTCCTCCGGATCATCCGGGGGAGGAGAGGCCTGCGGTGTACGAAGGGCCCGGAGGCCCCCGTTTCGCAGTTCCAGCAGGACGGCCAGGTTCGGCGCGCCCAACCCGCACACGACGCCGATCACGTCGGCGTTCCAGACGGCAATTATCGCAACCAGCGCGCCCCCGAGCAAGAGATAACGAACTCCGGTGAGCGCGGCCAGCACGATGGCCGACCGGGCGGAGTGGTCGGCGGTCAGACCGCCGGCGACCCGGCGGAGCGCGACGATGTTGAGGACGGAGATGGTGGCCCCGCCCAGCACCGAAAGCCCGATTCGGGGGCCGAAAGCGAGCGCGATCAGCGCGGCGGCCGCTCCGAGGGCGACCGCCCGCCGGGTGAGCCGCTCTTCCCGGCTCGCTTCCGCCGGCCTCCCCGAATCCGTCATGAGTCCTCTCCGCCCGAATCCTCAGGCGGCGCGTCGCTGTCCGCCACCGCCGAGGCGGCCCGAACCACGTTCCGGAGGCCTGCCACGATCCCGAACGCCAGGAAGACCAGAAAGAGCCAGGGCGCCGTCCCCAGCCAGCGGTCGAGCAGCCAGCCGGCCCCGCCGCCGATCACGATCGCCATGGGCACCGAGAAACCGAGGCTCAGCAGGGTCAGCAGCCGGGCGCGCGGCGCGACCGGCGGTTCGGCCGTCACGGGCGGACGTCTCCCGCGGCCGGGGACCGGAGATGGGCTGGCTCAGTCGTCGCTCGGGATAGCGGCGCTGTTCTGGAGCTCTTCCTCCAACCCGGCCGGCAGCGGCGGCGCCTCGGCTGTCTGCGCGCTCTCCGGAGAGACACGCTCGACGATGGCGGCCACCGGGACGGCGAGCTTCTCGAGGAACGGCTTGGGATAGACGCCGATGAAGATGCAGAGCGCGACGATCGGGACCAGGGTGGCGTTCTCGCGACTGGTCACGTCGGCGAGCGACTTGTTCTCTTCCTTGTCCAGCTTGCCGAACATGACCCGCTGGTAGAGCCACAGCAGGTACGCGGCGCCGAGCACGATGCCCGAGACGGCGAACGCGGCGTAGACCCAGTCCACCTGGAAGACGCCCTGCAGGATCAGGAACTCGCCGATGAACCCGTTCAGCATGGGAAGGCCCATGGAGGCGAGCGCGATGATCAGGAAGAGCGCCGCGTACTTGGGCACCACCTTGGCGATCCCGCCGTAGGCCGCGATCTCCCGCGTGTGGCGCTGCTCGTACATGATGCCGACGAGCAGGAAGAGTCCCCCGGTGGAGAGCCCGTGGTTGATCATCTGGAGGATGCCGCCCTCGAGGCCCAGGGTGTTCAGCGCGAAGACGCCGAGCATCACGAAGCCGAGGTGGCTCACCGAGCTGTAGGCGACGAGGCTCTTCCAGTCCTTCTGGACGAGCGCCACGAGCGCCCCGTAGATGATCCCGATGATCGCGAGGGTGGCGACCCACCAGACCGCCTCACGGCTGGCTTCCGGCAGGAGCGGGATCGAGAACCGCACGAACCCGTAGGTCCCCATCTTCAGCAGCACCCCGGCCAGGATGACCGACCCGGCGGTTGGCGCCTCGACGTGAGCGTCCGGAAGCCAGGTGTGGAACGGGAACATCGGGACCTTGATCGCGAACCCGATGAAGAAGGCGAGGAACACCCAGAACTGGAGACCCGACGCATACGACGTCTCCATGAGGCGTAGCAGGTCGAAGGTGTATTCGCCGGTCGCCCCGTGGTGGGCGAAGTAGAGCGCCAGGATGCCGAGCAGCATCAGCACGCTGCCCACCAGGGTGTAAAGGAAGAACTTGATGGCCGCGTAGAGCTTCCTCGGGCCGCCCCAGACCCCGATCAGGAAGTACATCGGGACCAGCATCACTTCCCAGAACACGTAGAACAGGAAGAAGTCGAGGGAAACGAAGACCCCCAGCATTCCCGTTTGGAGGAACAGGAGGAAGACGTAGTACTGCTTGACCCGCTCGGTGACGCCTTTCCAGGAGGACAGGATGGCGATGAAGCCGAGCAGGGTGGTCATCAGGACCAGCAGCAGGCTGATCCCGTCGAGGCCGAGGTTGTATTCGACGCCGATGCTCGGGATCCACTCGTAGCGCTCTCCGAACTGGAACTGCGGCCCGGCCGCGTCGAACGCGAACCAGAGCGGCAGCGAGATCAGGAATCCGATGAGCGCCGCGCCGTTCGCGAGCCAGCGGACCCGGTCCTCGTCGGTCTTCTTGACGAAGAACAGGATGAAGAGCGCCGCGATCGCCGGAAAGAAGACCACCAGCGACAGGATCGGGAAGTTGAAGGGGTTGTTCTCGAACATTCGGCTTATCCGGAGCTGGCAGCGCTAGTCGCGGTGTTCATACGGGCTGGCTAGCTCCAAAGGGTGAGGGCCCCGGCCAGCAGGACCACGGCGAACAACATGAGAAGGGCGTAGTTCTGGAACAGCCCGGTCTGGAGCCGCCGGAACCGCGTGGACGCGGCGGCCAGGATTTCGGCGACCAGGTTGACGGCCCGGTCCACGAGGTTCTGATCGCTCAGATCGGAAAGGTCCCCGCTGAGCCGGGTGAGCGACGCGGAGCCGTTCACGGCCCCGTCCACCACCTTCTGGTCGAAGCGGTAGAGGCCCTCCCCGCCGCGCACCGTGCCCTGGACGGCGGTCGCGTCGTAGATCTCGTCCACGTAGTACTTGCTGAGCAGCGTCCGGTAGGCGCGGCTGCCGGCGAGCGCCGAGTCCCGGGTCGGCCCGGTCCAGTAGCGGCGGTAGGCGTACAGGATCCCGGCGGCCGCCAGCGCCACCGAGAGGCCCATCAGGGCGTACTCCACGGCGTAGGAGGCGTGGGGGATCGGGGCCGGGCCGTGACCGCCCGCGTAGATGGCGGGCTCGAGGAAGTGCTCGATGCGGTTCGCCCCGCCGAGCGCGGCGGGGACGCCCACGAAGCCGGCGACCACCGAGCCGGCCGCCAGGATGATCAGCGGGACGGTCATCGAGGGCGCCGACTCGTGGAGGTGCTTCTCCATCGGCGCACCGCCCCGGAAGTCGCCCCAGAAGGTCATGATCACCTGCCGACTCATGTAGAACGCGGTCATCGCGGCAGCCGCCGCCGCGAGCGCCCAGAGGACGAAGTGGCCGCCCTCGAAGGTCTTCCAGAGGATCTCGTCCTTGCTGAAGAACCCGGCGAGCGGCGGAATCCCCGCGATCGCCACCGTCGCGATCATGAAGGTGTACGCGGTCCGGGGCATGTGGCGGGCGAGGCCGCCCATGTTCCGCATGTCCTGCATCTCGGTGTAGTGGCGATGCCCGCCGGAGGCGTGCTCGGCGTGTTCCATGGTGTGGATCACGCTGCCGGAACCGAGGAAGAGGCAGGCCTTGAAGAAGGCGTGGGTCATCAGGTGGAAGATCGCCGCCGCGAAGGCGCCGACGCCCGCGCCCAGGAACATGTAACCGAGTTGCGAGACGGTCGAATAGGCGAGGACCTTCTTGATGTCGTTCTGGAAGAGCGCGATGGACGCCGCGAAGATCGCGGTCAGGGCTCCGATCGTGGCGACCAGCGCCATCGCCGCCGGAGCGTGCGCGAAGAGGACGCCGCTCCGGGCCACCATGTAGACGCCCGCGGTCACCATGGTCGCTGCGTGGATCAGCGCCGAGACCGGGGTCGGCCCCTCCATCGCGTCCGGCAACCAGACGTAGAGGGGAATCTGCGCGGACTTGCCGGCGGCGCCGACGAAGAGCAGCACTCCGATCGCGGTCAGCACCCCGCCGTGCATCTCCGAAGCGGAGATCGCTCCCATCACCCCGTAGAAGTCGAGCGTCCCGAAGGTGACGAAGGTCAGGAACACCGCCATGATGAAGCCGGCGTCCCCGATCCGGTTCACGATGAACGCCTTCTTTCCCGCGGCAGCCGCCGCCGGCCGCTCGAACCAGAACCCGATTAGCAGGTAGGAGCAGAGCCCCACTCCCTCCCAGCCGATGAACAGGAGCAGCATGTTCGCGCCCAGCACCAGGTTCAGCATGAAGAAGGTGAACAGGTTCAGGTAGGCGAAGAACCGGCTGAAGCCCGCGTCGTGGCTCATGTAGCCGAGCGAGTAGATGTGGATCAGCAGCCCGATCCCGGTGACCACCAGGGTCATCACCATCGAAAGCGAATCGAGGCGATAGGCCCAGTCGACCCCCATGCTCGGGATCCAGGAGAAGAGGGACTGCTCGACCCTGGCCGACGCCCCACCCTCGGCGAGGAAGACCGTGAAGAAGAACCCCAGGGCGATCAGGAAGGAGGCGGCCACCGACCCGCAGGCAAGCAGGCCGCTGAGCCGCTTGCCGAGGCGCTTTCCGAAGAGCCCGTTGATCGCGGCACCCACCCCGGGAAGGACCGGGATGAGCCAAAGAAGGGAGTTCAAGGCAGCTTACAAGGCACTCCCGAGGGCAGGCATGGACGGCGCGGAAGGTACCGGATCGGGGCCTTTAGGTCAACGCTTCCGAAGGCCTGGCAACCGGTGCGGAACCCCGCTTCTGGCACGGATTTCGCTTGCGATCGGAAGCGTGAGGACTCGGGGCCGAGGCGGGTCCGTTCGCCGCCGCCGCAGCGCGCCTTTTCTGCTCGCGGGAGCCGCCTTCCTGGTCTGGGCCTGCGGCGACGGAGGGGCGCCGTCCACCCCGGCGCCTCCGGC
>VXWI01000042.1:29251-68859 GCA_009835985.1 Acidobacteriota bacterium | reverse complement strand
GTGCGGAGGATGGCCCGGTCGGGGGTCTCGCCCCGGAGGTCCCAGTGCACCCGCGAGAGGCCGGCGGTTCCCGGTCCGCGAAGCGTCCGCACGGTGTCCCCTGCGGCGTTCACGATCGCGATCTCGGTCCGGCCGGAAGCCGCATCCTCGTCGAGCCACCAGGAGATGGGAGCGCCGTAGGGGGCGTTCTGGCCGGTCACCAGGCTGCCGGGCTCGGACTTGATGCTCTGCCGCGGCAGGAACCTCCAGGCGGTTGGCGAATCGAAGACCCGGAGTGGATCGTTCGATGCCTCGGCGAGCGCCCGCAGCGGCCCGATCCCGTCCAGGATGTAGAACCCACGGCCGTAGGTCGCGACCACCAGGTCCTCGAAGCGCTCCTGAATCACGATTCCGTAGACCGGGGCCGGCGGCATGTCGAGCTGGAGCGAGAACCAGGACTCGCCGTCGTCGAGGCTCGCCCAGACCCGGTTGTCCGTCCCGGCGAAGAGCAGCCCGGCGCGCTCCGGGTCCTCCCGCACCACGTGCACGAACGAGAACGCGGACTCGGGAATCCCGCCGCCGATCCGCTCCCAGCTCTCCCCGAGGTCCCGGGTGCGGTAGATGTGCGGCCGGAAGTCGCCGGACTGATGCCAGCTCACCGCCAGGTAGGCGGTCTCCGGATCGTGGTGCGAGGGCTCGATGAACTTGATCCAGGCGTCCCGGTCGAGCCCCGGCACGTTCCCGCTGCGGTCGAGCCAGGTCTCCCCGCCGTCGGTCGTGACGTGGACCTTCCCGTCCACGCTTCCGGCCCAGAGCTGGCCGGCCCGAAGCGGCGACTCGGCGAGCGCGAACAGCACCGAACCGTCGAAGGTGTAGAGGTTGTCGATCGTGATGCCGCCGGAGTCCTGCTGGCGGGACTTGTCGTTCGTGGTCAGGTCGGGGCTGATGGTCTCCCAGGACTGGCCCCGGTTCGTACTCCGGTGGACGAACTGGCTGCCGACCCAGGTGGTCCCCGGTTCGTGCCGCGAGAGGACCATCGGGAAGTTCCAGTGCCAGCGCACCTTCAGGTCGGCCGGCGCCCAGCCGTAGCCCGCCTCGGGCCACACCCGGATGTCCCGGACGTGGCCGGTGCGGTCGTCATAGATCTCCAGGCCGCCGTCGTAACACCCCGACCAGACCACGTTGTCGTCGTCGGGCTCCGGTGTCGCCCAGCCGCTCTCGCAACCTCCGACCCCGTGCCAGAGCCCGAGCGGAATCCCGCCGCCCGGTGCGCGGCTGGGTCCGCGGTAGGAGTAGCCGTCCTGCCGGTTCCCGTAGACCCGGTACGGGATCCGGTCGTCCACCGTGACGTGGTACATCTGGGCCACTGGGGGCACCACCCGGCGCCAACTGTCGCCGCGGTTCTCGGAGATGCTGCCGCCCCCGTCGTGTCCGACCAGGATGCGCTCCGGCATCCAGGGGTCCACCCAGACGTCGTGGTTGTCGCCGCCGGCGCGGTAGGAAGTCTCGATCAGGGTGCGGCCGCCGTCCACCGTGGTGCTGAAGAGCACCGAGGCGAAATAGACGCGGTTGGCATCCGCGGAATCGACAGCGATCCGGACGTAGTAGGGCGCCCGCTCGGCGAGATCGTGGTGGGTCATCATGAGCCGCCACGAATCGCCGCCGTCGTCGGAGCGATAGAAGCCCGGGCTCGCGTCCTCGATCAGCGAGTACCAGCGGTCGGGATCGCTCGGGGCGATCGCGACGGCGACCTTGCCGATGGGGTGGTCTTCGCCGCCGGGAAGTCCCCGGCCCCCGCCCGCATCGGACTTCGCGCCGGAAAGGCGTTCCCAGGTGTCCCCGCCGTCCGGCGAGCGGTAGAGCCCGCTGCCGGGCCCGCCGCTGCGGAGCCCGCCGGTATTGATCTGGAGCTGCCACATCCCGGCGAGGAGACGCTCGGGATGACGGAGATCCATGGCGAGGTCGGAGCATCCGGTGTTCTCGTCCACGTGGAGGACGAGCTCCCAGTTGGCGCCGCCGTCCCGGGTCCGATAGACACCACGCTCCGGCTGCGGCGCGTAGGAATGGCCGAGGGCGCAGGCGTAGACGAGGTTCGGATCCTCCGGATGGACCAGGATCCGGGCGATGCGGCCGGTCGCCTCGAGGCCCCGGTGGTGGAACGACCGCCCGCCGTCGGTGGAACGGTAGATGCCGTTCCCCATCGCGAGCGCCGGCCGGATGATGAAGGTCTCGCCGGTCCCGGCCCACACCTGGCCGGGATGGGACGGTGAAACGGCGAGCGCGCTGATGGAAGCCGCCTCCTGGTCGTCGAAGACCGGCTCCCAGGTGACGCCGCGGTCGCTGGTCTTCCAGATCCCTCCGGACGCGGCGCCGAAGTAGATGACGTCGGGGTTGCCCCACTCGCCCACGGCGGCGCTCAGCCGGTTCCCGTCGGGCCCGATGGTGCGCCACTTGAGTCCGGTCAGCTGCGCGGGGTCCAGGGTCACCGGTTGGGCCCACGCCGCTTCCGGAACCGCCGGCGCAAGGGCCACGGCCAGCGCGAGAACGAGTCGCAAGGGGTGTCGATCCAGCATGTCCCGTGGACGGTAGCAGCGTCGGAGCGCCAGCCTCCGGCTGGCATCGCGCGGGAGCGCGAAACCTGCGCTGACGGCGCTCCTTCCCGGGAACGGGGCCACGTTCGGCTCGTTGCGGGCGGCGCGGCGCCGTTCCCGGTCGGGATCACGCCATGGGAATCGGTCGCGTCGCGCGTTTCGCGGCCTTCGGCCGCGATGCCGGCCGGAGGCCGGCGCTCCGGTTGGCGGCGCCAGCGCGGCGGTTGGAACGACGCCACCGCCTTTGCCCTTGCCGCCGCGCGAGCAATACTCCGCGCCACCTGGCTGGCGGTGAACGACACCACCGCTCCCAAGTCGGCCGGAAAGAGAAGAACCGATGCGCAATTCGCCGGAAGGCCTCCGCAACACCCTCCTCATCGCGCGACGGCAGTTGGGAGCGATTCGCCAGGACGGCACTGTCCTGTTCCTGTTGGGGCTCGTGGTCGCCCTGGGTCTGGTCGCGGTGCTGGGCGCCCGGCATCACGAATCGAACGAGGCCGGGCAGCGCGCCCGCTATCAGGGGATCGTCGATGAGCAGTGGGTGGACCAGCCCGAACGGCATCCGCACCGGGTCGTCCACTACGGATTCCTCGTCTTTCGCGACCAGGCGCCGCTCGAGTTTGTCGATCCCGGGGTCAGCGACTACACGGGAACCTCCATCTTCCTGGAGGGCCATCGCCAGAACACGGCCAACTTCGGCGAGGCCCGTCATTCGACGGGCACGTCGCGCTTCGGACGCCTCACCCCGGCGAGCGTGCTCGCGCTGCTGCTGCCGCTCCTGGTGGTGGTGGCCGGTTTCGCGGCGGTCAGCGCCGAGCGGGAAGGCGGAACCCTCGGCGTTCTGCTGACCCAGGGGGCGACCCCCGCCCAGATCCTCGCGGGCAAGGTCCTCGCCACGGGAGCAGTAGGGGTGCTAGCGACCCTTCCGGTCGCACTGGCCGTCGCCGTCACGGCCGGGCCGGGGCTGGACAGCGCCGCTTCCGCCCTGCGACTGGGCACCCTGGCCGCCATCTACGGCATCTATCTCGCGGGCTGGGTGCTCGTGACGGTGCTGGTCTCGGCCGTCCGGACCTCTTCGCGGAGCGCGCTGGCGCAACTGCTCGCGCTGTGGGTGGTGATCTGCGTCGCCACCCCCCGCGTGGCGGCCTCTGTCGCCGGGGCGCTCTACCCGCTCCCCTCGCGCGCCGAGCTCACCGCCCAGGTCGAGGCGGCCCTGAACGAGGTCGGAGACAGCCACCGCCCCGACGACCCCTTCTTCCGCTCGCTCCGGGAGGAGTACCTGGAGCGCTACCAGGTCGACGCCGTCGAGGACCTTCCAGTGAACTGGAGGGGAGTGCTCAGCCGGGAATCGGAATCACTCACCAGCCGGGTCTTCGAGGACCACCGTCAGGAGTTGGTCGAGGGCCACCTTCGCCAGAACGGGGTCATGGCATGGGCGGGACTCCTCTCCCCGTACCTGGCGGCGCGGGATCTGTCGATGGGCATCGCCGGTAGCGGCCCGGAGGCGATGGAAGCATTCCTGGCCCAGGCCGAGGCGCACCGCTACACGATCATCCAGCGTCTCAACGAACTGCACATCCACGAGATCCGGAACGAGAACGACCGGGCACAACGGCTGGCGCGCGAACACTGGGGGCAGTTCCCCGTCTTCGGGACCGAGCCGCCACCCCTCGATGGAATGCTGGCGAATCGCCCGCTCTCGCTGGCCGCGCTCGGGCTGTGGATTGGCCTGCCGCTGACCGGACTCGGGTTGGCGCGGAGACGGCTGGCGCTGATCGGAACGGAGCGGTCCTCGTGAGGGCCTGGGCGCGGCTGCTGGCGCTCGACCTGCGGCGGCTGACCCGGTCGGCCGGAACCGCGGCCGCGATCATCCTCCTGCTCGTGCTGGGCGTTTACGTGGCGTGGCGCGCCGGGCGGAACGTGGAAGCCGCCCAGACTTCGTCGACCGCGGCGGAAACCGCCTACGACGACCAGTTGGACTTTCTGCTCTCGGTCTATCCGCCGGCCACCGACGCGGGGGAGGTGCTCTACTACCTGGCCTTTCCCGCTCCGCAGCCCCCGCTCGCAGTTTCCTCGCTGGCTCGGGGCCGGGCCGCGGTGGAGACCGAGAGCCTCCGGATCCGCCTCCTGGCGCTCGAAGGACAGCTCTACGAGCACGAGACCGTGAATCCGCGACTTGCCGCAGCGGGCTATCTGGACCTTGCCTTCCTGCTCATCGCGCTCCTTCCGCTCTTCATCATCGCGGTCAGCTACGACCTGGTCTCCGGCGAACGGGAGGGCGGCACCTGGAACCTGGTCCGCCTGTTCGCACCGCCTCGGCGACTGCTGGTCGCAAAGCTTGCCTCGCGCGCAGTTCTCGTCGGCGCGGTCGCGGCGGTGGTGATGGCGGCCGGGGCGCTGATGGCGGGCGTCGGGCTGGATGGCCGGGCCGGCTGGATGTTCGCGCTCGTCGCGCTGCACACGGTCTTCTGGTTCGCCCTCTGCCTCGGCGTCGCGATGGGAAATCGGTCATCGACCGCCAATGCCATGATCCTCGCGGGAATCTGGGTCGTCCTGACGATTCTGGCCCCGGCGGCCCTGAGTCTCGCCAACTCGGTTCTGCACCCCGTTCCGGAAGCGCTGGAACTGACGGTGCAGCAACGCCAGGGTTACCACGAGGCCTGGGACCTGCCGCCCAGCGCGACGATGGCGTCTTTCTACCGGGATTACCCGGAGTGGAGCGACCAGGAGGTTCCCGAAGACGTGTTCACGTGGGGCTGGTACTACGCCATGAACCACCGGGGCGACCAGGCCGCCCGCGACGCCTCCCGGGCCTACCGCGAGGTGCTGCGCCAGCGGGACGCGTGGGCTCGCCGGTGGTCCGTGTTCGCGCCACCCCTCGCAACCCAGCTCGCGCTCGACCGCCTCGCCCGGACCGACCTGATGGCCCAGCTCGACTACCAGGACGCCGTGCGCCGATTCCACGAACGCCTCAAGGACCACTTCTTCCCGCACTTCTTTGCCACCACGCCGATCGACGCGGTGGTCTGGGACGACGTACCCACCTTCGAGCCTGCGGCCCCTGCGGATAGCGCGGCCCGGGCCGGGTTCCCGGCCGCGATCATCCTGATCCTGGGTTCCGGGTTGGCCCTGGGGGTGGGGGCGCGGCGGGCCCGCGCTTAGCGGCCTCCCGGAACGCGCACCGCTGCGAGAACGGGCAGTCGCGCGCCGCCCGAACCTGACGGCGGGCCCATCAGCCCCTCCGGTACGATGGACGACCCACCCGGGCGGAGGAATGCCATGAAGAAAGTCCTCGGAAGTGTGCTGTTTGCGGCGGTCTCCAGCGTCCTGGCGGCGCCCGGGTTCGCGCAGCCCGCCTACGACCTGCTGCTCGTCGGAGGGATGGTGTTCGACGGGAGCGGCAACCCCGCCATCCGGGCGGACATCGGCATTCGTGGCGACGAAGTCGTCGCCATCGGTCGTCTGGCCGGGAAGGACGGTCACGAGGCAGCCCGCACGATCGACGCGACGGGCCTCCATGTGGCGCCCGGCTGGGTGGACCTCCACTCCCACGCCGACCGCTCGCTGGTCGGCGACGACCTGGAAGAGCGGAAGGCGCTGAACCTGGTCGCCCAGGGAATCACCACCGTGGTGATGGGCGCCGACGGCCGGAACCCGATCTGGCCGATCCGCGACGAGATCGCCGCCTACGAGGGCCGCGGAACGGGACTCAACGTGGTGCCGATGGTGGGTCACTCGACCGTGCGTCTGCAGGTCATGGGCGCGGACCACGAGAGGCCCGCCACCGACGAGGAAGTGGGCCGGATGACGGAGCTGGTCCGCGAGGGGATGGAGGACGGCGCCTGGGGTCTCGGGGCGGGCCCCGAGTATCGTCCGGCCCGCTTCTCGGAGACCGAGGAGATCATCGCGCTCGCCCACGTGGTCGCGGACTACGACGGGTTCTATTACTCGCACCAGCGCAGCCAGTCGCCGATGCCGCGTTGGCAGGTGCCGAGCATCGTGGACGGACCGACCCTGACCGGCACCGACGGCATGGCCGAAACCATCCGGATCGGACGCGAGACCGGAATCCGGGTGGTCGGAACCCACATCAAGGCGAAGGGGCCGTCGAGCTGGGGACACTCGGCGAAGGACGTGCAGGCGATCAACCTCGCGCGGGCGCAGGGGGTGCAGGTCTTCCTCGACCAGTACCCCTTCGAGACCTTCGGCGGCGGACCGGTCGGGGTGATCCCCGTGTGGGGCTTCGCGCCGCCGGGGACCGACCGTTCCGGAGGACTCGACGACCCGAAGTGGCGGCGGACGCCGGGCCTCCTGAGCCTCGCAAACCTGGAGGCGAACCTCGCCGACGAGGCCATCCGCGCCGCGTTGATGATGGACCTCGAGCAGCAGATCGACCTGTTCGGAGGCGCCGACCGGCTGATCGTGGTGCTCTTCCCGGAGGATCCGTCACTCGTCGGGAAGACCGTGGCGACGGTGGCGGCGGACAGTGGCAGGAGCGTCGCCGAGACGCTGATCGACTTCGCGCGGACCGGGAACGAGGACCTGCTCCACGGGGTGCTGATCCGTCCGATCGCCGGGGACCGGTTCGACGTGGAGATGTACATGGCGCAGGACTACACCGCGACCTCGACGGACGCCGGCATCGCCCTTGAGGCCACCCCGGGCCGGCATCCCCGCTTCTGGGGGAGCTACACCCGCAAGATCGCCCACTACACGCGGGACCGCGGGCTCATCACCCTGCCCTTCATGGTCCGCTCTTCGACGAGCCTGCCGGCCGCCATCGTGGGCATGACGGACCGCGGCTGCCTGCGGGTGGGGTGCAAGGCGGACATCGTCGCCTTCGACTACGACCGGGTAGAGGACAACGCGACGATCATGAACCCGGACGGTCCGGTGGTCGGGATGCCCTGGGTCCTCGTCAACGGCCAGATCGCCATCGAGGACGGCCAGGCCACGGGCGCGCTCGCCGGGGTCGTCATCAAGCGCGCCGGGTGAGTCCAGCCAGGGTCAGGAGGTTGTGACATGAGCAGGAGCGGGCGTTTCCTTTCCGCGTTCGTCGTCTACACCGTGATCGACATGGCCTGGAGCCTGTCGCCCCCGGCGGTGGCAATGCACGCGCGTCTGCACGAGGCGAGCGGGAACGACTGGAGCTTCGGGAAGCCGATGGATACCTGGGGCGGGATCGAGGTCTTCGCCCTTCTGGTGTTCTTCGCGTTGATCGCGCTGGCGAACAGCGAGTTGGCGATCGCACCGGCGATCCGGGAGCGGAATCTCCAGCGGGCGATGAAGAACGGGTTCCTGCTGGGGTGCGCGGCCTACGCCACCTACAGCGTGCCCATCTTCGCCGCCATCGCCAACTGGCCGGCGGCCCTCGTCCCCATCGACACCCTGACCGGCGGCCTGCTGAGCTTCGCCACTTCGACGATCGTCACCTGGTGGGCGCTGCGCCGTCAGGCGGCCTGAAGCGACCGTCCACGATCGGCAGGCGGCGGCGGGACGGGAAGCAACCCCGCTCTCATTGACGAGGGGACGGCATGTCCCGCTGCCGAAACGCGCGCAACATCCCGTAGCGCTTGAGTTTTTCGTGGAGAGTGGTCGCCTTGAGCTGGAGTATCCGGGCCGCGTGCGCTTGGTTGCCGCCTACCCGTTGGAGCGTGTTCTCCAGAATGCTCCTTTCCAAGTCCCGGATCATCTCCTTCAACGACCTCCCGCTTCGGTCTCCATCGAAGGCGATCGCACAGAACGAGTCGGGCAGGACCTGGCCTCGGAAGCGGGCAAGCGCAGCTGTCGAGACGGCGCTCTCGATGACGGCCCGGAGTTCGACCACATTCCCCGGCCAGTCGTAGTCGTGGTAGGCCGCGATCATCCGACTGGAGATTCCGTACGGCCCCACCCCCGCGTGGTCGCACGCATCGGCGAAGAACCTCAGCGCCAGCGCGGAGATGTCCATCTTTCGCTCCCGCAGGGGCGGGATCCGGATGATGATCATCGGTGGGTCCGCGGTGATCGGCGGTCGCCTGGTGTATCCGTTGCCCCCGGCGGTCGAGGAAGGCGCGGTTGATGCGATGAGGCGGAAGCGGCGCGAGGCTCCGACGTCCGCTGCCCCTGAGAGAAGTCGTCCGATCGCGCCCCGTTTCACCCCACTCAGATAGAGGGTCCGCACCGTCGAGCCATTTCCGTTCCCGAGTGGGCCTTGGAGGGCCGCTTCAAGCTGTGAGCCAAGCTCCTCCGGCGGCATGCCACCAGCCTCGATGGCGAGAAAGCCCTTGGCCGAACGCGAGGTCGAGCCGGAACTCAGGCGGTGGATCAGCTCGGCGGCCAACCGGCGGCCGGTTCCGGCTTCGGCTTCCAGGCGGACGGGATCGGCGGAGAGCGCGGCAGTCGCGATTTCGCCGCGAATCCGAATCGCGGCGGCAGAGTTGCCGACCCAGTCCCCAGGGCCAGGCTGGCGCGACCCGTTGGTCTGGCTGGCGGGGGTGTCCGGGATGCCCTGCATTGGCCCCAGAGTGGGCTCGCCGCCCCGCGGGGCGGCGAGCCGTTTCGTGAGCGCGCTAGTTGTTGATCCCCAGCGTCAGAACGTCAGGCGGGCGGAGAGGCCGACAGTGCGGCCCTGGATCCACTCGATGGTTTCGCGGTAGGCGCTGCCGGCGCGCATGATGAAGTTCGTCTCGGACGCATTGTTCAGCGCGTTGAACAAGTCGAACATAAGCTGGATCTCCGCCGAATCGCCGAGACTGATCGCCTTGTCGGCGCGGAAGTCGAGAATCTGGACGTTGTCCGACCGACGCTGGTCGAGGTTATCGAGGAAGATGGTCTGCGTCCCGACATTCGGCACACCCACCGACAGTCTGGGAGCCCAGTTGAAGCCGCTGACGAGGCGCAAGGTGCCTGCCAGGCCGATGTCGTAGGGCAGCACGTACCGGCCGGCTGCCTTGAACTGCCAGTTGCTCAGGTCCTGGATCAGCGGGATGAACCCGTACTGGTAGGTCGGGCCGACGCCGATCGGGTCCGTCGTGAGCGGGCTGTTGCTCTTGTTGTCGGGTCTCCGGCCCTCGTGGCGCCACTGGTAGTCGAAGTAGGCATTCCAGAAGAAGTTGTTCCGGAAACGCCGGTTGACGCCCATGGAAATGGTCGTCCAGTTGTACGCCGCGAACTCGTCCGGCCAGTTGGTGATCAGGTTCTCGCTTGTGTCGGCACCGTCCGGCAAACCGTTAACCGTGATGCCCGTGCCACCGAAGCCGGCGGTGTCGCACGCCGCTGGGCACGCGATCGTCTGGCTGTTTGTGAGCGTGCCGATCCGGGCGATGTTGATGGGTTCGCCATACGCGCCGGTCTGCCGCTTGTGCACCACGGAAAGACGCGCACCGAGATCATTGCCGATCTGATGTTCGGCCGACACGCTGACCTCGTCAACGTACGGCTGCCAGATATTCGGATCAACCGCGTCACCAACGGGGGCCGTCCGTTCGATCCCGAGACCCGCATCACTGCTGCCTCCAACTCGCTCGCCAAGTTCATGCACGCCATCGAAGAGGCCGTTCATGTTCTGGTCGAGGAACGCGTAGTCCACGGACTTGTTGCCGCCGGGATTCGAGTTCTGCCAGCCGCTGTTCATGTTCCAGTAGTAGCGACCCCAATAGCCCTTGAAGACCGAGCGGCCCTCGCCGGTAAGGTCGTAGGTGAAGCCAAGACGCGGCGCCAAGTTCCACCAACTCATCACGCTGCTGTCGCCCGGCACGGCGCCACCTTGTCCGAATAGGAGCGGCAGCGCCGCGGCCACGTTCGCGTCGACGTCGGGAATCTCCCTGAGGCAGCCGAGAGTCGCGTCGCACGGGCCTCCCGGAACGTTGTTCGAATCCAGGTAACCGATCCGCTGGCTGCCGAAGCGGACGCCCGCGTTCACCGTCAGCCGGTCGTTGAGCGTCCAGACATCCTGGACGTAGAGGTCCATGTGCGTGTTCCGGTCGTAGTTGAGATTGGGGAAGCTCTCGAAATGAATCTCGTTCACGTTGTGCGGG
Source organism: Acidobacteriota bacterium (assembly GCA_009835985.1). Classification (GTDB taxonomy): domain Bacteria; phylum Acidobacteriota; class Vicinamibacteria; order Marinacidobacterales; family Marinacidobacteraceae; genus Marinacidobacterium. Next base: position 58,271 of record VXWI01000042.1, on the reverse strand, counting down.
CGTGGCGGATCCTGCGAACTGTTGTCGATGTAACGAACGGCTCCCGAGTTCGCATTCCAGCCGAACTGCCGCTCGTCGATCTGCATGTCCCAACCGAACTTGAGGTCGTGGCTCCCGCTCTCGGTCGGCAGGTAGTAGTTGAACTGGCCTGTCGAGTGCGGCTTCCAGCGGTTGAACGTGAAGGGGCGCCACCCTGCCCCGGCTCTCTCCCCGGTGCCTTCGTCGAGTCGCGCCGGGTTCGTCGCGGGGTCCACAGCGGGGGTCATCGGCCAGCCGAACCCGAAGTGGTTCACCTGGATGTTGCTGTAGAGACGGTCGCTCCACACCCGCTGCCATTCGGCCTTGTGCAACCAGGACCACGAGTCCTGCGCGAGGATGGACTCGGCCGGGCGGTTCGCGGAAAGCCCGCGGAAGGGCTTCTGCTTCAGCGACCAGTGGTGGAAGGTGATGAACTGGTCCCGATCGGTGATCTGCCAGTTCGCCTTCACCGTGAACATGTCGAAGTCGCCAAGGTCGGTCGCCACGTCCTCCGGCACGCCCGAGATGATCCGGTCGATGACGAAGCGGTTGTAGGCACCGTAGAACCACGCCTTGTCCTGCACGATCGGGCCGCCGAGGTCAAGGTGCGCCTCGTAGAACTCGATCACCGGCGCCGAGGTGCCGCCCCGGCTCGTGAGGTCGGAGGTGATGTTGTCGGCGATCATGTCCGGCGGCTCGTAGGCGAAGTGCTCGGTCCCGGAGAAGTCGTTACCGCCGCTCTTCCACACCGCGTTCACCGTCGCGCCCGGGGTGTTCGATTCCACGTCCGCGCCCTGCGCCGACACCTGGAACTCGCCGATCGCGTAGAAGTCGTAGTAACCGCCCGCGCCGCCGGTCCCCTCGGTGGTGTTCACACCGTCGTTGATGATCCGGTTCTGCCCCCGGACTCCGAAGGTCTCGTAGCCGGACTGCTGGCTCTTGTGGGACCCGCCCACGTCGTAGCCGCGCATCCGGACGCCCGGGCTCTGCTGGAGGACCGCCCACATGTCGGTGGCCGAAGGGACGTCCTCGAGCTGGGTGGTGTCGAACGATGCCGAAACGCCCGTGGTCTTCACGTCCACCACCGGAGATTCACCCGTCACGGTGACGGTCTCGGCGACGGTCGCGATGTCCATCATGGCGTTCACTTCGAAGGTCGAACCGCCGACCACGATGACTTCCTCGAAGACGACGGTCTGGAAGCCGCCGAGCTCGAAGGTCAGGTTGTAGCTGCCCGCGACGAGCTGCGCGAACCGGTAGGAACCGTCCACGTCGGTGGTCGCGGACCGGGGGGCCACGAGTTCGTCGGACTCGAGGGTGACCGTCACTCCGGGGAGGACGAGCCCCTGCGCGTCGTTCGCGGCGCCCTCGAGGCGTCCGTAGATCTGCTGGGACAGGGCCGCACTCGGCCACGCCACCAGCAGCGTAAAGAGAATGAGTTTTCTCATGGGTTCTGGTACTCCTTTGGAGCGATACTCAGAGTCGGAAATGGCCGCGACGGCGCGGCCGGGACAGCAGACAGCGAGGCGTCGAGAACACGTTGATCCGAGATCCCCGGCAACTCGGGTTGAACCGACGTGGACTCACGGCCGCTGACTCGCGCGGGGTTGTGCATTGGTTCGGTTCGCCTCCCGGCGCCGCAGTCACGTTGCCCGCCCGGCAACGCCGTGGACGCACCCTCACCGAAGCGACCAGGGGAATCAGGACTCTACGAACCCGGGAAGTGCTGGGGTAGACACACCTCGTGTTTTTCTTTACACACAGTTCGGGCCGAAGACGTCGGTTCCGCTTGTCCGCTCAGGCCGCGCCGGCGTCAGCCAGCGCCGCCGCAATCTTGTCGATGCCTTCGGCGATCAGGGACTGGTCGATCGCCGAGTAGCCCAGCCGGATGTGGTTGCGGTTCCTGCGTTCGTCCGAAAAGGTGAAGCCACCGGTCTCGAAGTAAACGCCCTCGGCCTCCACCCGCTCGGCGAGGACGCCCGCGTCCGCCCCCTCCGGCAACCGCAGCCAGATGCTGCCCCCGCCGTATTCCGGCGGCGCCGAGGCCCCCGGGAAATGCCGCTCCAGCGCCCGGTGCATGGTCGCGCAGCGCTCCTGGTAGACGGCAGTGATCCCGGCGACGAACCGGTCGAAGTACCCGCGCTGCATGAACAGCGCCACGCTCTTTTGGTTGTTCACCGCCGGATGACGCACGAAGTGGTGGCGTAGCGCCCGCGCTTCGCGAATGAACTCGGAGTGCGCTACCAGGTAGCCGATGCGGAGCCCCGGCAGCAGCGACTGCGAGAGCGAGCCTGTGTAGACGACGTTGCCCCAGCCATCGAGGCTCTTCAGCGCCGCCGGTGGCGTTCGGTTGAAGCTGATATCCGCCTCGTAGTCGTCCTCGATCACGAACTGCCGGTTGCAGTGGGTCCGCTCCAGCAGCGCGAGCTTGCGCTCCGGCGGCATTGTTACCGTCGTCGGAAACTGGTGGCTGGGCGTCACGAACAGACACCGGCAACGGTCAATGTCCTCCGACAGCATCAGCCCCGCGCCGTCGATGGGAAGCCGCTCCACCGCGATCCCCTCGATCCGGGCCATGTTGACCACGTCCCGATAGCCCGGATCCTCGACGCCCAGGGTTTCTCCCGCCGACACCAGGAGCCGCAGCGCCAGATGGCGCGCCTGCTGGCCGCCCACCGTTACCAGCACCTGGTCCGGACGCGCCACGATCCCCCGTTTCGCCAGCACGCGCTGGATGATCTGCTCGACCAGCATCTCGTCATCGACCGAGGAATAGTCCGTCGCCCAGTTCTCCAGCTCGAACCGGTTCATGGAGTCGCGCACGCACTCGCGCCAGTGGTCGATCGGAAATAGCGACGGGTCGATCACCCCGCAGACGAACGGATAGCGGTAGCGCGCCAGGCAATCCGCGGGTTTCACGACGCGCGGGAGATTGAAGCTGCGCCCCCGGAAGAACGCCGTGTAGTCCAGTTCCTCCTCCGGCGCATCGACCCCGCCGGTCAGCTCCGGGTCGAGCGCCTCGCCCGCGGCCGGCAGGACGGCCGGGTTCACGAAGAAGCCCGCACCCTTCCTCACCTCGACGAACCCGTCGAGCCGCAGCCAGTCATAGGCGAGCGAAACCGTGGTCACGCTCACCCCCAGTTCCCGGGAGAGCTGACGGATCGACGGCAGCGGTCGGTTCAGCGCGTACAGGCGATTGACGATACCGATCGCGATCTGGCGCCGGATCTGCTTCTGCAGGGTTTCCGGGGACTCGCGGTCAACCGCGATCATGTTCTCATACACCGGCGAACAGTCCCGCTGCCGACGGATGCTCCGAATAGGGATGCCGGGACTCGCGCCCCCGTCGACGTGTCCGGTCCACGCGGCGCCGCGCAGCCGTCGGGGGTGCGAACCCCCGCACAGTCACGCGACCGGCACCGGCGCCCCTCCACCGCAGTGCCCTTCCGCCCATGCCCCGAAAGGTAAGCAATGCCCGGACCCAAGAGTAGAGACAGTCGGGAGCCTCTTATCCTGACAGTTGCAGACGAAAATCGTCCTTCCTGGCCGTGGTCGCGGCCACCGCGGTCGTCGCGCCGCCCGCTCCCCGAGGTTCTGGGAGCTCACCGAAACCGACCGATCCTCTCCTAGAATCGCTTTCGGGACGGAGGGAGTTCTGTCGAAGCCCTCCGAAGCCGTTTCCCGTCTCTCGCGAGGATCACCGTGAGCAGGTTGTTACGTTTCGTCTCGGCGTTCGTCGTCTACGCGGTCATCGACATGGCGTGGAACATGTCCCCGCCGGCGGTGGCCATGTACGCCAGCCTGCACGAGGCCAGTGGCAACGACTGGAGCTTCGAGAAGCCGATGGACACCTGGGGCGGCGTCGAGTTGGTGGCCGTGCTTGTGTTCTTTGCGCTGATCGCGCTCGCGAACAGCCACTTCGCGATCCGACCGGCGATCCGGGATCAGAACCTCCAGCGGGCGCTGAAGAATGGGTTCCTGTTGGGCTGCGCGGCGTACGCGACTTACATCGTCCCCACCTTCATCAGCATCACGAACTGGCCGGCGGCGCTCATTCCCATCGACATCCTGATCGGTGGGTTGCTCAGCCTCGCCACTTCCGGGCTCGTCACCTGGTGGGCGCTGCGCCGTCAGGCGGCCTGAAGACAGCGCGCGCATCGGGGCGGATCGGCCCTGCGCGCCTTGCGGCCCTCGAGGCCGCGTGCCGGCCTAGAGACCGGCGCTCCGACCGGGCGGGCGCACAAGGCGCCCGCCCGGAAGGGAAGTTGCTTTCGCTAGAAGGAGTAGCGGAGAGCGAATTCGATCTGGCGGGAGGGAGCGTTGATATTCGACGCCAGGGAGCCTTCGTTGTCGCCGAACCCGCTCGCACGCAGGTTACCGCTCGAATTGCCGAAGTTCGGCCGGTCGAAGGCGTTCAGCACCTGGAACACCAGTTCGACGCCGTGGGTCCCGCTCAGGAAGAAGTTCTTCGAAGCGCGGAAGTCGAAGTTCAGGAAGTTGGAGCACGCGAAATCGGTGACCGGAGCGCGGCCCTGGTCCGCGCGGTAGGCGTTCGCGAGACCGAGATCCAGGTTGCGGCATCCGTAGGTGTTCGACGCGTTGAAGCCCGGCGCCAGGTCGCCCGAATAGCCGTCGCCATTCAGGTTCGTTCCCGAATTCACGAGCACCGGGAGCGGGGAGCGGTAGTCCATGATCGTGGACACTCGGATGTCGAACGGCAGCACGAGGATGGCGCTACTCACCAGCCGGTGGCGCCGGTCGGTGCCGCCGGGATGGGTGACCTTGGTGTAGCCGGGGAAGCCGGCTTCCCAACCGGACGGTTCGGTGCCACGCGTCCAGAGTTCCGTCGAATCGCTCTTGGCGAGCGTGTAGCTCACCAGGAACTGCCAGCCGTCGGCGTAGCGCTTCTCGAACTTGGCGTAGAACGCCTGGTAGTCGTGATCGAGGAGCGAATAGGACGCGTTCACCCGGTTGAACTGGGGCCAGGGCCGCATGCCGTTTACGGGGTAATTGATGTTCACGTTCCGCAGCGCATCGGCGCGGGTCGCCACCCGGGTCAGGTCCAGCGAGAGCGCCATGTCGTCCCGGAGCTGGTGCGCCAGACCCAGGTTGAAGTGGTGCGCGTAGGGCTGCTCGTAGTTGTTATCCAGGACCGTGATGTTCGGCGGCGCCGTGGAGACGAACTCCTCGCGGGAGCGCCCGCCGAGCGGATCCAGGAAGTCCGGATTGTTGACGATGATCTGTTGGGCCTGGTGCCACCAGCGCTCGCCGAAGTTGGTGAGCGTCCGGATGTTCTCGAAGAACTTCCCGTAGCCGCCCTTGACAGTGGTGCGCCCGGTGTTATCGCCGGAAAGGTCGTACACGAAGCCGACCCGGGGACCCCAGTTGTTCTTGTCGCCACGGGCGTCGGCGCCGTCGTGGAACGGGACCGGCAACGGGAACTGGATGTCCCGGATGTCCTCGTTGAAGGTGCCGACCTGGAGGTCGTAGCGGAGGCCGAGATTCACGGTGAGCCGGTCGCTCGTCAAGTCGTCCTGGGCGTAGATCGAGAAGTGGTGCACCGGAACCCGGTCATACACCGGCTGGCGCTGGATGTACTGGATCGGGTGGGTCTCGGGGTTGTTCGGATCGAACGGCTCGTTCGTATCGAAGATGAACCGGCCGTTGTAACGGCCCGTGCTGTCCGCCTCGAAATCGATCCAGTTGTAGTCCACCCCGAACTTGACCTGGTGATCGCCGCCCGGGCCCTGTGTGAACCAGGTGAAGTCGTCCTTGAACTGCCAGCGGGTCTCCGGACCCATCTGGTCGTTACAGGACCCGGTGCGGAGGTCCGGGCGATAGATCTGCTGGTCACAGAGGGCGAGCCGTTCCGCGCTGAAGTCACCGGCGGCATAGGAGCCGTGACTGAACGCCGGACTCACCTCGTACTTCGAGAACGCCCGCTGGAACCGGAACTCGTTCAGTGAGTTGGCACCCGTCACCGAGGTGACGCCGAAGACCTCGGCGTTCCGGGGCACTGCGAAGTCGAACCCCTCGGTGGTGATGCCCCGGGCGTTCAGGTTGGGCCGGTACTCGTTCTCCCAAGCCACCCGCAGCCAGACCTGGTGGTCCTCGCTGAGCTGGTGGTTGACGCGTGCGAGCCACATGTAGCGCCACTCGTCTTTCGGGAACGTGCCATCGAATTCCGGGAACACGCCGCGCGTGTCAATGTCGTAGAACAGCTCCTCGTTCGTTCGCTCGTAGGCGAAGAAGAAGTGGGTGCGGTCCTCCACGATGGGGCCGCCGAAGGAACCGCCGAACTGGTGCCGGCGGTACTCCGGCTTCTCGAACGTCGGATCCTCGGCCGCGAATTCCTTCTGCTGGTGGGTGAGTTCGGTCAGCGACTTGTCGCGGAAGAACCAGAAGGCGCTCCCCGCGAAGTTGTTCGTGCCCGACTTCGTCGCCACCGTCATGAGCCCGCCGGTGGCGAGCCCGTACTCGGCCTTGAAGTTGCTGGTGGTGACCTGGAACTCGCCGATGGCGTCCATCGGGAAGTTCTGGCGCGCCTCGCCCATCTCGGCCCAGGTGTTGTTCACCCCGTCCACGATGAAGGCGTTCGCGTAGTAGCGGCCACCGGCGCCCATGTTCACGTTGCCGCGGTAGTAGAAGCCGCGGATCGCGTCCTGGCTGGTGCCGGGGGTGAGCAGCGCGAGGTCCACCCAGCGGCGGGAGGCCACCGGAAGGTCCTGGATCTGGAGGTCGGACACCGACGTCGAGATATCGGACCGCCGCGTGTCGAGCAATGGAGCGGTTCCGGTCACGGTGACCGTCTCCTCGACCTGGGCAAGCGCCAGCTCCTGATTCATGATGATCGTCTGCTGGATCGTCAGGATGACCCCGGTGGTCTCCACCGTCTGGAAACCGGAGAGTTCGGCGCGGACCGTGTAGGTCCCGGGCAGCAACGCCGGGAGGCGATAGTCGCCGGTCGCATCGGAGGTGGAACTCCGGGAGACCCCGGTGTCCTGATTGACGGCGGTGACGGTGGCGCCCGGAAGGACGGCCCCGGTGGAGTCGACGACCTGACCCTCGATCTGCCCGTACTGGGCGAGGGCCGGTGTCGCGAAGAGGAGGGCGGCGATGAAGACGGCCGCCCCCGAACAGATACAGGCCCTCCAGCACCTCCTTCGACGTGCTGTGGCGCTGAATCGCATCTGGGTGGCCATGTCGGCGTTCCTCCTTGCTGGAAGCGACAGAGTCAGGCCCGGTCGGGTGACCGGACGATCAGGAAAGTGTCAGGTCGTCGGAGATCCTCGCTAGTCGGCCTTGAACATGGCCATAAGGACGGTCTCGCCCCACTCGAAGTGGAGCATGCCGTCACCGCCCATCCCGTGGAGCACGACGGTGAACTGCTCGCGGTTCTCGCCCGGATGGACCATCAGCGGGATCTCCGCGATGTCCATCGAAGCGTCGTGCTCGGTGCCCCACTGCCCGGTCTGGGAGTTCACCAGCAGTGTCCAGCCGTCCCCCATCTTCTTCGCGAAGAGGCTGTACGAGCCGGCCGCGATCTTCGTCCCCGCGAAGTCGAGGTCGCCGCTGGTGGTGAGGGTGGTGGAGGCGTCGGCGCCGAGGCGCCAGACCATGCCGTCGGTGGCCTGACCGAGCATGTCGCGGCCTTGCAGGCTGGGGCGGCCGTATTCGATCGAAACCGTGGCGCCGCCCACGGTGGCCTCGACGCTGCCCCTCGGGCTCTGGGCGAGGGCTGTCGGAACGGTGATGAGGATGGCGGCGGCAACGACGCCGCCGAGGACACGGGTCTTCATGAGGGACTCCTTAGTTTCTGGGTGTGGGTGGTTGATTTCAAACGCCTACCGGTATCCGGCGGGGAATGGACTTGGATGGAGCGCGACGGCGGATGCCGATGACGCGTCCCGTTTCGCGGGGCTCCGGCATGCCTTCCAGGCGGCGGGAGATCTCCTCGAGCAGCGCGTAGTACTCGTCCGGCATCGGCGCGGAGCGGCGGGTCCGCATGTCCACGTAGCAGCCGATGTGCTCGCAGGTGGCGGAAAGCACCGGCTCACCGCCCTCCGCCTCCGGCTCACCATAAAGGCGGAGGAAGGCGTGGATCAGCTTCTCGCTGAAGTCGAGGAGTTGATAGGTGACGAAGAAGGAGCGGCCCGGATGGAGCTCGGCCTGGTAGGTGACGTGGTCTTCCAGTGCAAATGTGGACCCGTGATCGTTGTCGTTGTCCCAGAGTCCGATACGAGACAGCATGTGCTGGGTCGCCTGATCGAACGCCCGGCGGTAGTAGACGACGTTCATGTGGCCGTTGCGGTCGGTCCAGTCGGTGGCGACGACACCCTCGTAGATGCGGTACCCGCGTTCGGGATCGAGGACCAGGTCGGGAGGGAGACGGAAGGGCACGGCGACCCGGTAGATTACGTGAACGGCGGGCCGGCGGTTCCGGCGGGGCCCCATAATGAGACCTGAGGTTCCGCGTTCTCGCCCGCCTGGGCGGGCGATGCCGGCCCGAGGCCGGCGCTCCGAGGAGGGCTCGTCATGCCGTTTGCCGCTCGCTGTTCCGCAAGCGCACTGTTCATCGCAGCGCTATTGGCCTCCGGGTGCGCTCCCGACTGGCCGCCCCCACCGGACACCCGGGTGGAGGTGGTCACCGACACCATCCACGGCGTCGAGATCCCCGATCCCTACCGCTGGCTCGAGGACCAGGACAACCCGGAGACCCGGGCCTGGATCGACGCCCAGAACGAATACGCCCGGCAGGTCGTTTCGGACCCTGCGCTCGAAGGCCGGATCGCGACTCGGCTGAGCGAGTTGATGGAGGTTGCACAGGTCTCGGCACCGCGGGAAGCCGCGGATCACGAACTCTTCACCCTGCGGCGTCCCGGCGAACTGCAGGCGCGCATCTACCGGCGCCCGAAGCCGGAGGGGGAACCCACCGGAGAGCGGCCCGACCCGGACGGAGACCACGAGCTGCTGCTCGATGCCCAGGCGCTCGGTTTCGACGACTGGGCGAGCATCGACATCGTGGACATCTCTCCCGACGGGAAGCTCCTCCTCTACCGCATCCGGGACGGGGGGCTCGACGAGATCATGGTGCGCCTGTTCGACCTCGAAACGCTGGAGGACCGGCCGGAGCGGTTGCCCGAGGCGCTCTACGGAAACATCGCCTTCGACGGGAAGGGCGAGGGCTTCTACTACGTCCACCGCTCGCGGCAGGACGGGCCGCGCGCCCGCTACCACCGGATCGGCACCGAGATGAGCGAGGACCGGGAGGTCTTCGGCGAGGGCTACGGGCCGGAGACGTTCCTCCGGCTTGAGGAGATCGAGGACGGCCGCCTGCTCCTCCTCGGCGTCCAGCACGGCTGGATGCGGAACGACGTCTTCGTGATGGACCGGGCGACCGGCGAGGTCCACCCCGTCATCGAGGGCGAACGCGCCCACGTCAATGCGCGCTACGAGGAGGGCCGGCTGCTCCTCACCACGGACCTCGACGCGTCCAACTACCGGGTGATCGCGATCCCGACCGAAGGGGTGGACCCGTCCCGCTGGTCGGACCGCTCCCGGTGGACCGACTGGATCCCCGAGCAGGAACACCTGCTCCGCGGCTACACGACGATCGGGGACCGGACCTACGTGGAACTACTAGCGAACGTCGCCTCGCGCATCCTCGTCTTCGAGCCGGGCGACGGAGCTGCTCTCGAGCCCGTGGACGAGGTCCCCCTGCCCGAGTTCCACACCGCCAGCCTCAGCAGGCTGGGCGAGGACGGGGCGATGCTCACCCTGTCTTCCTTCACCGTCCCCCAGACGCGTTACCGGCTCGATCTCGAAACCTGGGAACGGGAGCCCATCGAGCCGCCCCGTCCCGACTATGACGGGAGCGACGTCCTCGTGGAACAGGTCTGGTACACGTCAACGGACGGGACCGAGGCGCCGATGTACATCATGCGGCCGCGCGGGGTGGAACTGGACGGGAACCTCCCCACGCTGCTGCACGGCTACGGCGGCTTCAACGTGAGCGTCACCCCGTCCTTCCGGGCGCAGGCCGCGGTCTGGGTCGAAGCCGGAGGCGTCTTCGCGGTGGCGACCCTGCGGGGCGGCAGCGAGTTCGGAGAGGACTGGCACCGGGCCGGGATGCTGGAGAACAAGCAGAACGTCTTCGACGACTTCATCTCCTCGGCCGAGTGGCTCATCGAAAACGCCTACACGAACCCGGATCGGCTCGCCATCATGGGAGGAAGCAACGGCGGCCTGCTGGTGGCCAGCTCCTTCACCCAGCGGCCCGAGCTCTTCCGCGCGGTGTACTGCGGGTTCCCGGATCTCGACATGGTCCGGTTCTACACGTTCACGGAGACGAACAACATGCCGGCGCTCCTCGAGTACGGGAACGGCGGCATCCCCGAGCAGTTCGAGTTCCTGCGGCAGTACTCGCCCTACCAGGCCGTCGAGGACGGGACCGACTATCCGGCGGTGATGTTCACCCAGGGCGACCTCGACACCCGGGTGCCGCCGCTCCAGGGCCGGAAGATGGCGGCGCGGGTGCAGGCCGCCTCCACCTCAGGCCTGCCGGTGATCCTCCGCTACCGCCCTCGAGCCGGACACGCCGGAGGCCGCAGCCGCGTCCCCGACCGGGCGATGGATACCGCGTTCCTCATGATGCAGCTCGGCATGAGCTACGGGGAGGACGAGCCGTAGAAGACCCCCGAAGGACACGCAGCGCTGCGAAGAAGACCGGGGGATTCGAAGACGATTGTCATTCCTGATGTGAATGAATATCATTCACATGGTGAATGATTATCTGCCACGCGCCGGTGCCGCGAGCCTTGCGGAGCGATTGCGGATCATGCCGGTCACCGTCGTCACGGGTGCCCGCCAGGCCGGCAAGACCACCCTCGTCCGCGACCTGACCCCGGACAAGCGTCGCTACGCGACCCTCGACGAGCCCGAAGCCGCGCAACTGGCCCGGCGCGATCCCTCAACGCTCCTTGGCGGCGACCGCCTCACGCTCGATGAAGTACAGCGGGAGCCGCGCGTCCTCTCCGCCGTCAAACTGGCCGTGGATGAGGCGCGGGTCCCGGGGCGCTTTCTTCTCACCGGCTCCGCGAATCTGCTGCTGATGCGGCGGGTGTCCGAATCGCTGGCCGGACGGGCGAGTTACCTGACGCTCTGGCCGATGGCGCGCCGCGAGCAACTCGGACTCGGCCGCTACGGCGTCTGGGACGACCTGCTGGGCGCACCGGGAACCGAATGGCCCGACCTCCTTCGGGAGGCGGCTGCCGCCCCCGAGGACTGGCGGTCGCTCGCCCGCCGCGGCGGCTTCCCGGTCCCCGCCCTCACCCTGCGGAGCACCACCGAACGACAGGTGTGGTTCGAGGGCTATGAACGCACCTATCTCGAGCGGGACGTCAGAGACCTCGCCCAGGTCGCCTCCCTTGGAGATTTCGGTGTCCTGCTGCGCGCCGCGGCGCTTCGTCTCGGCCAGATCCTGAACCAGTCGGAACTCGGACGCGATGTTGCACTCCCTCAGCCGACCGTCCACCGGTATCTGAATCTGCTCGAGACCTCATATCTCCTCGTCCGCCTACCCGCCTACGCCGTGAATCGTACGAAGCGTTTGGTCAAGTCGCCCCGCATCTACTGGAGCGATACCGGCCTCGCCCTCCATCTCGCCGGGGATCCCGAGCCAAACGGAGCGCATCTCGAGAACATCGTTCTCCACGACCTGCTCGCCTGGCGCGACACCCGGATCGACCGGGCGGACGTGTTCTACTGGAGAACCGTCACCGGCGCCGAGGTGGATTTCGTGGTCGAGACCAAGGGTCGTGTCCTGCCCATCGAAGTCAAGGCGACCGTCCGGCCCGGCTTCGGGGACGCTCGCCACCTGCTCGCCTTCCAGCGGGAGTACCGGGACCGGGCCCTACCCGGTCTCCTTCTCCACGACGGCGACGCGATCCGCTGGATCGCGGAGGGTGTCCTCGCCGTCCCCTGGTGGCGGGTGATCTGAGATCCGGTTAGCCCAGCGTCGGCGCGAAGGTCGGAGCCCGGCGCGCCTGCGTCGCCTGCTCGTAGGCGTAAGCGATCCGGATCAGCACGGGTTCGCTCCACGCGCGTCCGAAGAAGGAGACACCGGCCGGCAGCCCGGAGACGAACCCCATGGGCACGCTGATGTCCGGGTACCCCGCGATGGCGGCGGGGCCGGCGCTGCTGCCGCCGTCCAGCCGGTCGCCCTTGATGTGGTCGGTGACCCAGGGCAGGTCGCGGGTGGGGGCCACGATGGCGTCGAGCTGGTGCTCGTCCATGAGGGCGTCGATGCCGTCCTCGCGGTTGGCGCGCTGGATCGTCCGCTTCGCGTTCAGGTAGGCCTCGTCGGTCAGCGGGCCGCGGGCCTCGGACGCGATCATGCGCTGCTGGCCGAAGTGGGGCATTTCCAGCTCGGCGTTCGCCTCGTTGAAATCGATGATCTCGGCAAGGGTGCGCACCGGGGCGTCGGGACCGAGGGTCGCCAGGTACGCGTTCAGGTCGGCCTTGAACTCGTACTCGAGGAGGAGCAGCGGAAGTTCGTCGTTCCAGGCCGTCTGGGGCAGGTTCGCCGGGTCCACGATCACCGCGCCCGCGTCCGCCATTGCCTGGATCGCGTCCTCGAAGAGCGACGTGACCCGGGGATCGAAGCCGGTGAAGCTGCGCGCCACCCCGATGCGGGCTCCCTCGAGCCCCGCCGGATCGCAGAACTGCGCGTAGTCGGTGTGGAAGTTGCCCTCGCTGCCGGAGGTGGCCTCGTCGCGGGGGTCGACGCCCACGGCGCCGCCCAGCAGGATGGCCGCGTCGCGCACCGTGCGGGTCATCGGCCCGGCGGTGTCCTGGGAGTGGGAGATGGGGATGATGCCCGAGCGGCTCCAGAGCCCCACGGTGGGTTTGATGCCCACGATGCCGTTGCTGGACGACGGGCACATGATGGAACCGCCCGTTTCGGTGCCCACGGTCAGCGCGCAGAGGTTCGCGGAGGCCGCCGTTCCCGAGCCGGAGCTGGACCCGCAGGGGTTGCGGTCGAGCGCGTACGGGTTCTTGCACTGGCCGCCCCGCGCGCTCCAGCCGCTGGTGGCGCGCTCGCCGCGGAAGTAGGCCCACTCGCTCATGTTGAGCTTGCCCAGGAGGATGGCGCCGGCGGCGCGCAGGCGTTCGGCGACGAAGGAGTCCCGCGGCGGAATGGAGCCCTCGAGGGCGAGCGACCCCGCCGTGGTGGTCATGCGGTCGTGGGTGTCGAGGTTGTCCTTGAGCGCGACCGGAATCCCGTGGAGCGGCCCGCGGGGACCGTTGGCCTGACGCTCGGCGTCGAGTTCGTCCGCGATGGCGAGCGCGTCCGGGTTGATCTCGATCATCGACCGCAGCTCGGGACCCTGCCGGTCCATGGCTTCGAGACGGCCGAGGTAGGCCTCGGTGATGGAGCGGGCGGTGTGTTCGCCCGACTCCATCATGCCCTGGAGGTCGTCGGCGGTGACCTCGTCGAACTCGAACGGCGGGATCTCCATTTGCGCACCGGCGTCCGAGGACGTCTCGGAGGCGGGGGCGCACGCGAGATTCGCGGTCAGGCCGGCGCCGCCGGCCGCGGTTGTCTTCAGGAATGCTCTTCGGTTCATGGATGCTCCCCCGTTCGGCGCAGCATACCGATCACGCGATTCGCCAGGCGAGCACCCGCGGGTGCGCCAACAGCCGTGATGGCGCCGCCGGCTTGGAGCGCCGGCTTCAGCCGGCACAGCGGCCCACAGGGCCGCGGGCGGTTCGTCGCTACCCCGGGTGCACTCGCGCGCGCAGCCGAGCCATCCCCGCGAATCAGGTCCGTCTCGCCGCCCGCCTTCGGCGTGCGGTGCCGGCTGAAGCCGGCGTTCCCATGCCTCCCGGACCACTACGCCCGTCGGCGGCGCGTGATTCCGCGAGTGCGCCGACTACGCTGTCCAGCCGGACTGAGGCCGATCGAACCACACGTGGACCTGTCCGGTTCCCACCGCGTTCTCGTAGTCGGAATACAGCCGGCCCGGAGCGGTGCAGTCGGCGCCACCGGCGGCGGCGACGGCCATCAGGTAATGGCCGAAGCGGCCTTCCGGGGCGAAGCGCGCGTAGTCGTCCATCGTCTCGAGAACCCGCCGATGATCGCCCGCCTGCAGCCACTCAAGCCGCTCCTCGTCGGCGGCGCGGGCTTCGGGAGTCCGCACGTGCACCGGATCGGACGCCTCGTGGAGCGGGAGTTCCGGCAAAGGCCAGAACCGGTGGCTCATCCCCCCGGAAGCAAGCAGCACCGTCCGCCGGCCGGTCTCTTCCACCGCCTCACCGATCGCCTGCCCCATGGACAGGAAGTCGGGCGTGGTCCCCGTCTGGCAGCAACTCACCGAGACCACGCGCTCGCCGCGCCAGAGGTAGTGGAGCAGGTTGATCGTCGGATAGTGAACGGGGAGGTAGGGGTCTTCCGAAGCGTGCGCGGGTTGCCCAAGCCGGTGCGCCGCGGCCTCCGCCGCATGGGCCAGTTCGGGATCGCCGGGATAGTCGTAGGGAACGCCGTGCATCCCGCGGGGAAGCTCGTCCGAGGTGTAGCGGCCGGAACGGCGCGCCTGCGCCGCCAGCAGGTGCTCTACGGTGCTCGCCCAGTGGGTATCGAAGATGACGAAGGTCTCGGGTTCCAGCTCGTCGAACACCTCGGTTCGGAGGCGGCGGAGACCGGGAACCAGGCTGATCTCCCTGCCCTCGTTCAACTCCCGCCGCACTTCCTCGGGCAGCATGATCGTCGGGACGTGGGAGAGGAGGCCGAAGCCGACAACCGCCATGGATTACTCCTGAGCGCGAGAGAGTGTCTCGCCCCCGCGGAAGGTAAGGCCGACCCGCCGCCAGCAGCCACCGAGCATTTCGCGGGGCGCGAGCGACAGGAGTTCCTCGGTGGGCGAAGGGAAGACCCGGAGCGAGGCGTCACCGACGTACGCGGTCCCGAGTTCCACCTCCGAACTCACCTTGACGAGCTCGTGGAGGGCGTCGCCCCCGTCCGCCTCCACGTTCGGGAGGAGCCGGTGGTGCAGCATGGGATGGGCGTTCACGAAGCCCGCGTTCTCCGCTTCGCCGGTGATCGTGAACTCCGCCTCCATGAGCCGGCGGGAGCCCGCCGCCACGGTCGCGCCGAAGCGGCCGCCGGGGGCCAGCCGCGGTCCGGCGCAGCCGATGAGCGCCGGCCGGGTCATCCAGATCTCCCCGAGTTTCTTGGGATAGCCCTGGATGTGACCGCGCAGCAGCGACGCGTCCTGGTCCACCCAGATGAAGACGCAGCGCGACCAGTCCTGGTCCCGATAGCGGCAGCGGACCACCAGCAGGCACTCCTTGTACTGGGAGCGCACGGGGTCGAGTTCCTCGCTTCCCGACTCGCTCTTCCACTGCCACTCGGCCCAGACGGCGGCCACCGCGTCCGGGCGGTCGGCCACCGGCTCGAGCGGCGCCGGAAGCAGTGCCGCCACCGCGCCGGGCGAGGCGAGGTACTCGATGGTCAGCATCTCCCCCGAGTAGTGCCAAGGCGGCGGCGGGAGCAGAGAGGCCCTCCCGGTGGGCGTCCGGGGGAAGAGGAATCCGGCGGTCACGGCGCTGCTCAAGTGTCCCAGACCACCCGAACGCTCTTCGGACCCCGGAACTCGAAGCCGCGAAGCGCCACCTCTTCCTCCGGGTGCAGCCGCAGGCCCGGGAGATTCCGGAAGAGACGTTCCGCGCCGATCCGGATCTCCTGGCGCCCGAGCCACTCGCCGATGCAGCGGTGGACCCCGAGCGCGAAGGCCGCGTTCCCGCCCTCGGTGCGGGTGGGATCGAGCCGTTCCGGGTCGCGGAAGCGGGCCGGGTCGAGGTTCGCCGCACGGAGGATGCCGGAGACGAGGACGCCCTCCGGGAGGCGCACTCCGGCGAGTGCCGTCTCCCGGGTGGTGGTGCGGGTGATGGTGCCGACGGGCGTGTAGCGGCGGAGCACCTCGTCCACCAGCCGCCGCATCCCCGCGGGGCTCGCGAGCGCCTGTTCGCGGAGGCCGTCGTCGGAGAGCATCGTCCAGACCACGAGGCCGATGCCGTCCCGGGGCTCGTTGATGCCCCCGGAGATCATCAGCCGGACGTTGTTCACGATCTCCGCCGCGGTGAGGTTCTGCTCCGCCTGCAGGATGTGGAGCAGGCCACAGGCTTCGGGACGTTCCCGGAGCTCGTCGAGCCGGACCAACACGGCGGCCTCCACCGCGTCCGCGGCGCGGCGGCCGACCGCAAACGCTTCGGGCTCGTGCTCGAAGTTGGCGACCCCGATGCAGAGCCCCTCGCACCAGTCCCAGACCTCGCGGAAGTCGTAGGCGTCGAGCCCCAGCACGGTGGCGAGCGAACCCGCGCTCACGAGGGCTGCGTACCCCGCGATGATGTCCGCCTCGCCGTCGTCACGCATGGACTCGATCAGGCGGTCGCACATCGCCGGGAGTTCCGTCTCCGCGAAGGAACCGCTCCGCCCGGCGCGCAGGAAAGGCGGCTTACAGGCTTTCTGGAGCCGCGTGCACGCGGGGGGATCCAGCGTCAGCATGTTCTCGCCGAGCGTCCGCGCCAGGAAACTCGGCTCGGTGCAGGCGCTGAAGATCTCGGGGTGGTCCTCCATGGCCTGGACGTCGTCCCAGCGGGTCACGAACCACATCTCGAGCGCCGGAATCCAGGCCACCGGTTCCTCCTCGCGCAGGCGGGCGAGGATGGGGTCCGGGTCCCGGTCGAGGTCCTCGGCGGTGACGGTGGCGGCGAAGCTCACGGGCAGGCTGCCGTCCGGAAGCGGATCAGAGATACGGGAGGTATTCGCGCTTCTCCCAGTCGGTGGTGTGGGCGCGGAACCGTTCCCACTCCCGGCGCTTCACGGTGACGTGCATCTGCACGAACTCCTCCCCGAAGGCGTTCACGAGATCCTGATCTGCCTGCAGATCGTCGAGGGCCCGTCCCAGGTCGTCGGCGACCGTGATTTGGCATTCCGACGCCTCGAGGCAGTCGCCTTTCTCCTCGGGGGGCGGCGTCATCGCGCCCTGGATGCCGAGCCGGGCGGCCAGCAGCGTGGCCGCCACCCCGAGGTGCGGACCGCAGGACCCGTCGGCGAGCCGATGCTCGATCCGCGATCCGGCCCCGCGCTCCAGCGGAATCCGCACCGCGCAGCCGCGGTGGTCGTGGCCCCAGTTGGCCCAGTAGCCGCTCATCTGCCCGGGGCGGAGCCGCCGGTAGGCGTTCACCGTAGGGGCCACCGCCCCGGCGAGTCCCCGGTGGTGGTGCAGCATCCCGGCCACCGCGGACCAGGCGAGCTGCGAGAACCCGCCCTCGCCACCCGGATCGTCGAAGACGTTCTTCCCGCCCTCTTCGAGGCTGAGATTGACGTGCAGTCCGGAGCCGCCGCGGTCGCTGAAGGGTTTGCCGATGAAGGTGAGGTGGTAGCCGCGCTCGGCGGCCACCTCGCGGGCGAGCAGCTTGAAGAGGAACGCCTCGTCGGCGGCGGCGAGGGCGTCGTTCTTTCCGAGGGTCAGCTCGAACTGCCCGTCGTCGTACTCGCTGTGGAAGGACTCCAGCACGATCCCGCAGCGGTCGGCGGCGTCGAGCACCGCCTCCATGACCCCGCCGGGGTCCATGAGCGGGCCGGACCCGTAGACGTGCGACCCGGGCGTGTGGACCGGCCGGAACCCGCCCTCCCCGTCCGGCTGCAGCAGGAACGCTTCCAGCTCGATACCGACGACGGGACGCCAGCCATCGGCCTCGTGCCCCGCGACCGCCCGCTTCAGGATCCGGCGAGAGGAGCGTTCGAGCGGCTTGCCGTGCTGCTCCAGGTCGGCAACCACCACCCCGGTCCCGTCGCTCCAGCCCGGCCGGACCGCAGCCGGATCGAAGACCGCGCGCATGTCGGGCAACCCGTCGAGGAGGCCCGAGTTGGGATAGGCGTCCATCTCCCGGTCGAAGCCGAGCGCGAAGGTGGCGAGGCAGTGCCCGGTCTCGGCGGCGCCAGGGAGGAGGAGCTTGCCGCGGGCGAGCCCGAGATGGTCGGGCCAGAGCGCCCGGATGCGGCGATAGGGCTGGTCGGTCACGGCGCGGGTTGTATCACTTGGCTCTCGGCCGGAGCACGAGCGCCGCGATGGTCCCGCTGGCCAGGAAGAAGTAGATCGGATAGATCGCGATGGCGAACTCCCAGCGATCCACCGCCACCAGGTTGAAGGTGTTCCCCGCGATGAAGAGCGCCCAGGCGAGGCGGTCCTCGGTGTGCGGCGCGACCCAGGCCTTTCTTATGGTCGGGACGGCGCCCGCGAAGTCGACGCCGAGCGTCGTCACCAGCGCCACCACCGGATTGTCGAACAGCCACCAGAGCAGGAGACCGGCGCCGGCGCCCATGAGGCAGCCGCGGTCGAGGCGGGTCGAACCGCCCTCGCCGTAGCGGATGCTCAGCACCGCCGTCACCAGGGACGCGACGAAATAGCTCACCGCCACCCAGATGGTGGTTTCGGCCCCGGAGAAGTAGTAGCTGGCGAGGAGGACGGCGCCGGTCGTCGTCCAGATCCACCAGGTGGCCCGGTTCGGGCGGGTCTCGCCGCGCAGGATGGCCACGATGTAGGGGACGAACGCCACCAGCGACAGCACGCCGGCCACCCATCCGGCGACAACGGTGAACGGCGGCACGAGGGGTCCAAGACTATGCGGCCCACGGTCCCTTAGGCTAGGAGCCTGTGGGAACGCGTTTCGCCGTCGCGACGCTGTGTCTGGCGGCCATGGGCGCATCCGCGGGTTGCGGGGCGCCCGAAGAGCCACCCGGCACGCCGCTCGCGGTTTCGGTGGAGCAGCTCGAGACCCTCTTCGACGAGATCGTCGAGAAGACCGAGCGGCGCGAGGCGTTCTCCGAGGTCAAGGAGGACGCCGGTTCCTTCTCGGCGCTTGAAGAAATGAGGGCGCTCCGATCGGAGTTCGTTGCCGCCGAAACCGAGGAGCGACTCTTCTACGCGCTGGTGAAGCTGTCGAACGCGCGCCGGGACCGCCACCTGAGCGTGAACCGGGTGGAGGGCGGCCTGACGGTTCCCGAGACGCCCGGCCTCGCGGCGCCGGTCCTCGTCCTTCCCGACTTCTCCGACCTGAACGATCCGCAGTTCTTCGTGGCCCGGGTCGGTCTGGACCTGCCTTCCCCCGAACCCGGAGACCTCATCGTGGCCGTGAACGGCCGGCCTGTCCCCGATTACGTCGCCGAGTTCACGCAGTGGATCCGGCACTCGACGCGCTACGGCCTGTATTGGCACATGGCGCGCGAGCTACCCCTGATGGTGCGGAACGTTCCGCCGCAGCTCTACCTCGAGACACTGCACCTGACCCTGGAGGACGCTGCCGGCGACCGCTACGACGTATCCCTGCCCTACGGGGACCGCGACACGAACACCGTCGCGCTGGAGCCCGACTACGAGGGGTTCGAACCGGTGATGGAAAGGGAGAACTTCCACGTCCACGTGAACGCTGGGGAACGGATCGTCCTGCTCCAGTGGCTCGACTTCGAGCGCTCGCTGATCCAGGACGTCATGGACCTCATGGAACTCGCGGAGCGGGACGAGCTTCTCGACCACGACCTGATCATCGACGTCCGGGGGAGCAGCGGCGGCTCCTTCGGCGCCTACGCGATCCAGCGGCTCGTGAGCCGGCCCTTCCGCACGACGTTCGGAAACGTCCGCATCAGCGACGCCGGCGAGGCGCTCATCGAACGCTTCCAGAACCTCGAGGTGGATGAGGACGCGCCCGACATCTTCGGGCTCAACCTCAGCCGGAGCTGGCTGATCGACTGGGCGCGGACCGACGCCGCGGAGGCGATCCGCCGGGGCGACGCATACACGCCGCCCACCCCGTTCAAGCTGGCCCACCTGCCCCGGGACGCCGGCGGGACGCTGGAACCGGCGCCGGTCCACTTCCGGGGCCGCACCGCGATCATCGGCGGGCCGCACGGAGGCTCGCACCTGGACCAGTTCCTCTCGATGTTCGCCGACAACGAGCTGGCCGTGGTCATCGGGATGCCGACCGGCGGCTACAGCAACACCTGGGAGCACGAGGAAGTGCTCACCTTCCCCGGGACGGACCGGCCGGTGGCGGAGTTCATGTGGAACATCGGGCACACCCTGCGCCCCAACACCGAGATCCTCGAAGGCAACCCGGTGGTGCCGGACATCTACGTGCCGTTGACCCGGGAGAACTTCCGAACCTACGACCGGGAACTCCTGCAACTGGCGATGGACGCCCTCAGGCAGCCGTAAAGACCTTGCCGAACCGGCTCCGCTCTCTCGACGCGTTCCGCGGGGCGACGATCGCCGGCATGATCCTGGTGAACAACCCGGGAAGCTGGGCCCACGTCTATCCGCCGCTCCTGCACGCGCCCTGGCACGGCTGGACGCCGACGGACTTCATCTTCCCGTTCTTCCTGTTCATCGTCGGGGTGGCCATCCCGTTCTCCCTGGGCCGCCGGGTCGAAGCGGGCGCCGAGCGCGGAAAGCTCTTCCTCCGGATCCTGCGGCGGAGCGCCATCCTGATCGGGCTCGGGCTCTTCCTAGCGGCCTGGCCGTTTGCGCACCTCGTGGGGGATCTCGGCTCGCTGCGGCTTCCCGGCGTGCTACAGCGGATCGGGGTGGTCTACCTGGCGGCCGGGGCGGCTTTCCTGTGGCTGGGCCGGCGAGGACTCGCCGCCCTGACGGCCGTCTGCCTCGTCGGTTTCGCCGCCGTGATGCGGTTCGTGCCGGCGCCGGGCGGGGTGGCCGGCGACCTCGAGCCCGGGACGAACATCGCGGCCTTCCTGGACCGCGTCCTCCTCCCGGGAACGCTCTACCAGGGCACCTGGGACCCCGAGGGAGTGCTCTCCACGGTCCCCGCGATCGCGACCGCCCTCCTCGGGATCTTCTGCGGGCAGTGGCTGCGGTCGGCGAGCCTCCCGTCGCAAAAGACGACCGGCCTGCTCACCGCGGGGTTCGCGCTCCTGACCCTGGGCTGGGTCTGGAGTTTCTGGCTGCCCATCAACAAGAACCTCTGGACCAGTTCCTACGTGCTCTTCACCGCGGGGATCGCGCTCTCGATGCTGGCGTGCTGCGTCCTGATCATGGACCTGCGGGCGCCGCCGCGGTGGACCGCGCCGCTGGAGTCGCTCGGAAAGAACGCCATCCTCGTGTTCGTGGGGTCCGGGCTGGTCATCAAGACCATGCTCCTTTTCCCCGAGCGGGGCGACGGCTCGGCCTACACCTGGACCTACGAGGTCTTCTTCGCCTCCTGGCTCGGACCGCTGAACGGGTCGCTCGGTTTCGCGCTCGCGAACGTGGCGGTCTGGACGGCGATCGCGGTGTTCCTCGACCGCAAGCGGATCTACCTGAAAGTCTGACCCGGCGGCCCCGCCTGCGTTTGCGGCGGTAACTGCGGAGCGGGTACGTTCCGAAACGGGCAATTGCGGCAGTGGTACTCCTCGTAGCGCTCGGGGTTACCGCAGTCGCGTCCACAACGCCGGAACCCCCGACGTTCAACCGGGACGTCGCCCCGATCCTCTTCGAGCACTGCGTCTCCTGTCACCGCGAGGGCGGCATCGGTCCCTTCAGCCTGGAGACCTACGGCGGGGCCCGGGAGCGGGCCGAACGGATCGCCGCAATGACCGCGGCCCGGCACATGCCTCCCTGGCTCCCCGAGCCGGGGCCCGAGCCGTTCGTCGGCGAACGGCGGCTCCCGGACGAGGCGATCGCGACGCTGCGGCGCTGGGCCGACAGCGGCGCGCCCGAAGGCGACCCGGCGGCGCTGCCGCCCGCCCCGCGGTTCGCAGCCGGCTGGCAGTTGGGCGAACCCGACCTCGTCGTGGCCATGCCGGAGCCCTACGTCGTCCCCGCGTCGGGGCGGGATGTCTTTCGGAGTTTCGTGGTTGAGATCCCGACGGAGCACGACCGGTTCGTCGAGGCGATGGAGTTCCTGCCCGGGAACCACGAGGTCGTGCACCACGCCGTGGTGCTGGTGGATGCGGCGCGCTCCGCCCGCCACCTCGACGCGCTCGACCCCGAACCGGGGTGGGCCGGTATGCAGGCCGGCCTCGCCGAGAGTCCGGATGGCCACTTCCTCGGCTGGACCCCCGGGAAGACGTCGCTCGAGGTTCCCGAGGGCATGACCTGGCGGCTACCCCAAGGCGGTGACCTGGTGCTCCAACTGCATCTCCTGCCGCGGCCAGATGCCGCTCCCGTGCAGGTCCAGGTCGGGTTCCACTTCGGCGAAGCGCCCACCCGCACCTCCACCCGGCTACGGCTCGGCACGAAGGCGATGGATGTCCCCGCCGGCGACGCGGACTACCGGATCCGGGACGTCTACCGCCTGCCCGTGGACGTGGAGCTGGTGGGCCTTTACCCGCACGCTCACTACCTCGGCAAGGAGATGCGGGCCTGGGCGGAGTTCGAGGACGGGAAGCGCCGCCCGCTGCTGCACATCCCCGACTGGGACTTCAACTGGCAGGCTGAATACCGGTTCGCTCGGCGGGTGTCCCTGCGGGCCGGCTCGAAGCTCGCCATGGAGTTCCGCTACGACAACTCGGCGGGAAACCCCCAGAACCCACACGATCCGCCTCGCCGGGTGCTCTACGGCCCCGAGTCCTCCGACGAGATGGGGGACCTCTGGATCCAGGTCGTTCCGAGGTGGGAGGCGGACCTCGCGGCGCTGAAGCTGGACTTCGCGCAGAAGGAGACGGCGGAGCGGCTCACGGGCTACCGGTTCAAGCTGGACCAGAACCCGGAGGACGAGAAGGCCCATTTCAGCCTGGCGGGAATGCTCGCCGCGCTGGGCGAGCGGGACGAGGCAATCCGCCATCTGGAGGACGCGGTGCGCGTCCGGCCCGACTTCGCCCTCGCGCTCAGCGACCTCGGCCGTCTCCACTTCCTCGACGGCGACGTCGAGCGGGCGGTGGGGTTTTTCAACCGGGCCATCGCGGCGCGCCCGGAACTCCCGCAGGCGCACCACAACCTCGGGACGGTCCGGCTGGCGCAGCGGAACCGGGAGAGGGCCGAAGCGCACTTCCGCCGGGCGCTCGAGGAATGGCCGGACTTCGCCGAAGCGCACTACGGACTCGGGGAGGCGCTGGAAGCCCGGGGGGAATCCGAGGATGCTCTCCGGCACTATCGGCGGGCCGCGTCGGTGAAGCCCGACTTCGCCCTCGCCCACTTCCGGCTCGGCAACCTGCTGGCGAAGGGGGGTGACGAGGAGGCTTCGATAAGCCACTACGAAGCTGCCCTTGCGGCCGCGCCGGACTTCGTGCCCGCCCGCTTCAACCGGGCGGTGGTGCTGGCCCGTCAGGGAAAAACCGACGAGGCAACGATGGCGCTCCAAGCGCTACTGGAACTTGAGCCCGATCACCGGGGGGCGCGGGACCTGCTCTCCCGGATCGGAAACCTGCCACCGCGAGAGAGACGGAGGTGACGTGATGACCCGAACGAGCCTGCTACTGACCACGGCGCTGGCGCTGACCGCCGGTTGCGGCCCGATGGGCGCGGAACCGACCGGCGACGGCAATCCTCGTCCCACCGAGGTCCTCGACATCCCGGACGCGAGGCAACGCGCCCAGATCCGGAAGGACCTCATCACGAAGCGCCTGGACGCGGTCGTGCTTCCCGCGATGCGGGCGCACGACATCGACATGTGGCTGACCTTCAGCCGGGAGCACCACGTGGACCCGATCCTCTCGGAGATCGGCGGCGGCTGGGGAGGCGTGCGGAACGCCTACATCTTCTTCGACCGCGGTGAAGACACGCCGGAGAAGATCTTCGTCGGCTCCCACTCGCTCCGCGACCCGACGATCAGCGACGCCTACGACGTACAAATCTTCTACGGCTACACCGAGGAGGGCGTCCGACCGCATCTCCGGCGGGTGATCGAGGAGCGCGATCCGCAGCGGATCGGCATCAACGTCTCCTCCACCCTGCCCATGGCGGACGGCCTCACCTGGACGCTGAGGAACTTCCTCGAGGAGACGCTCGGCGAGACGTACGCCGCGCGGATGGTCTCGGCGGAGCTCGTGATCCGTGACTTCCGCGAGATGCACATCCCGGAGGAGATTCCGGTGTTCGCCGATCTCTGCGCGTGGACGGTCGCCTGGGAGGAGGAGGCCTTTTCCGACGCGGTGATCACGGTGGGGGAGACCACCATCGCCGACATCCACTGGTGGATGCGGCAGCGGACCATGGAGCTCGGGCTCATCAACGAGTTCCTGCCCGGGGTGCGCATCACGCGCGACGGGGAGACCCTCCCGATCAACAGCGCAGACCACGTCGTGATGCCCGGGGACATCCTGTCGGTGGACGCCGGAGTCGGCTACCTCGACTACCGCACTGACATCAAGCGGACCGCCTACGTGCTCCGGCCCGGGGAGACCGAGGCCCCGGAGAGCATCCGGAACGCCTGGGAGAAGGCGCTCGAAGTCACCGACATCCTGACCAGTCACTGGCAGCCGGGGGCCATCGCCCACGAGGTCTGGGAGGCGACGATGGAAGACGTGGGGGAGCTGGGGTACCAGTCCGGTCAGCCGAAGACGGGGGGCAACGAGGAGGTGGACCCCAGGCAGCCCGAAGTGGGCGTCTATTCCCATTCGGTCGGGAACTCCACCCACGACATCGGGGCGCGGGTCGCGGTGGACTGGCCCTTCGCCTACGGGGACCGCGTGCGGTATCCCCTGCGGGCCGACGCGTGGTACTCGGTCGAGTTGCACATCAGCACCCCGATCCCGGAGTGGGATGGCCTGGTGCTCCCGGTCCGCATCGAGGAGAACGCCCGGCTGCTTCCCGAGGGCGGCGTGGAGTACTTCGCGCCGCAGCAGACGGAGCTGCTGCTGATCGGCGGCGCGCAGTAGGCAACACGCTTCGGATGGAAACCCGCTTCGGATGGAAACCCGCTTCCCGGAAGAGAGTCAGGCGATGACCTTGATCGAGAAACCCTCACACCCGGGCGAGGTGCTCGTGGAGCTCTACCTGGAGCCGCTCAACATGCCCGCGAACGCGCTCGCCAAGCGCCTGAACGTCTCCCGGACGCGCATCGAGCGGCTGGTCAAGGGTGAGACCGCGTTGACCGTCGATACTGCGATGAGGCTCTCAAAGTTCTTCGGCAACACGGCGGAGTTCTGGGTGAACCTGCAGCGGGCACATGACCTCGCCCGTGCCCGGAAGACCGCGGACCTCTCGGACATCACGCCCCTGGAGGCGGCGTGACGCGCCGCGGGCGAACATGGAACTTCCTGACCCGCGAAACGCGGACATCCTGGTCTCGATCAACGGCGAGCTGAAACCCCGTTCGGAGGCCAGGGTCTCCGTGTTCGACAGCTCGGTGCAGGGGGGCGACGCCGTCTGGGAGGGTCTGCGCGTGTACCGGGGGCGCGTCGCCGACCTCGACCGGCACCTGGACCGGCTGTCCGGCTCGGCGCACGCGATGGATTTCGGCCAGGTGCCGGCGCGGGACACCGTGCGGACCGCGCTCTTCGAGACGCTGCGGGCCAACGGCATGACGGACGGCGTCCATGTCCGCCTGACGCTGTCCCGCGGGGAAAAGGTGACCTCGGGGATGAGCCCCGAGTGGAACCGGTCGGGCTGCACGCTCATCGTGCTTGCCGAGTGGAAGCCGCTGGTCTACGACCCCGAGGGCATCCACCTGATCACCTCCTCGGTCCGGCGGAACAGCCCCCAGTGCATCGACTCGAAAATCCACCACGCCAATCTGATCAACAACATCCTGGCGAAGATCGAGGCGAATCACGCGGGCGTCGACGACGCGCTCATGCTGGACCTCGACGGTTTCGTCGCCGAGACGAACGCCACGAACGTCTTCTTCGTCCGGGACGCCTCGCTGGAGACGCCGCACACCCACGCGTGCCTCCCCGGAGTCACCCGGGCGACGGTGATCGAGGCGGCGCGGGAGGACGGCCTTCAGGTGATCGAGAAGAACCTCTCGCTGACGGAGGTCTACACCGCCGACGAGATGTTCACGACCGGCACCGCGGGCGCACTGACGCCAGTGCTCGAGGTGGACGGGCGGCGGATCGGCAGCGGGTCACGCGGCCCGCTGACGCTGCGACTCCAGCAGCTTCACCGCGAACGGGCGTACGCCAAAGGCACGCCGATCGGCTAGGTAGATCGGAGCGCCGGCCTCTGGCCGGCATCGCGGCCCGCCAGGGCCGCGAGAATGCACCCCGTTAGATGTAGGTAGCGCCATCACTGCGGGTTTCGCGCTCCCGCGCGATGCCGGCCGGAGGCCGGCGCTCCAAGCCGAACGCGCGCCAGGTGCGCCGGAGAGGCTCCCTAGTGGAGGACCTGGGGCCGCTCTTCGCTGGGGGCTGCGCCCGGTGGATCGATCTTGCGCGCTGACGCCATCAGAAGATCCATCAACCTCCAGTACTGCCTGGGCGACAGCCGTAGCGTGGTGTTCCCCACGCATACGTGGATGCAGCCAGCAGGACATCGAGTGACGATGCCGAACTGGTCATCGCGGGACAGGACTTGGAGATCCATCTCCTCCAGGAGCTTCTGCACGCATTCTCCTCCTTGGTCGGTCTTGGTGCCGTGAGCCATTCAGGCAGGAACGGCTGGAATCCTAAGTGAAAATGAGTTTCAATTTCAATACACCCCATGACCACTGCCGAAACCCGTGAGGCCGCCGCCCGGCCAGCGAGTCCGAACGCGCGTCGCGGCGGCCTCTTCCTGATTGCGAGCGCATGCGCCACCGTCGTTTCGGTGATCACCCGGGTGGCCCCGGACGCGGACCAGCCCGCGCTCGCCGAGTCACTCGCCGCCATCGCGGAACGAGCGGGCCTCTACGGGATGGGAGGCGCCAGCCGCCTGATCGCCGGCGCCTGCCTCGTGTTCGCCGCCCGGCACCTGCTCAAGACGTGGATCATCCGCGAGAGGAACGGTACGCCCCTGGTCCCGAATCTGCTGGCCGTTTCCGGGGTGTTGACCGCCATCTCCGGAGCGGTGGCCCTGGGACTGGCCGCCGGCGCTCCGGAGCCCGCCGCGACGGTCGAGGCGGCGGCCTCCCTGCGCCGGCTCAGCGGGCTCGCTGGATTCAGTGTCGCGGGGCTCGCGCTCATCGTGGCGGCGCGGTATCAGTGGAAAGCCGGCGTTCCTCTCCGGCTGATTGCCCCGGTGTCCCTTCTCCTCGGCACCGGCATGCAACTCATCTGGAGCCCGGCGGCGACCGGGATCCACGGCGTCACGGGAGGCGCTTTCGTCGTCTGGCTCACGCTCGTCGGCGTGATGCTCCTGACGGGCCGGGTGGAGCGCCGGTTTGCCGGCGCTCAGGCCCCTGCCGGCGAAGCTGACCGGCGCTCTTCGCGCTAGTACCCCTTGGCGAGGCCGAGCCGGCGGGGGTCGGTAACCCCGTGCAGCTTGCCGGTGTCCGGGTCGCGCCAGACGATCTGCATCGAGCCGGTGTGCCAGTTGTAGGGACCGAGGTCCTGGATCCGGATGCCGCGGGCCTTGAGGCCCTTCCGCACCTCGTCGGTGATCCGGGACTCGATGGCGAGTACCTGTTCGCCGCCCCGGAAGGCGAAGAAGCGCGGCGCATCCGCCGCGTCTCCCGGCGTCATCCCGAAGTCGATGATGTTCACCAGCACCTGGGTGACTGGTTGCGGCGGCACGCCCGGTGAGCCGAGCGAGAGCCAGGGCACCCCGTCCTTTGCCACGATGGTCCCGGTGCTGTTCGGGCTCACCCGGCGGCCGGGTCCGACCGTCCGGCCGGGGAAGCCGCTGCCGGTCGCCTTCACGCCGTCGAGGAAGATTCCCGGCGCGCCGCCGTGCCCGGTGTGGAGCGAGGTGATCCAGTTCCCCTCCGCGTCCACGATCACGTTGTGGTTGCTCTCGTCCACCATGGGCGGGGCATCGGCTGACCGCGCGATCCGCACCGGCTCCGGTCGCCGGAGCGCCAACGTGGCGGTCGACGGCGTCAGGTCCACGCCCGGCACCACCATCGTGGTCCGCACGAATTCCGCGCCGAACTTCGCATAGTCCTTGGAGAGCCAGACGGCGGTCGGGATCTGGAAGGCCATCGGATCGGTGACCCCGTAGCGCATGTCGGTCTCCACCCGGCCGAGCGTGCGGGTGAGGATCTCGAGGGTGTCCACGGACTCGGTGAAGTGGCCCATGCTCGCCAGATCGAAGTTCTCGAGGATGTTCAGGTTGTAGCCGATCTGGATGCCCCCCTTCTTGGGCGGCGACTCGCTGAGGACCTCGTAACCCCGGTAGGTGGAGCGGACCGGATCCGACCAGCGCACCTCGAAGGCGCCCATGTCCTCGAGGCTCACGCAGTAGCCCTTCTCGCGGGACTTCTCGACGAACTTCTGCCCCCAGGCGCCCGTGTAGAGGTAATCCGCCCCCTCCGACGCGATGCCGCGGAGGGTCTTCGCCATCGCCGGCATCTTCCAGAGGTGCCCCACCGGGACCAGGTGGCCGTCCGGCATGTAGTGCGCCCGCGCCTCGTCGTTCTGCTGGATGAGGTCGCCGGTCTCCCAACTGTTGTAGTTGTTCGCGTACATGAAGGAGGTGACCAGCACCCCTTCGTCCGCCGCCTTGATGGCCGGCTCCAGGTACTTCTCCCACTCCATCGTCCCGAAGCGGTCGGCGAGGGCGCCGAGACCCGCGACCTTGCCCCCGATGGCGACCTGAGAGGGATCGCCCTCGCCGCAGCGGCCCGCGAGCGGCCGCTCCGAGTAGGACTCGAAGACGTAGTAGTTGCCGCTCGACGCCTCGTAGTAGAGCCCGCCCATCGCGCCGAAGAGGCTCACCTGGTGGTAGTCCACGACGTTTTGGAGGAGGACGATCGTGACGAAGGCGTCGATCGCGTTCCCGCCGTTCCGGAGCACCTCGAGGGCGGTCTCGGTGACGATGGGGAGCTGGGTGCTCACCATCACGGAATCACCGACCGACTCCTGCTTCGGTCCCTGGTTGTAGAGCGCGTCGCGCGCGTCCGGAGGGCTCTGACCGGAGGCGACACCGGC
>VXWI01000042.1:11922-29151 GCA_009835985.1 Acidobacteriota bacterium | reverse complement strand
TCGGGGCCCGCCCCCAGTGAACTGGTTTACATCGTCAGTAGCCGACGACGACGCCGAGGCGCCGCGGGTCGGTCGCCCCGTGGAGCTTGCCGTCGTCCCCCATCCAGATGATCTGCATGGAGCCGGTGTGCCAGTTGTAGGCGCCGAGATCGGTGATCGCGATCCCGCTCTTTTTCATGCCCTTGCGGACGGCATCGGAGATGCGGGACTCGATCTGAACGCCGCGTTCGCCTCCCCGGAAGGCCCAGAAACGCGGCGCCGCGGCGGCGTCCTTCGGATGCATGCCGTAGTCGATGATGTTCACGAGCACCTCGGTGACCGGCTGCGGTGGCGATCCCGGTGTCCCCATCGCGAGCCAGGGCTTGCCGTCCTTCGCCACGATGATCCCGGTGATCGGCAGCACCAGGCGGCGGCCGGGACCCGCGGTGGCGGCGCGCGCGGTGCTCCCCGTCGCCCGCACCCCGTCGATGAAGACGCCCGGCGCTCCGCCGTGCCCGGTGTGGAGCATGGAGACCCAGTTCCCGTGCGAGTCCACGATGACATTGTGGTTGCTACCGAGATCGGCGGTGTCCGCCCCGCCCGCGCCCGGCGGGAAGAGGGACGCCGTCATGTCGGGGGTCTCGCTGTTCGAGAGGTCCACCCCGTCCAGCAGCATCGTGTTCTTCACGAAGGTGGCCCCGAGCTTTCCGTATTCGTCCGAGAGCCAGAGATCCGTGGGCATCTTGAAGTTGAGCGGGTCCTTGATGACCCAGCGGGTCTCGTCGGAGACCCGGCCGAAGGCGCGGATCATGATCTCGAGCGCCTCGGGGGACTCGCTGTAGTGCCCCATGCCCTTCAGGTCGAAGTTCTCGAGGATCTTGAGGTTGCTGCCCACGATGACGCCGCCGGTGTCGGGCGGCGGCGAGCCGTAGAAGTCGAGCCCGCGGTAGCTGAACCTGGTGGGGTCGTCCCAGTGCGGCTTGTACTCCGCCATGTCCTGCATGCTGACCGCGTAGCCCTTCGCGTTCGCGGCCTTCACGAACTTCTCGGCCCAGGCCCCGGTGTACATGTAGTCGGCACCCTCGGAAGCCACCATCTTCAGGTGCTTGGCGAGCGCCGGGCGCTTCCAGCGCTCGCCCACCGGCACCAGGTGGCCGTTCGCCATGTAGGCCTCGCGCGCCTCGGGGTTCTTGACGAGGTCCCCCTGCTCCATCAGGTTGTAGTTGATGCCGTACATGAACGAGGTGACGATGGCGCCCTCCTCGGCCGAGGCGATGGCCGGTTGCAGATACTGCGACCACTCCATGCTGCCGCTGCCGTAGCGGTCCGCGATCGCTTCGAGGCCGCGCACCACCCCGCCGATGGCGACCTTGGAGACGTCGCCGTGGTCGTGGCGGTCGGCGCGCGGGCGCTCCGAGACCGCGTTCAGCGACCAGTAGGTGTCGCTCGCCGCGTCGTAGCCGATCACCGACATCGAGCCGAAGTGCGAGACCTGGTGGAAGTCCTGGACGTGCTGCACGAAGACGGCGGTCACCATGGCGTCCACCGCGTTGCCGCCGTCCTTCAGCACCTGGAGCGCCGCGTTGCTGACCACCGGAAGCTGGGTGGCTACCATGCCCGAGTCGCCAGTGACGGTCGGCTTCGGTCCCTGGTTCAGTTGCGGATCGGGTCCGTTCTGGGCCATCCCGGTGGCCGCGAGGGCGAGCACCCCCGCGACGACCAGGAATCGAATGAATGTAGAGCTGCTTCTCATGGCGCTCCTCCCTTGTTGGTTTTCAATGGCCGGCGGCCAATCCCAGCCGCCGGGGGTCGCTGACCCCGTAAAGCTTTCCGTCGTCACCGCGCCAGATGATCTGCATCGAGCCGGTGTGCCAGTTGTAGTCGCCGAGTTCCTCCATCGCGATGCCGCTTCGCGCCATCCCCTGCCGGACCTCGTCCGAGATCCGGGACTCGATGCGCAGCACCCGCCGCTCGGTCTGGCCATAGAGGAACGCCCAGAAGCGCGGCGCGTCGGCCGCGTCCCTCGGGTGCATCCCGAAGTCGAGGATGTTCACGAGCACCTCGGTCACGGGCTGTGGCGGGAACCCCGGCGTTCCGAGCGAGAGCCAGGGCTTGCCGTCCCGCATCACGAAGACGCCGGTGACCTCGGCGAGGATGCGGCGGCCCGGACCCATCGTCTCGGCTTTCACGCCGCTCCCGGTTGCCCGGACCCCGTCGATGAAGACGCCGGGCGCCCCGCCGTGTCCGGTGTGGAGCGAGCTGATCCAGTTCCCCTCGGCGTCCACGATCACGTTGTGGTTGCTGCCGAGGGTCATCGCGGCGGCGACGTTCGTCCCGCCCGCCTCCCTCTCCATCATCGCCGTCAGGTCCACGCCCGGCTGGGGCATCGTCTGCCGGACGAACTCGGCGCTCAGCCGCGCGTACTCCTTCGAGTACCAGAGTTCGAACGGGTTCCGGTAGGCCGCCGGGTCCTGGATCGACCACTTCATGTCCGACTCCACCTTGCCGAAGCTCCGGACCATGATCTCGAGGGTCTCCGGGGACTCGGCGAAGTGCCCGGTCTCCGTGAGATCGAACTGCTCCAGCACGTTCAGGTTCTGCCCCACTAGCAGGCCGCCTTTGTTCGGGGGCGGCTCGACGAGGATCTCGTGGCCCCGGTAGGTGAAGCGGGCGGGCTCGAACCAGCGCGTCTCGTACTCGGCGAGGTCTTCGAGCGTGACGCAGAAGCCGCGGTTCGTCGCCGCCTCCACGAACTTCTTCGCCCAGGCGCCCCGGTAGAGGTGGTCGGCGCCGTGCTCGGCGACCGCCCGCAGGGTTCCGGCCAGCGCCGGCATCTTCCAGGTCCCGCCGACCGGGACCAGGTGGCCGTCGGGCAGGTAGAAGGCGCGCGCTTCCTCGTTTTGCTGGATCAGGTCCCCGTTCTCCCAGAGGCTGTAGTTGTTCGCGTACTGGAAGTTCGTGACCAGGACGCCGTCTTCCGCGGCAGCGATCGCAGGTGCCAGGTAGCTCGCCCAGGGTCTCGTCCCGAAGCGGTCGGCGAGCGATTCGAGCCCGCGCACCGTGCCGCCGACGGCCAGCCGGCCGACCCGCTTGCCGTCCCCGCAGCGGTCGGCCCGCGGCCGTGCCGAGAAGGCGTTGAACGCGGTTGTCGTCCTGGTGGCCGCCTCGTAGTAGAGGCCGGACATCGCCCCGAAGTGCGAGACCTGGTGGTAGTCCTCGACGTGCTGGAGGAAGACGGCGGTGACGAAGGCGTCCACCGCGTTCCCGCCGTCCTCCAGCACCCGGACCGCCGCCCGGGTCACGTTCGGGAGCTGGGTCGCGACCATCCCGCCGTCGGAGGTCGCCACCGCCTTCGGTCCCTGGTTCAGCAGCGGATCGCGGGAACCGGTCGGCTGGGCGAGCGCCGGCGACGCGGCCAGCAGGGCGGCGAGCGCGAGGCCGCCGGGGAGCGCGTGTTTCATTCGGTTCTCCTGTCTCAGTTCGTCGATCTCGCGAACAGGTCCCGGACCTCGTCGTCGTGGCCGGTCATCTCCCAGCGGATGAGCGAGATGGGGATCCAGCCGGAAGCGAGGAACTCGTCGTGGAACTCCTTCAGGTCGAACGCATCGCCGAGCTGTAGCGCGCGGTCCATCAGGAGTTCCTCGATCTGGAGCTTCCCCATCTGGTAGGCGATCCCCGAACCCGGAGTCTTCAGATAGATCTCGGCGTCGACCCGGGCCACGTCCTGGTCCATGAAGGGAGTGTTGTCCGCCATGAAATCCACCGCCTGCTGGACGGTGAACTCGTTCGTGTGCATCAGGGCTTCGGCCCCGTTCCGCACCGCACGGGCGATCTGGAAGATGTAGTAGAGCTCGCGGGTGCGCGGCAGCTCGTCGAGGAACCCGGCCTGGAGCATCATCTCCTCGAGGTAGAAGGCCCACCCCTCGATGCGGCCCCGATCGCGGTAGGCGCCCCGGATGGCGGAGCGGTTCGGCCCCGCTTCCCGGCTCCGCAGCAGGCCGTCGAAGCGGTGGCCCGGGATCACCGCGTGCACATGGTCGGGCCGCGGGTCGCGGTACTGGACCTCCTCCCAGAAGTTCCGCCGGCCACCCTCGCGGACGATCCAGGGCACGTTCGTGCCGAACTCCCCGACGTAGTCCGGGATCGTGAGGATGTCCTGGTCCACCAGGAACTTCCGGACGTGCTCGTCGGCCTCCTCGATCCGCCGGGCGTAGTCCTCGGCGCTCGGCGCGGGATCCACGGTCGGGAGCCCCCGGTTCTTGTTGCGCTCGAGTTCAAGGAAGGCCCAGGACCGGTGGAGCTCGCGGTCGCCGATCCGGTTCACGTCGGCCCAGTCGAAGGGCATCAGGGCGACGTGCTTGAGATACCAGTCGTAGTTCTCGCGTCCGAGCCCCGACGGCGCGTCCATCCGCTCCCGGTTCTCGGTGAGCCAGGCGTGGAACTCCCCGACCGCCGCCTGCGCCCCCCGCGCCGGCGGCAGGAGTTCAGGGTGGTGCGTTTCGAGTTGCCCGACCAGGTCCTCGTACCAGGCGATGGTCCCGGCCGGCGGGACCTCCCGGTAGGGGTGGCCGTGACCGACCCCGTCGGCGGTCACCAGGTTCCTCAGCGCCAGCATCGTCAACTCACCGCCGGCGTCCATGAGGTTCTCCCGGGCCAGCGCCAGGAACGCCGGCACGCCGCCCAACTGGGCTTCCAGGGTGGCGAGCGCTTCCCCGGCGAGCGGGAATTCGTGGAACGCGAGCCGCTGCACCGCATCCACATAGGTCCCGGGGTCCCGCGCCCAGGGACGGCGCACCCGCAGGTCGTAGTCCAGCCGGTTCAGCCGCGCCCGCACCAGGAGGTAGTCCACCTGCTGCGAGACCGGCCAGCCGGCGGGATCGACGGCGCCGAGACGGTCCGCAAAGCCGTCGAGCCCGGCCCGCTGGCGCTCGATCGTTTCCGGGCGATAGTCCGGAAGCCCGTTCTCCATGGCCGGGCGGTCGAACTCGAGGAACTCATCGTGAAGCGTAACGAGTGCCGCGTGGTCACCGGCGCCCCCCGCCACGCCGCAGGCGGCCGCCGTAACGAACGGGAGCACGAGAAACGACCGCCTCCTCATCGGAAGCCCTCCGTGATGGACACGGCCGCCGGCACGCGGGTGCTCAGAAACTCCATGAAGTCGGCGGGAGGCCGCGTTCCCAGCTCGCGGGCGGCCACTACGTGCGGCCAGGCGCCCGAGTAGTCGTCCGCGCTCGCGAGCGCCATCGCCAGGTCCAGATGGACCGGGCCCGCATCGGGCCGCGCCGCGAGGGAGGCCCGAAAGTGCGCGATCGCCTCCGCCAGGCTCCCCTCGCGGGCCAGGATCTGCCCGAGTTGATGGTTCGCAATCGGGTTCTCCGGGTCGGCCTCCACCGCGCGGCGGTAGAACGGCACGGCCTCGGCAGTCCGGTTCCGGCGCGCCAGCACGATCGCCAGGTTGGTCAGCGTCCCGCTGTGGTCCGGCCAGATCTCGAGGGCGGCGCGGTACTCCGCTTCGGCTTCGTCGAGCCGGTCCTGGGCCAGGAACATGTTGCCCAGGTTGAAGCGGGCGTCGGCCTTCTCCGGCGCGATCTCGAGCGTCCGCCGGTAGCGCAGGATCGCCTCGTCCGTTCTTCCCAGCCGGGCGAGCAGGTTCCCGAGGTTGTAGTGGCCGTTCGCGTCTTCGGGATGCGCCTCCAGCAGGGTGCGGTAGAGCGATTCGGCCTTCGTCTGGTTGCCGAGCGAGTCGGCGACCGACGCGCGGCGGTGGTAACCGATGACCGAAACGCCTTCATCCACGACCTCGTTCATGAAGGGGTCGTTGTGGAGCAGTTCCCCGTCGAGTCGCCCCACCCGGCGGGCCGCGCTCTCGGCCGCGTCCAGTTCGCCCAGACTCCGGTACACCTGCACGAGCAGGACATGGGGGGCACGCGCTTGGGGTTGCAACGCGGCGACGCGTTCCAGGTGGCGGCGACTGGCCTCAAGATCTCCGGCCGCCAGCGCGAGGCGGCCCAGCCCGAGCTCGCACGGGGCGCAGCGCGGATCCAGCGCGACGGACCTCCGGTAGTGGTCACGCGCCGCTTCGGCCTCGCCGGCCTGCTCCAGCAGCTCCGCCCGCAGCAGCTGGCCGGGCGCATACCCCGGCAGGAGGGCGACGGCGCGGGCCGAGGCATCGACCGCGATCACCGGATCGGGCGTCTTCGCGGCGCGCGCCAGCAGGTAGGGCCAACGCGGCTCGTCGGGATCCAACTCGACGGCGCGCTGGTAGGCCGCCGCTCCCGCCGCCTCGCGCTCGTGCGCGAGAAGGACGGACCCGAGCCGGCCCCACGCGGCCCCCGAGCGCGGATCCTCGGCAACCGCCTGCCGCGCCTCCTCGACTTTCGCGCGCACCCGCTCGTCCCGCTCGGAGGCGGAGGATCCCGGGATCTCCGCCAGGTCGAGGGACGGAGGAAATGCAAGCCGCGCCAGCAGGAGAACCCCGACAAGAGTGGCGCCGGCCGCGCCCCAGAACCAGCGGGGGCTTCGCCGGGCAGCCGCACGCGGCCGGCGGCTTCCGGTTGGCGGGCGGCGTTTCCTGGTCTTGCTCACGCGGACAGCGATGCCAGTCTACGGACTGGCATCGGCGGTGGAGGGCGGCGCCCAAGCGCCGCCCTCGCACTCTCTCCTAGAACTGGAAGCGCACCCCGATGCGCATGATCCTCGGAGGCTCGATTGTGGCGGCCGTGAGGAAGCGGCCCTCCAGACCGTAGCGGAGCGACTGCACCGACGTGGTCCGGTTGATGTTCGTCAGGTTGAAGATGTCGGCGATGACCCCGATGCGCATGTTGTCCCGGAACGGGAACTGCTTCTCGATCCGGAGGTCCACCTTGTTCCGGAAGTCGTGGCGGTAGGTGCCCCGCTGCACGCCGGCGACGTCCACGAAGCTCTCCACCACCATGCCGGGCACATCGTCGCGGAAGAAGCGAACGGTATAGGCGCCGAGCGCCGGGTCGGGCGCGAAGTTCTCGGGCGGCTTCAGCGGGAACCCGGTGATGGCCTGGTAGTAGCCGCTCAACAGGACGTCCCAGGGCAGCGTGTAGGTTGCCTGGAGCTTGAACTGGTAGGTGGCGTCGAGATCCAGCGGCCCCTCGGCGTTGATGAGCGTGTTGGGGTTGTCGTAGATGGCGTGCCCGCCCCACGTCGAGCCGTAGCTGTTCCCGATGTTGCCGACGGCTTCGGCGACATTCAGGGCGGCCATCAACTGCCAGCCGTCCTGCCAGCGGCGCCGGACGACGAACTCGACTCCGTTGTAGTCCCGGAACAGCGGTCCGTCCTGGCCGGGATTCGTCAGGAAGCGGACGCGGCCGGAACCCTGGAACTCGGGCCGGAGCGCATAGATGGTCATCGGCGAGCCGTCGATGGGGTTCGTGACCGAGAGCGGGTTGTAGGCGCCGAAGGGCGTCCCGTCAGGACCGATCCGACCGACATCGATCGTCTCCATGATGTCCTTTTCCCGCTTGAAGATTCCGGATACCGACAGGACGATGTTGTTCTCGAGCTGGTGCTCGATCCCGACGTGGAACGAGTTCACGTAGGCGTTCTTGAGGTCCGGATCGGCGCTCGAGGTGTTGGGCTGGATGCCGTCCCGGGTCAGTTCTCCCTGCTCGCCGTCCTGGAACACCAGGTCGCCGTTGTGGTCCAACCACTCGTACTCGTGGAAACCACCGGACCGCGGCAGGATGATCAGGGTGTCCTGGTTCAGGAGCGGCTTGTAGTACTGCCCGTAGCTGGCCTTGACGGAGGTCCGCCCCTCCTCGCCCAGGGCCCACACCAACCCCGCGCGCGGCGCGACGGAGTTGAAGGTGATCAGGTCGCGGGTCTCATCGAGGAAGACCTCGGGGAACCAGCGGCCGCCGCCCGAACTCTGCCGCGGGTACCAGCCCTCGGTGCGCTCCCAGCGGACCCCCAGGTTCACGGTGAGCGCCTCCCCGATCGTCCACTGGTCCTGCACGAAGAACGCCTGCCGGTTGATGTTGGTCTGCTGCAGGTTGATCGGGTAGTTCTGGAGCTGCACTCGGTGGGGTGCGCCGTTGTTGAGGATCTGCACCACGTCTTCCCCGTTCGGAAAATAGAACTCGCGCTTGAACGGCGAGTGCTCCCAATACACGCCGGTCTTGAACTCGTGCGAGCCGCCGAGCCCCGTCCGGAAGTGGGAGAGGGTCAGGTGGGCCTGCCGGATGTCCCGGGCCAGCGTGTCGCCGACGCCTCCGGTGAGGCCTCCGAAGTTCTCGCCAGTCCCGATGTCCCGCCAGCCGATCCTGAAATCGGGGTTGTTCGGGTATTCCCGGTTGAAGGACTTCCAGACGCCGTTGTAGCGCGCCTCGAGGATCGTGTCCTGGCCGAGGAGCTGGGTCGCCTGCAGGTTCACGATCCGCTGGTTCCGGTAGAGGATGTCCCAGGTCTCGGGGTGGTCGGCGTTCGAGAAGCTGGAGACGTTCCCCGGCCACTTGTCCTGGTCGCGGGTCGTGAAGGAACCGCTGAACCGGGTGTTCCCGCCCAGTTGGGTGGTGAGCTTCAGGAACGAGTGGGTCTGGTTCGTCTCGAACGCCTGGGTGGGCAGGAAGGGTTCCTGCTGTTCCACTTCGAGGCGGCGCAGGTTCCCGAAGAACCAGGCCCGGTCGCGCATGATGGGTCCGCCGAACGTGCCGCCGTACTCCTGGTTCTTGAGGTTGCTGGTCGCCGCCGGAAGGTCTTCCTCGAGCTCGGGCGTCAGGTTGCTGAACTCGGTCTCCTCGCCCTGGTAATAGCCGTTGAGGGTTCCGGAGAACTCGTTGCCGCCCGACTTGGTGACGAAGTTGAAGACGCCGCCCAGCGACATTCCGAACTCCGCCGAGATGCCGCCGGTGGTGACCTGGACTTCCTCGATCATGTCGATCGGGATCTCGGTGGAGATGTAACCGACGGTGGTGTCGTTCATACCCGCCCCGTCGATGTTGAAGAGGTTGTCGCGGGGCGAACTCCCGTGGACGGTCTGTGTGGGCGTGAACGAGTACTCGCTGTCAAGGACGCCCGGCATCGAGACCAGCAGGTCCGAGTAGGTGCGCCCCAGCGGGATGTTCTCGATCAGGTCCACGTCCAGCGTGCGCATCGCCTGGTTGCTCCTGACATCCACCAATGGAGCTTCGCCGATGACGGTCACCATCTCCTCGACCCCGGAGGGGGACAGGGTGGCGTCGAGCGCGATGTCGTTTCCGGCGTTCAGCGCGACGCCTTCGAAGGTCACGGTCTGGAACCCTGGGAGTTCGACCGTCACCGTGTAGGTGCCGGGCGAGAGCAGGGGGACACGGTAATCGCCCCGGGCCCCGGTCACGCGGGTCTCGGTCTGGATGTGCGACGGGCTCGTGAGGGTCACCGTGGCGCCCGGGATCGCGAGCCCCTGGTCATCGGTGACCTCGCCGTAGATCGTTCCGGTCAGTTCCTGCGTGAAAGCGGTGCCCGCCCCCAGCAGGAGCGCGAGGCCCAAGACCAGCGCCGGACACGACCGACTGGCCGTAAATCGTTGCAGCGTCATGATGTTTTGCCCTCCTGTGGGGATGTGGTGGAACGGACGACTACCGGCGCGGTGGGGCGGTGCGTACGCACCTCCGCCCCACGCTACGCCGGGAAACGGTGTGGGAGGAAGTTACGGAATCTGCGGCGGGTAGGGGCGATCCAGCCGGGCTACAAGCGGATCGGACTCTCCGCATCGGCATGCCGTCTCCCTTGCCTGAGGCATGTGCCAGCGAAACCCATCAGACCGCCCGGCCGCATCTGCCGTCAAACGTGACACCCGACCCCAAGTCCTTGAAAAAAGGACGATATTGGCTTGTGTCTCGGAAACGTAATGCAGTAGTAACGTAATTGTAATAAACAACGTCCACGGTTTGTGTATATGCGGCCGGCTTCAGGGATGAAGGACCGGCGCTACTTCCCCAGGTGACGCTCGAAGAAGTCGGCGCTCCGGCGGAAGACCTCCAGCCAGTTCTCGTGGCGGAGGAAGCCGTGCACCTCGTCGGGGAAGATGAGGAGTTCGTGCTCGACGCCGAGTTCGCGGAGCCTCTCCACCAGTTCGACGGTCTCGTTGAAGGGCACGTTCCGGTCGTCGTCGCCGTGGACGAGCAGCACCGGGGACCGCCAGCCGTCCACGGTGGCGAGCGGTGAGGACTCGAACGCCAGCCGCGCCGCCTCCGGGTTGTGTTCCGGCTCGTAGGCGGGGTTGAAACCCTGGATGGTGCGGTTCCAGTCGTGGACGCCGTGGATGTCCACCCCGGCGGCGAAGAGGTCCGACGCCCGGGAGAGTCCCATCGCGGTCAGATAGCCGCCGTAGGAGCCGCCCCAGAGCCCGACCCGGCCGCCGTCCACGCCCGCCATGTCGGCAAGGGTGCGGCCCGCCCCGAGCACGTCCTGGTGCTCGGCGCCGCCGCTTGCCCCGTAGTTGAGCGCCTCGCGGAACTCCATGCCGTAGCCGGTGCCGCTCCGGTAGTTCACCGAGATCACCGTGAACCCGCGGCTCGCCAGGTACTGGTGGAAGGCGTAGCAGTGCGAGTAGTAGCCCATGTAGTGCCAGCCGAGCAGCATCTGGCGGCGGGAGCCGCCGTGCAGGAAGAGCACTCCGGGACCCGGTGAAGCCGAGCCTTCCGCGGGCCGGAAGAGCTGGCCGGGGATCTTCATGCCGTCGGCGGAGGCGAAGACCACCGGTTCCGGATCCACCATGTGCTCGAGCGGGAAGTCCGCCGGGAAGGCGTCCGGTGCGAGGGCGCGCGCCGTACCGTCTGTCTGGACCATCGGCTGGAGCGGGCGGCGCCCGTCCCCGCCGAGAAAAGCGACGCCGCCCTGGACGGCGACCGGCAGCGTTTCGACGCCGGTCCCGGAGGTCAGGGCTTCGGCGGCCGATCCGGCGATGAGGCGCCAGAGGTGGCGGCGGTCGATGTCCCCCTGGTTGGTGGCGGCGATGAGTCCCCCCTGTCCGTCGCGGACCGCGTACTCGATCTCGAACGATCCCGCGGTGAGCGCCTCGGGTTCGCCGCCGGCCGCGGAAACTGCGTAGAAATGCCGGAAGCCGGTGCGCTCCCAGGGGAAGAGGAGGCGGCCGTCATCCGTCCAGTGGAGCTGGTTGGCGGAAGCGGTGCCGGAGAAGACGCTTCCCTTCTCGGGCTCCGCGCGGAAGACCTCCCGGCTGGTACCCGGGTCGTCCACGGAAGCCACCCGGATGCTCCAGGGGGGGCCCTCCCGGCTCGGGACGAACAGGAACCGCTCCAGTGCTGGCGGCGTGCGGAGGAAGGCCACTTCGCTCCCATCCGGTGAAAAAGCGGGCGAGCCGTCGCGGTCCACCGCCGGGTCCAGGTAGTGGACGGTCGTTGCACTGAAGTCGTACACCCCGACGAAGGAATGCGCTCCCCGGGAGGAGACGAACGCCAGCCGGTCGCCGCCCGGCGAGAGCCGCAGGTTCCCGAAGGAACCCCGGCCGTGAATGAGCTGCTCGGGTTCGGCATCCGCGTCGAGGCTCACGTGCCAGACGCGGCCGCGGCGGATGAACAGAATCGCGTCCCCGTCGGCCGCGAAGAGGGGCGAGGCAGCAGGCTCGGTGATGCGGCGGGGTTCCCCGCCCCGATCGATGACCCAAAGCGCCTGCTCCACCCCAGCGGGGTTGCTCGTCGGGTTCGGCAGCTCGCCGGCCCGGTTGGGGCCGTCCCCGCGGACGAAGGCGATGCGGCGCCCGTCGCGGCTGAACGCGAGGCTGTGGATGGTCGTCCCGTCGT
This sequence comes from Acidobacteriota bacterium, assembly GCA_009835985.1. Taxonomy (GTDB): domain Bacteria; phylum Acidobacteriota; class Vicinamibacteria; order Marinacidobacterales; family Marinacidobacteraceae; genus Marinacidobacterium. Next base: position 17,398 of record VXWI01000042.1, on the reverse strand, counting down.
CGCCCTCGAAAGAGGTCAGGCGGCGTCCCTCGAAGCCGGGGGAATCGGCCGCCCAGACGTTCCGCGCACCCCGCTCGTCGAACACCCAGGCGACCCGGGAACCGTCGGGGGACGCGGTGAGGCTCGAGGGGAACGGGGCCGAGAAGACCGCTTCGAGCGGGAACTGGGCCTCGGCGGCGGAGACGCCGAAGACCACGAGCCAGAGAGAAATGGCGATGCGTCGCATTTTGGGCTCCTACCTGGGCATCAACCGCACCGGCAGGTGCTTGACCCCGTGGATGAAGTTGGAACGGAGGCGGTCGGGCGGGCCGTTGAGTTCGACGGCGCGCACCCGGCGGAAGAGTTCCTCGAAGGTGACCCGGACCTCGAGGCGGGCGAGCCAGGCGCCGAGGCAGACATGCCGCCCCGCCCCGAAGGCCAGGTGCGGATTGGGGCTCCGGCGAATGTCGAACCGCTCGGGCTCCGGGAAGGCCTCCGGATCGCGGTTCGCGGCGATGTACCAGAGGACCACCTTGTCCCCGCGGCGCAGCGGGGCGCCGTCGAGGTCGAGGTCCCGCGTGAGGGTGCGCCGGAAATGCATGGTCACCGAGGTCCAGCGGAGGATCTCCTCGGTGGCCGACTCGAAGAGGCCGCGCTCGCCGGGGGCGGCGCGAAGGCCTTCCCAGGCGTCGGGGTGATCGAGCAGCGCCAGCAGACCGTGCGAGATCGTGTGGCGGGTGGTCTCGTTGCCGGCGACGATGAGGAGCAGGAAGAAGTTCTGGAACTCCAGCTCGGTGAGCGGGCGGCCGCCGGCGTCCTCGGCCAGCATCCCGGAGATGATGTCGCCGATGGGGCGCCGCAGTCGCTCCTTCCGGATATGGCTCGCGTAGTCGAAGACGGCGCGGGCGGCCGGGCTCCGGAAGGGCAGCAGGCGGAACTCCTCGGTGTCCACCTGGTCGATGACCGCCATCGAGAACTCGGGGTCCGCGTTCGAGATCAGCGCGTCGCCCCATTCCACGAGTTCGCCGGCGTCCTCCTCGGGCACTCCCAGGATGCGGCAGAGCATCCGGATGGGGAGTTCCCGGGAGACTTTCTCCACGAAGTCCAGCTCGCCGAGTTCGAGGGCGCCGTCGAGGACCTGGGCGGCGAGATCGCGCACCGAAGCCTCGTAGGTGGCGATGGACTTCCGGGAGAAACCCGCTCCGACCAGCCGCCGCAGCCGGGCGTGCTCGGCCCCGTCGTACTCCATCATCGTCCGCCGGGCTTCCAGCTCGTCGGCGTCCAGCTCTTCGAGGCGGATGCCGCGGGCGCAGGAGAAGTCCCGCGGGGTGGAACTCGCGTGGAAGACGTGGGCATGACGGGTGAGCGCCCAGAACCCGGCGCCGTCGGTCTCGTTCACCCAGCAGGGGGACCCGTGCTCGCGCATCCGGGCGAAGAGACCCCACGGCACCCCCTTCGTGTAGGTGTCGTGCGAAACGATCGCCTCGAAACCGTCCGGGGAACCGTTTCGGCCGTTCGTCGTCACCGGCCGGATGGTACGTCGGGGACGAGGCTCCGGGCGGGAAGGAAGGGAGCGAACGGGGAGGCCCCGGCAGTTGGTAGGCTTTTCGGTCCCGATGAACCCGAGCAAGATCGTTTGTGTTCATCTCAACTATCGCAGCCGGGTCGAGGAGTTCGGAGCGCGGCTTCCGAAGGCGCCCACCTACTTCCTGAAGCCGCCCTCCGCCCTGATCCGGAGCGGTGAGCCGGTGGTCCGCCCGCGGGGCTGCCGTTACCTGAACTTCGAGGGAGAGATCGTCGCGGTGATCGGATCGCGCTGCCGGGGCATCGAGCCCGGAGACGCCGGGCGCTTCGTCGCCGGCTACACCGTCGGCAACGACTTCGGGCTGCACGATTTCCGGGACACCGACGCCGGTTCGATGCTCCGCGTAAAGGGCGCCGACACCCTCTGCCCGGTGCTGGAACCCGTGGTTTCCGAGTGGGATTTCCACGGGCGCGAAATCCGCACGCTGGTGAACGGCGAGGTGCGCCAGTCGGGAAACACGGACGAGATGGCGTGGGATCCCCACTATCTGATCGCGGACATCGCGCGGACCCACACGCTGCTGCCGGGCGACCTGGTCTTCACCGGCACTCCGGCCGGTTCGCGGCCGGTGGAGCCGGGGGACGAGGTCGCCGTCGAAGTGGATGGGCTGGGGCGCCTCGAAAACCCGATCGTGGCCGCGGAGTGGGGAATCCCCGAGGGCTACGGCGCGCAGCCGACCGAGTCCGAGGAAGTACGGTCCACGGCGCTCGGCGGCGACTGGGAGTTCCGCGGGCTCCGCGCCCCGCGGCCGACGGCGCGATGAGCGGGAACAAACGCCGCAGCCGGCCCCGGATCGGGCTCACCCCCTGGAAGCGCCCCGTCCACACGATCGTGGGAGATCCGGAACAGCTCTTCACGCTGGCCGAGGAGTACGTGGAGAGCGTGCGCATCGCCGGGGGCATCCCGATCATCCTTCCCCCGGCGCCGCTGCGCGCGGCCCCGGAGGCGGTGGCGGCGATCGACGCCCTGGTCCTGACCGGCGGAGGCGACTTTTCGCCCTCCTCCTATACGAGGACCGACGAGGGGCTGAGCGCGGACATCGATCCCCAGGAGGACGCCTGGGACGTCGCGCTGACCCTGGCGGCCCGCGACGCGAACCTTCCCTTCTTCGGCATCTGCCGGGGCATGCAGGCGCTCAACATCGCGCTCGGGGGGACGCTGCACCAGGACATCAGCGACCGCGCGAACCACCCGCCCATCCCCAATGTACCGGCAGACGCGGTGGCGTTCCGGCACCCGGTGACGATCCAGCCGGAGAGCCGCCTCGGCCAGATCCTCGGGGTCACCGAGCGAAGCGTGAACAGCATCCACCACCAGGCGGTGGACCGGCTGGGCGAAGGACTGGCGGCAGTGGCGCACGCGCCGGACGGCACCATCGAAGGCATCGAATACAACGGGTCCTCGCCCCGAGGCCGCTGGGGGGCGCTCGCCGTGCAGTGGCACCCCGAGCGCATGGGGCACGACCTGGACCAGCGCATCTTCGACGCACTGGTCCGGGCGGCAGGGCGACGGAGCCTGAACGGGGACTAGGCCCGGACGGATCGTGCCGGGGCTTTGGCCCCCCCTGGAGACCGCGCGGGCGGGATGCGCGGCCCGGGGTGGCGGGGGGGTGCGTCCCGGGCTAACCTGCCGGTCTGCATCCAGAGGGGGCAACGCACCTGCGTACCCCCGCCAACCTGCCCGGTCCGGGCAAGGTGGCGCCCGATCACGGAGATGTGGCCGCAAGGCAACCAAGCGGACCCACGGGGCATCAGCCCTCCTCGGATGTCATCCGAAGGAGAAGCCGCCATGCCCCGACATCACAACCTCGCCGCCGGGCCCGTCAGATTCCCGGGTCCACCCGAGGAATCCGCGCAAGACCGGCTGACCGGGTCCGTGTCAGCCGCGTCGGTGAGCTTCGTCGCCTGCGGCGCGGCGATCAGCGACCTCGGCGACCTGCTCCGGGACCTGCGGCTCGCGCTCGAGGTGAACGGTCCGCAGACTGTCGGGCCGGAGGGACGGCAGGCGGCGGCGCTGCTGGCCGCGCGGCTCGAATCCGTCCGCTGGGCGCTCGACGGCGCTACCGCCGCGACCCGCGGTCTGCTGGAAGACGCGTTCCCGCCCGCCGCGGACGCCCGGAACGGTGGCTCGCGGGCGGGCTGGAGCCTCCGATGAACGGCTTGCGTCCCACCGGATGTCACGAACCGGTCAGCACCGGGAACCCGGCGCCGGCCTCGCCGGCGCCAGCCCCGTTGGCCGTCCTGAAATTCGGCTCCTCGGTCCTCGCGAGACCCGACGACTACCGCGAGGCGGCGGTGGTGATCGCGGCCGAAGTCGCCCGCGGTCAGAAGGTCGTGGCCGTGGTCTCCGCGATGGGCCGGACGACCGACACGCTGCTCGCCGCGGCCCGCTCGGTCACGGCGGCGGCGCCGGAAGCGCAGATCGGGGCGCTCCTCGCGACCGGCGAGGAGGCGTCCGTGGCGCTCCTCACCCTGGCGCTCGTCGCCAGCGGGGTCCGCGCGGCGGGAGTCGGCGCCTCGCGGGTACCGGTGCGGACTTGCGGCGCCCTCGACGACGCCGAGCCGGTCCATGTGGATACCGGCCGGATCCACAGGGCGCTCCGGACCCGGGACGCGCTGGTGTTCCCGGGCTTCGTCGGCAGGGACGCCTCCGGGGTTCCCTCCCTGCTGGGACGGGGAGGCTCGGACCTGACCGCACTCTTCCTCGGCGATGCGCTGGGGGCCTCCGAGGTCCGCCTCGTCAAGGATGTGGACGGGATCTTTCCCGAAGATCCGGACGGCCGCGACGACCTGGCGCCCTATGCGGCACTGACCTGGGACTCGGTGCGCCGGCTCGGCGGCGGCGTCGTGCAGCCCAAGGCGATTGACTACGCGGAGCGGCGGCAGGTGCGCTTCCGGGTCACCGGACCGGGGGGCGCGGGTACCTGGGTCGGAGCGCCGGTGGCCGATGCCGCGCCGGCCGGGTGCTGGCCGGAGACCGCGGAACCGGGCCCGAGGGTGGCAGAACGATGACCGGGGCGCCGGCGGCAACCGCGGAGCAGGCCGACGACCGGATCCCCACCGCCGTCGTCGGGGCGACCGGCATCGTCGGGCAGCGCCTCGCGAACCTGCTGGAGGCGCACCCGTGGTTTCGGCTCGCGGAGGTGGCCGCATCCGATCGCTCGGCGGGACGGCGGTACGGGGAGGCGGTCGCGTGGTCGGCCGGCGAGCGCCCGGCGGCGGGCGCGGCCGACCTCGAAGTCCTGGGTCTCGACGCCACGCTGCGGAGCCCGCTTGTCCTGTCGGCGCTTCCGGCGAGCGTGGCGAGGGAGGCGGAGCCGGCCCTCGCGCAGTCGGGGCACGTCGTCTGTACCAACGCGTCGGCCCACCGGCTGGACGAGGCCGTGCCGCTCGTCGTCCCGGAAGTGAATGCGGAGGCGGTGGACGCGGCGCGGCGCCAGCCCGGCGCCGGAACGGGCGGCGCGCTCATCGCCAATCCCAACTGCGTCGTCGCCGGACTCGCGCTGGTGCTCGCACCGCTCCACCGGGCCTTCGGGATCGAGGCGGTGACCGTCGTGACCCTGCAGGCGGTCTCCGGAGCGGGACGAAACGGCGTGGGCGCGGTGGCGGTCGTCGGCAACGCGATCCCGTGGATCCCCGGCGAAGAGGAGAAGCTGGGACCCGAGCTCCGCAAGATCCTCGACTGCGACCTTGCGGTCACCGCCGCCGTAAACCGGGTCCCCGTCCTGGACGGCCACCTGGCGCACGTCTTCGCCTCGCTCCGCCACCCCGCCTCGCCCACGGACGCGGCGCGGGTGCTCCGTGAGTTCCGTGCACCCGCCGCCGCCGCGGCCCGCCCCACCCCCCCCCCCCCGCCCCCGGTGGGGCGCCCCGAGCCCCCCCCCCCCCAACCCCCCCAACCCCGCGGCCCCAG
>VXWI01000042.1:0-11912 GCA_009835985.1 Acidobacteriota bacterium | reverse complement strand
GCCCCTGGTGGTGCGCAGCGAGCCCGACCGCCCGCAACCCCGCCTCGACCGGGACGCAGGCGGCGGCATGGCGGTGAGCGTCGGCAGGGTCCGCCCGGCCGGCCCGCCGCACGATCTCGCCCTGGCCGTCGTCTCGCACAACGGCGTGCGGGGCGCGGCGGGCGCCTGCCTCGCGAACGCGGAACTCTGTCTCAGCGCCGCCGCATTCCCCTTTCACTCCCGCAGTCCTTCGCGGCCTCGCGCCGCCTTGCCTCCCGGGTCCGTTCCGGACCGGGAACTTCCACACTCCGAGGAGAGATCCCATGCGTGACGAAACCATCGCCATCCATCTCGGATACGAGTCCGAACCCACGACGCACGCCGTCGCCGTGCCCCTCTACCAGACGGTCGCCTACGAGTTCGACGACGCCCGGCACGGCGCCGACCTCTTCGATCTCGCCGTGCCCGGGAACATCTACACCCGCATCATGAACCCCACCCAGGCAGTGCTGGAGGAGCGGGTGGCGCAGCTCGAGCGGGGCGTCGCAGCGCTCGCGCTGTCCTCGGGCAGCGCCGCGGTCAACTACTCGATCCTCAACCTTGCCGTCGCGGGCGACAACGTCGTCTCGGTCCCGCAGCTCTACGGCGGCACCTACACCCTCTTCGCCCACATGCTGCCCCAGCAGGGCATCGAGGTGCGGTTCGCCGAGGGAGACAGCCCGGACGACCTGGCAAAGCTCGTGGACGGCCGCACGAAGGCCATCTTCTGCGAGAGCATCGGCAACCCGGCGGGCAACATCGTCGACCTCGCCGCGGTCTCGGCGATGGCGCGCGCCCACGGGATCGCCACCATCGTGGACAACACGGTGCCGACGCCGGCGCTCCTCAAACCGGTGGAGCACGGCTTCGACATCGTCGTCCACTCCCTGACCAAGTACATGGGCGGACACGGCAGTTCGCTCGGGGGCGCCATCGTGGATTCGGGGCAGTTCCCCTGGAAGGAGTTCGAGGCGCGCTATCCGATGTTCACCACGCCGGAGCCGAGCTACCACGGCGTGGTGTACACGGAGGCGCTGGGGCCGGCCGCCTACATCGGCCGCGCCCGCACCGTGCCGCTCCGCAACACCGGCTCCGCCATCTCGCCGTTCAACGCGTTCCAGATCATGCAGGGCATCGAGACCCTCGGCCTGCGCATGGAACGCCACTGCGAGAACGCGCTGGCCGTAGCGAAACACCTCCGCGACCATCCGAGGGTCGAGTGGGTGAACTACGCGGGACTGCCCGGCGACCGGTACCACGAGCTGGCGCTCCGGTACCTGAACGGATCGGCATCCGGAATCCTCACCTTCGGCGTCAAGGGCGGATACGATGCCGGCGTGCGGTTCTACGACGCGCTCGGGCTCTTCAAGCGGTTGGTCAACATCGGGGACGCCAAGTCCCTCGCCTGCCACCCGGCGTCCACGACCCACCGGCAGCTCACCGAAGAGGAGCAGCGGAGCGTCGGGGTGCGGCCCGAGGCCATCCGGCTATCCGTCGGCATCGAGCACATCGCCGACATCATCGAGGATCTCGATCAGGCGCTGGAGGCGGGGTAGGCGGGTCTCCCGGGGTAGAGAAACCGCAGCCGCCGGCGCGGATCTGGGAGAGCTACTCCGGGAGTTGCGCCTGGCCCTTCGGGTTTCCACGCCGCGGGAGTTTCGCCTCCCTGCGGCCAGTCCTCCCGGTGGGGCCGGCGCTCCGCCCGCTCCTGCGAGTCGTCGGTACCGCACGAGCGTAGGCTACTCACCCCCGAACCACGGTCCTCTGGAGGCTGCGTCATGTTCCGCCTGCTGGTCGCGATGTCACTCGTCGCGATGTCCCCGGCGCCGCTCACCGCGCAGGACCTCGTTTCCCTCCTCCCCCCCATGGAGTGGCGCTCGATCGGTCCGGATCGGGGCGGCCGCTCGATCGCCGTGGCGGGTCATCCCGAGCGACCCTTCGAGTATTACTTCGGCGCGACCGGCGGAGGGCTCTTCAAGACGACCGACGGAGGGACTACCTGGAACCCGGTGACCGACGGCCAGGTGGCCAGCGCCTCGGTGGGCGCGGTCGCGATGGCGCCATCCGACCCCGACATCGTCTACATCGGCATGGGCGAGGTCCAGTTGCGCGCGAACGTCCTCCAGGGCGACGGTGTCTATCGCTCGGACGATGGCGGGACGAGCTGGCGCCACCTCGGCCTCGCCGAAACCCACGCCATCGGACGCATCCGCATCCATCCCACCGACCCCGACCGGTTGTACGTCGCAGCGCTCGGGCATCCCTTCGGGCCCAATCCCGAGCGCGGGGTCTTCCGCACCATCGACGGGGGCACGACCTGGGAGAAGGTGCTCTTCCGCGACGAACGCACGGGGGCCGTCGACCTGGTCATGGATCCGACCGATCCGAACGTGCTGTACGCGACGCTGTGGCAGGTGGTCCGCAGGCCCTGGCACCTCTGGAGTGGCGGCCCCGGGTCGGGGATCTTCAAGTCCACCGACGGGGGCGGCACCTGGAGCGAGATCACGCGCCATCCGGGCCTCCCGGAGGGGGTGCTCGGCAAGATCACGGTCACCGTCTCCGGCGCGGATCCGAACCGGGTGTGGGCGAACCTCGAAGCGGAGCGGGGCGGGCTCTACCGGTCCGACGACGGAGGCCGTTCGTGGGAGTTCATCAACGGCCACCGCGACATCTGGCAGCGCGCCTTCTACTTTCAGCGCCTGGAGGCCGACCCGGTCGACCGCGACACGCTCTACATCCTCAACTTCCGGCTCATGCGGTCGACCGATGGCGGAACGACGCTCGAGAGCGTGCCCGAGACCCACGCCGACCACCACGACCTGTGGATCGACCCCACGAACCCCCTGCGCATGATCAACGGGAACGACGGAGGCGGCGTGGTGACGGTGAACGGGGGGCGGACCTGGACCTCGATGCGATACCCGACGGCCCAGATCTATCGCCTGACGACGACTTCGGACTTCCCCTATCACGTCTGCGGCGCGCAGCAGGACAACTCGACGGCGTGCGTGGCGTCCGAGCCGACGCATCTGCGCAACCCGCGCAGCCCGAGCGCGGAGTGGATGTACGCGGTGGGCGGAGGCGAAATGGGCTACATCGCGCAACACCCGGCGGATCCCGACATCTTCTACGCGGGAGCGACCAACACCCTCACCCGCTACGACCGGGGGACCGGCCTGGTCACCGATGTCCAGCCCTGGCCGCGCATCGTCATGGGCGAACCTGCCCGCGACATGCCCGAGCGATGGAACTGGACCTATCCGATCGCCGTGGCGCCCCAGCCGCCGCACGCGCTGTACGCCGGATCGCAGCACCTGTGGAGGTCGCTCGACGAGGGCGGGTCGTGGGAGCGGATGAGCCCGGATCTCACGCGCGCCGAGCCGGAGACGCTCGACGACTCCGGCGGCCCCATCGTCCTGGACCAGGACGGCCCGGAGATCTACGGCACGCTGTACGCGATCACTCCGTCGCCGCATGACCCGAACACGATCTGGACCGGGTCGGACGATGGCCTCGTGCACCTGTCGCGCGACGACGGCGCCACCTGGCGCAACGTGACGCCCCCCGACCTGCCCCCGCACACGCGCGTCATGACCGTCGAGGTGTCACCGCACCACGCGGCGGGCGCGCTCGTGGCCGGCATCCGGTACGAGATGGACGACCGCGCGCCGTACGCCTGGAGAACCGACGACTACGGCGCGACCTGGACCCGGATCGGCGACGGCATCCCCGCTGGCTCCTTCGTGCGGGTGGTGCGGGAGGATCCGGAGCGGGCGGGGCTCCTGTACGCGGGTACCGAGCACGGCGTGTTCGTGTCCTTCGATGGCGGCGCGCACTGGAGCGATCTGTCCTTCGGGCTTCCCGACACGCCGGTCACCGGGCTTCAAGTCGAGGAGCGCGACCTCGTGATCAGCACGCACGGGCGTTCCTTCTGGGTGCTCGACGACATCGCGACGCTCCGGCAGGTGGGGGCGGAACTCGCCGACACCGACCCCCATCTCTTCCAGCCGGCCGACGCGATCCGCCGATCCGTCCCCGCAGTCATCGACTTCCGGCTGAACCAGGCCGGGAACGCGAAACTCGAGATCCTCGCGGACGACGGCGGGCACGTGCGCACCCTCATCGACGAAACCGTGGCCGCGGGCGCCCACCGGACCCGCTGGAACCTCCGCTATCCCGGCGCGACGACCTTCGAGGGCATCGTCCTGGAGGGCGGCAACCCGGCGCTCGGACCGTGGGCGCCACCAGGACGCTACCGGGCGCGACTCACGACCGGCGGCGGGACGCGGGAGGCGGCCTTCGACGTGCTCCCGGACCCGAGGCTCGGCGACATCCCGCCCACCGCGTTCACCGGTCAGTTCCGCCTCGCCATGGCGATCCGCGATGCGGAGAGCCGGGCGAACGAGGGCGTGTTGCTGGCGCGCGACCTCCGCTCCCAGGCCGGCGCCGTCCTCGCGGAGGCCGATGACGCCGACCTCAGGGACCTCGTGTCCCGCTTCGCGGCCGGGGTCGAGGCGGTCGCGGGAGAGCTCTACCAGTTACGCAACCAGAGCCCGAAGGACAAGATCGCGTTCCCCATCAAGCTGAACGATCGCCTGACCGGCCTGCGCAGCCACCTGGAGCGGGGTGACGGCACGCCCACAGGGGCCTACCAGGCGGTGTTCGACGAGCTGTCGGCGGAGCTGGAGGGGCGCCTGGGTGTCCTCGAGCGGATGCTCAGCGACCGTCTGCCCCGCCTGAACCGCCGGCTGGAGGAAGCGGGGCTTCCGAGGATCGTCGTCAACGGAATGCGGAGAGCGCGAACCCCGTAGTGCGCGGACGACGCTCCGTGAGAGCTGAATCCCTCACGGTCGCTGTAATCGTCTAGAGGAAGCCCAGTTTCAGTTTGGCGGCTTCGGACATGCGGTCCGGATTCCACGGCGGGTCCCAGACCAGGTCCACGCGCACGTTCGAGACGCCGTCGAGGCGACTGATCTTCGCCTCCACCTCGGGAGGCAGGGTGCCCGCCACCGGACACGCCGGCGAGGTGAGCGTCATGTCCACCGCCACCTTGCCCCCGTCGTCCACGTCGATCTTGTAGATGAGGCCGAGTTCGTAGATGTCCACCGGGATCTCGGGGTCGTAGCAGGTCTTCAGGACATCCACGACCTGGTCGTGGAGCCCGTTCCCGTTTGCGGCTTCTTCGGTCATGTGGTTACTCCGTCTTGACGGTCTCGCCCGACTGCTCGATGGCCGCCCGCAGGGTGTGCCAGGCGAGCGTCGCGCACTTCACGCGCGTCGGATAGTCGCGCACGCCCTGAAACACGGCCAGCTTGCCGAGGGCCTCCCCATTGGGCTCGCCCTCGCCGGCGACCATGCGCCGGAAGCTCTCGACGAGCGTGAGCGCCTCCTCCACGGGGAGTCCGCGCGCGGCCTCGGTCAGCAGCGACGCCGACGCCGTGGAGATCGCGCAGCCGTCGCCGACGAAGGACGCCTGCCGGACGGCGCCGTCCTCCACCCGCAGGAACAGCCGCAGCCGGTCGCCGCAGAGCGGGTTGAAGCCGTCGGACTGCCGGTTCGCGGCATCCATCGCCCCGTAGTTCCGGGGCCGCCGACTGTGATCGAGGATCACCTCCCGGTAGAGGTCGCGGAGCGCGTCGTTCACGGGCGGAAGAGCTCGAGCGCGGTGCCGAGCCCGGCGGCCAGCCGTTCCACCTCGGCCTCGGTGTTGTAGAGGCCGAAGGAAGCCCGCGCCGTCGCCGGCACCCCGAAGCGCTCCATGAGCGGCTGGGTGCAGTGGTGGCCGGTGCGCACCGCAACGCCTTCCTGGTCGAGCACGGTGCCGAGGTCGTGCGGATGGACGCCGTCCACCACGAACGAGACCACCGCGGCTTTCTCCCGCGCGGTGCCCACCACCCGCAGGCCGGGGATCTCGGCGAGGCGCGACTCCGCGTATTCCCGAACCCGCGCCTCGTGCTCCGCCACCTCGGGGATCCCCAGAGCATCGAGGTAGTCGGCGGCTGCCGCGAGCCCCACCGGGCCGGCGATGTTGGGCGTTCCCGCCTCGAACTTCGCCGGCGGCTCGGCGTAGGTGGTGCGCTCGAAGCTGACCGTCCGGATCATCTCGCCGCCGCCCTGGTAGGGAGGGATCGCCTCGAGCAGGCGCTTTTTCCCCCAGAGGACCCCGATGCCGGAGGGGCCGTACATCTTGTGCCCGGAGAGGCAGTAGAAGTCGCACCCGAGCGCCTGCACGTCGAGCCTGAGATGGGGGGCGGCCTGGGCGCCGTCGAGCACCAGGTAGGCCCCGCGCTGCTTCGCCAGCCGGGCGATCTCGTCCACCGGGTTGACGGTGCCGAGGGCGTTCGAGACGTGGACCACCGAGACGATGCGGGTCCGGTCGCTCAAGAGCGCTCGAAACCCGTCCATGTCGAGCTCACCCCGGTCGGTGACCGGCGCCGCCAGCACCTTCGCGCCGGTCAGCTCGGCGACCATCTGCCACGGCACGATGTTCGAGTGGTGCTCCATTCCGGTGAGGAGCACTTCGTCCCCCTCGCGGAGGGCGTAGCGGCCGAGCGAGGAAGCCACCAGGTTCAGGCCCTCGGTGGTGCCCCGGACGAAGATCACCTCGTCGGCGGACTGCGCCCCGACGAACCTGGCCATCCGCCGCCGCGAGCGCTCGTAGTGCTCGGTGGCCCGCTCCGAGAGGATGTGAACGCCGCGGTGGATGTTGGCGTAGCCGGTCTCGTAGACGTGGTCCACGGCGTCGAGGACCGCGCGCGGCTTCTGGGAACTCGCGGCGTTGTCGAGGTAGGCGATCCGCTGGCCGCGGACCTCCTCGGACAGGATGGGGAAGTCGGCGCGGACCTTCTCGAGGTCGTAGGCGGGCGCGGAGATCATGCGGCGAAACTCCGACTCTCCCGGACGCGGGTCAGGCCGTCCCTCGCGAGGCCGCGGACCGCCGCCACCGGCACCTTCTCGACCACCTCGCCGGCGAAGCCCCGGACCAGGATCTCGTGGGAGTCCATCCTCCCGAGCCCGCGGGAGCGCAGGTAGAAGAGCGCGTCCTCGTCCAGCCGGCCGATCGCGGCGCCGTGGGCGCACTTCACGTCGTCGGCGTTGATCTCCAGGCGGGGCCGGGTGTGCACCGCCGCCTTCTGCGAGAGCAGCAGATTCCGGTTCGCCTGGCTCGCGTCGGTGCCGATCGCGCCGGGCGCCACCACCACCTTGCCGTCGAACACGGCAACCGCCTCGTCGGAGAGCACGTTCTTGAAGAGCTGCCGGCTCGTGGTGTGCCGGGCGGCGTGGATGGCGAGGGTGTGCTGGTCGGCCTTCGCGGCGTTCACGCCGAGGAAGAGACCCTCGAGGTCCACCTCGGCGCCCTCCTCGGAGAGGATTGCGGCGGTATCCGTGCGGGACTTCCCCCCGGTGAGGGAGAGGACCGTCGAGTGGACCCGCGCGTTCCGGGCGAGCTGGAAGGTGACCCGGCCGGTGTGCGCGATGTTCCCGCTCTCGAGTTCGACCCGGACGTAGCGGAGTTCGGCGTTCTCGCCCAGGCGGCAGAGAGTGCTCGGGTTCGTCCAGCCGGCCGTTTCCGACGCGCCGTCGTGGGCTTCCACCACGGTCAGCCGGCTCCCCGGGGCAAGTTCGATGACCGAACGGGGGTGGAGCATCGCCGGGTGGCCGACGTCGTGCCGGAGCGAATAGAGGAGGATCGGTCCGGCGTCCTGGCTCCGCCCGACGCGCACCCGGAACCCGCACCCGAAGAGCCCCGCGTTCAGGATCTCGAGTGGGTGCCGGAGCGGAGCGTCGAGGTCCGCCTCGGTTCCGCCGGGCACCGCCCCCGCGGCGACGAAACCCCAGTCGTGCTGCTCGTCCGCTGCCGGAACCGGCGGCAGGTTCCCGACCTCGAGCCCGTTCCGGTTCTGGAACTCCTCGGCGTTCAGGGGATGTCCTTCCGACAACAGGACCCGGCAACCGAAGTCGTCAACCCACTCCGGCAGCTCGTCGGTCTTCGGGGGTACCAGCGTGGGAACGTCGGAGTACCGGCGATAGGCGGTCCGGCCCAGAGCGTCCAGGTCCGAAAACCGCCAGTCCTCGAGCGTCGCGGTCGGGAACCCCCCGGCCCGAAAGAACTCCCCGACCGCTTCCGCCCGCCGCACGGCGAACGGGTCGCCCTGGCGAACGGGGATCTCGTCGCGGTAGTGCGCCTCGACCGCGGCCGTCTCCCTCATCGCCTCAGGCCGTGACGGCCGCCGCCTTGGTGTAGCCCTCCGCTTCGAGCCGGAGCGCGAGGTCGCTGCCGCCCGACTCCACGATCCGGCCGTCCTGGAGGACGTGCACCCGGTCGGGGACGATGTGGTTCAGGAGGCGCTGGTAGTGGGTGATCACCAGGAAGGACCGCTCGGGAGAGCGCATCCGGTTCACGCCCTCCGCGACGATCCGGAGGGCATCGATGTCGAGCCCGGAGTCCGTCTCGTCGAGCACCGCGAGGGTGGGCTCGAGGACCGTCATCTGGAGGATCTCGTTGCGTTTCTTCTCCCCGCCCGAGAAGCCCTCGTTCACCGGCCGCCTGATGAGGTCCTCGTCGAAATCGAGCAGTTTCACCCGGTCGCGCATCAGGCTCAGGAAGTCCACCGCGTCGAGTTCGGGCTGGTCCCGGTGCTTGCGGATCTCGTTGATCGCCGCCTTCAGGAAATAGGTGTTGTTCACCCCGGGGATCTCGACCGGGTACTGGAAGGCGAGGAAGACTCCCTTGCGGGCGCGCTCCTCGGGCTCGAGCTCCGAGACGTCCTCGCCCCCGTAGCGGATCACGCCCCCGGTGATCTCGTAGCCCTCGCGGCCCGCGATCACGTGCGCCAGCGTGCTCTTCCCCGAGCCGTTCGGCCCCATCACCGCGTGGGTCTCGCCCAGCGGGACCTCGAGATCGAGACCGCGCAGGATCTCGCGGCCCTCGACCTCGACGTGCAGGCCCGAGATTTCGAGGAGGGGCGTCATCCCACGGCTCCTTCGAGGCTCACTCCGAGCAGTTTCTGTGCTTCCACCGCGAACTCCATCGGGAGTTCGGAGAGGACGTCGCGAGCGAACCCGTTCACGATCAGCGACACGGCTTCCTCCGGGTCGATACCGCGCTGGCGGCAGTAGAAGAGCTGGTCCTCGCCGATGCGCGAGGTGGACGCCTCGTGTTCGAGCTGGGCCTCGGGGTTCGCCACGTCGATGTAGGGGACGGTGTGCGCTCCCGAGTCGGGCCCGATGAGCAGCGAGTCGCACTGCGAGAAGTTCCGGGCGTTCGAGGCGCCCGGGAGCACCTTCACCTGGCCCCGGTAGGTGTTCTGGCCGTGGCCCGCCGAGATGCCCTTCGAGATGATCGTGCTCTTCGTGTTCCGGCCGATGTGGATCATCTTGGTCCCGGTGTCGGCCTGCTGGCGGTTGGCGGTGAGCGCCACCGAGTAGAACTCGCCGATCGAGTCGTCGCCAAGCAGGATGCAGCTCGGGTACTTCCACGTGATCGCGGAGCCCGTCTCTACCTGGGTCCAGGAGATGTGCGAGCGGGCGCCGGCGCACTTCCCCCGCTTCGTCACGAAGTTGTAGATGCCGCCGACCCCGTTCTTGTCGCCGGGGTACCAGTTCTGGACCGTCGAGTACTTGATGCGGGCGTCCTCGAGGGCGACGAGTTCCACGACCGCGGCGTGGAGCTGGTTCTCGTCGCGCATCGGCGCGGTGCACCCCTCGAGATAGCTGACGTAGCTGCCCTCGTCGGCGATGATCAGGGTGCGCTCGAACTGCCCGGTCTCGGAGGCGTTGATCCGGAAGTAGGTCGAGAGTTCCATCGGGCAGCGGACGCCCTTCGGGACATAGACGAACGAGCCGTCCGAGAAGACCGCCGAGTTGAGGCTCGCGAAGAAGTTGTCGGTGTGCGGGACAACGGTGCCCAGGTACTTCCTGACGAGTTCGGGGTGCTCCTTCACCGCCTCCGAGAAGCTGCAGAAGATGACGCCGAGCTCGGCGAGCTTCTCCTTGAAGGTGGTGGCGACCGAGACGCTGTCGAAAACCGCGTCCACCGCGACCCCGGCGAGGCGCTGCTGCTCGACGAGCGGGATGCCGAGCTTCTCGTAGGTGCGGCGGAGCTCCGGGTCGATGTCGTCGAGGCTCTTGGGCCCGTCCGCGACGGCGCTCTTGGGCGCGGCGTAGTAGCTGATCGCGTCGTAATCGATCTGCGGGTAGGAGACCTTCGCCCAGTTGGGTTCGGTCATCCCCTGCCACATTCCGTAGGCCTTGAGCCGCCAGTCGAGAAGCCACTGCGGCTCTTCCTTCTTCTCGGAGATCAGCCGGATCACGTCCTCCGAAAGTCCCGGAGGGACAACCTCGGTCTCGATGTCGGTGACGAAGCCGTAGGCGTACTCGCGCTCGACGAGTTGTTCGACTTCGGCGGCGCCGAGCGTTCGTTGGGGTTCAGGCATGGGACTACTGGAGGACGGGAAGTTGGGGTCCGCTGGCGCGCGCGACGGGAAGATCGGCGTCGGCGACGATCTGCGCCAGGGTCAGGTCGGCGAGGGTGGCGAGGACGCGCTCGTGGACCCGGGCGAGCGGGGTGCGCACGCAGCAGGTCGAGGTGAGACTGCAGTTGGCGTCATCGAGCATGCACTCGACGAGGGCGAGCGGCCCCTCCACCGACTCGATCACGTCGGTGATGGGAATCTCCTCGGGCGGCCGCGCCAGCCGGTAGCCGCCCCGGATCCCCTGTCGGGTCTCCACGATCCCGCTCTTCTTGAGCCCCTGGAGCACCTTGGCGGCGAGCTCGGGAGGCAGGTTGTGGCTTTCGGCGACCCGGCGGGCGCTCACGGTCCGGCCTTCGGGGAGGAGGGCGAGATCGGCCAGCGCCATGAGGGCGTAGTCGGTGCTCTTGGAGAGTCGGATCATGCTGGGGGTTTGTCGGACCGGCTCCGGGGAGTTCGCTCCGCTCGGCGCGGCGCGATGAACAGGACCATGCGGTCCGTCAGGGCAACCTAAATCCGACTAATTGGGTCGCATATTTTAGCACGGGGTGGCGGGCGTGAGAAGGGGGGAAATCCGGGCTCCTGCCCGTCAGCGGATGGCGGCCCGGCTCCGGGCCGCCGGAGAGTTCCCTGCCCCTACCGCGTCCGGCAGCGGCCGCGGTCGTCGCAGCGGAGCGTGACCGGGGTGCAGCCGGGGAGGGTGGCGCGGAGCGTCAACTCGTCGAACCAGGCGAGCGAGAGGGTCTGCTCGAGTCCCCCGTCCATCTCCTCGAGCTCGAGGCCGTGCGCGAACATCACCGGGACCAGGTTGTAGGCCTCGCCGAGAACTCCGTACGGGAGTTGCTGATAGGCGTCCACCAGGCGGAGTTCCACATCCCGTCCCGGAGACCGCAGCGCGAGGTCCGCGGACCGGAAGTCGCGCCCGAGGTCGCCGAACCAGTGCTCGCCGAGTGCGCCCCCGTCCCCGCCGCGGACCCCTCCGGTCGGCCCCAGCGAGAGGCGGCTGCAGTCCGCCGGGTCCATGTGGCCGGGATCCACCAGGCGGAGGCGGACGGGATCCGACTCCAGCCGGAACGACAACCCGAAAAGCTCCGGCAGGCCCTCCGGAGGCGCTTCCAGGTGGACGGAATAGACCTCCGGCGCCACCTCCGCCGCTTCGAGCGCCCGGATTCTGAGGAGGTCCGGTTCCCGCCGGCCTGTCACCGTCAACCCGGCCGGGACCGACAGCACCGCGGCCGGGGCGTCGGTCACCACCCGGACCGGAATTCCGGCCCAGGCGGGGTTGTCGACGGCCTCACCGAGGTCGCCGTCCAACATCACCGGAATCACGAACTCGGTTCCCGGGTGGAGGGTGAGGGCGCTCCCCGGAGCGGGCAGGACACCGCCGAAACCTACCGGTATCGCGTCCGGATCGGGTTCCGG
>VXWI01000069.1 GCA_009835985.1 Acidobacteriota bacterium | reverse complement strand
CTTTCGAGTGGTTCAGGGTATGGCTCAAACACACAAAAATCCTTACAGGCTCGCGCACGAACGCGTCGCGGCGCTCCCAGAGCCGGACGTACGACTCCTGATCGGTGACGAGGTCCACGTCGGTGCTGTGGCGGTGCGCCCAGCGCGCGGCCAAGGCGGTTCCGCCGCCAAGACGCATGCGGTCTTCCCCGCCCAAGTGCTCCCCGAAGGCCTCGCGGACCGCCTCGAACAGGCCCGCCGGCCCGGCAGGCAGGTCGTATTCCGCCATCAGACGTTACCGGTGTCCTCGTGGAATATCGGCCTGCATCCCGAAGAAAGCGCCACCGATGTTAGCGCGGCCCAGGGGCTCGCCGGAGCGTGAACGACATGGCGTCCGGCGGAACTCCCGAGAGGCGTTAGCGGCTCCAACCATGGTCCTGCTCCGGGCTCCGGCGGCACCGCGGCTGCGGAGGCCGCCGGCGCATCAGGTCGAGAGCCCGCGCAACGTCTCGGCGAGCGTCCTGTAGGCCTGGGCCAAGCCTCTCACTTGCCCGTCGAGCCGCTCGACCTGCCGCCGCAAGGTCGCGTTCTCCTCGCTCTGCCGCTCGGTTCGCTGCTGCAAGGCTTCGATCTGCTCGCCTTGCCGCCGCTGCTCCCGCTCGTAGTGCGCGCACAGCCTCTCGAAGGCGGCTGTCGACTGTCCCTCTAACTCGCTCATACAGCTCCCTCACTCGCTCGGCAGCTTCAATGCAGGCCGCCCGCCCACGGTCCAGGGCGGATGCTCCAGCGTCCCGTCCGGCAGCACCACGAAGCGCCCCCGCTCGGTTTCCACCAGCGTCACGCCCCAAGTCGTCTCCTCGATCTCGGCGAGGGTCGCGCGTGCGTCCTCGATCTGAACGTCCAGCCACGCCAGGGTCTCGATCCGGCTTTGGATGTTCGTCGACAGCCAGTGCATCAGCCCCCAACTCCCGCCGCTGATCGTGAAGAAAATGGTCAGGCCGACCACCAGGGGACGGAGCCACGCGTTCAGCAGCACCACGCGGATCCCGGCGGTCCCCGCCGCCGTAACGGCTTCGATGGAATGCAGTTCGTCGTTCACGACGGCGCGCAAGCTCTCGCCAAAGCGCCGCAACTCGCTCGCCGCCGCCTCCTCGAACTGGCGACGGTCGGCCGCCATCCGGCTCCGCAGCCGGGCGCTCGAGTCGTTCGGGTGTGAAGTCGTGCTCATACAGCGCTCCTTTCAGCCGCCACCGCTGTCCGTTCTCCGGATCGCGGGCGGTCAGGTAGTCCTTGCCCTGGCGGGGCACCTCGAAGCCGGCCTCCTTCAGCGCGGCGACCACGTCGGCGCGGCTCTCCACCATGCCGTTCTCGACCCGCTGCAGGAGGTAGTCGCGGATCAGCTCGCGCGGGCCGGGTTCCACTTCCAGGCCGGCCCGCAGCCGCGCCGCCTCGATGTAGGCGCGGTGGCCCGGCTGCTGCGCCTTGGCCCGCGCCGGGTCGTCGGGGCGAGCCCAGCCGTGCTGGTGGTTGAAGGCGTCGCGCAGCGTGCCGAAGGTCTTCTCCCAGCCGGGGGGAGCGATGTTCAGGCTGCGGCCCGACTCCAGGTCGTAGCGTGCGGTGAGGACGTGCACGTGGACCCCGGTGCCGTGCTCGCGGTGCAGGACCGCGGTCCAGGCGTAGCGGTCCGGCTCCAGCCCGGCCCAGGCCGTCTTCTCGAACTCGTCGAGGACGGCCCCGATCTGCTCGGCGGTCGGTTGGTCCTCCGGCGCCCACGAGATCACGCCCGAGGTGTACTTGCGCTCGAACTCCAGCGAGTCGGCGACATCGGCCACGTGGTCCGGGTTCCCGCGCAGGACCTCGATGCCAGGTCGCACCCGCCCCGCGGAGTCCCGTTCGCCGACGAGATAGTCGGCGGCGGCGCGGGCTGAGCCGGTGCCGCGACCGTGGAACCTAATGTGCACCGCGGTCCTCTCCGTGAGGCGGGGCCAGTGCGCGCAGCGCCCGCTCGACGGCCTTCAGCGCGTCGATCACCCGGACCGCATCGAGGGCGGAGGCGCGGGTGTTCGCCCAGCGCGCGAGCTGGTTGAGGTTGTTGCCGATGCGCGCGATCTGGCGGCTGCGCTCCCGCTCCACGGCCAGGGCCGGCGCGGTCCAGGTCTGGGTCCGCGCCATCGCCATCCGCAGCAGTGCGGAGGGCGACACGCCGGCCGCCGCCGCCTTCTCCTTCCAGGCGGCGTGCTCCGCCCGCGTCACGCGGGCGGCGACCACGACGGTGCGCCGCTCAGCCATGAGCGCACCGGCCCGGGGGTTCGGGGGACGGAGTCCCCCGTCCGCGTCCTGCCCCGGCAGCGGCGCGAGAGGCGGGGGGTTCGAAGGGGGGCGCAGCTCCCCCTCGCCAGTGCTCAGTGTTTGACACTGAGTATGCTGGCCTAACAGCAAGTGGCCCGCTGGCTGTGGCGTTCTCGCCCGCCGTCGTCGCCCTGGTGACGGAGTCACCGGGGCACCACGGAGGCGCGGCTGTGGTCACGCCGCAGCGTCGCTCCCGGCCAGGAACGCGGCCCATTGTTCCATGAGCGCCCGCCGCCGCTCGAACAGGTCCGTCCGCCGATAGGCGGCCTCCACCCGGTCCGAGTTCACGTGGGCGAGCGCGAGCTCGCACACCTCACGCGGCGCGTCCGTGCACTCCGCCGCCCAGTCCCGGAAGCTCGAACGGAACCCGTGAGGCACCGCGCCGATCCCGAGGTCCCGCACCAGCTTCACGATCGCCGCGCCGTCGAGCGCCCGGCCACGCTCCGAGGGGAACACCACCCCGGAACCGTCCGCGAGCGCCTGCGCCTCCTCCAGGACCGCCAAGGCCCTGCTGGACAGCGGAACCCGGTGGTCCCGGTTCGTCTTCATCCGCGCCGCCGGGATCCGCCACTCCCGCGCCTCCAGATCGACCTCCTCCCACCGCGCGCCGCGGACCTCCCCGCTCCGGCACGCCGTGAGCACCAGGAACTCGAACGCCAGCACCGCGGCGGGATACGCCCCGGAACCGCGCACCGTCGCGATGGCCCCGGCGACCTCGGCATAGGGGAGCGCGGCGAGATGCTGGGGGCGGACGCCGTTCTTGGGGAGCGCCGCGCCGACCGCCGCGCCCGCCGGGTTGTCTTCCCGGTAGCCCTGCGCGATGGCCCACAGCATCACCGCCGAGATCCGCTGCCGGACCCGCCGCGCCGTCACCCGCTTCTCGTTCCAGATCGGCAGCAGCACCCTCATCACGTCCGGGGCCTTGATCCGGTCCACCCGGAGCCGGCCGAGCCGGGGCATCGCGTAGTCCCGCAGCGTCGCCCGCCAGTCCTTCTCGGACCGGCTGCCGTCCTTCCAGCCGGCAGCGTGGATGGCGATGACCTTCTCGACGGCCTGCTCGAAGGTGGGAACGCTCCGCCTATTGCCGGTGAGCAGCTCGCCGCGCTGGCGCGCGAGGAGGTTGAGGACGCATTTCTGGCGGGCCTCGGCGAGGCTGACGTGGGGCCAGGAGCCGAGGCCGAGGTTGCGGGGCCTTCCGTCCACGGTGATGCGCTGGCCCCAGGACTTGGCGAGCTGTCCACGGGCGGTGCGCTTCACCCGGAGGGACAGACCGCCGGAGCCGCGGCCGTCGCCGTACCATCCGGGTTCCTTTATGGTCTCGACAAAGCGCGCAGAGAGTCGGTAGGGGCGTTCGGGCACGGATCAGGGCTCCTGTGAGCGGTAGCTGGAGGGCACGAAATCGCCGGGAACGAGGGGGTCTGTAGCGGTCCGGCAAGGAGCAGTATAGCACCGTAAGTCATTGACATACAAGTATGTTATAGGGACTGTATGGCACTCTATGGAACCTCTCGGAACCTCAAAACTGCAGACCTCCGGTCGGCATCGCGCGGTAGCGCGAAACCCACCCCGATAGCGCGGCGCCCGGCCTACGGATCTGCTGCAACGCCCCCGCCGGACTGGCTGACGTCCTGACGGCATCGGACGCCTTACGTGGATCCCGTTCGAGCTCCGCGTAGACGAACCCATGCGAATGGCAACCCTGGGCCGGCGTTCCCGCGTCCGGTGACCCGTGAGGTTGAGAATCCAGGCAGGGCGATGCCCGTCACCACGCGGGGAGCCCTCACTGCCTATTCGGCGGAGGACAGATTCTCGGCGGACGTCTTGCCGTTGTTTCCGACCTGAAGTTCGTACGAGACCTTCTGCCCCTCGCGAAGCGAATGCAGCCCGGCTTTCTGAACCGCCGAGATGTGTACGAAAACGTCCTTTGAACGGTCATCGGGCTCAATGAACCCGAAGCCTTTTGCCGCGTTGAACCACTTTACGGTGCCGGTAGCCATGATTCGTTCCTCTAACAAAACGTGTTGATTCAGCACGCCACACGAAGCGTCGGCGTGCGGTTGGGAGCTCGCCTGGTCAGGGGATCGGGAGCCGAGCCGCGGTAGCGACCCTTCGAGATCGCACCGGACCAATGCGCGCAAGAACGCGGGAGTAGACGCCACCAGCGCCAGGAAGTCAATGACGCGCTCCACGGGAATGTCCCGCGCCCCTCCCGTTGCGCCGCCCGGACGCCGGCGGTCCGGCGGGCGCCGCTCGGGCAGCTATCGGGAATCGCCCGCCTCCAGGCGTCCGTCCACGAACACCCAGTCCGGCAGCACGCGGTAGTCGAAGGGATGCCCCTCCAGGATGACGAAGTCCGCGTCCTTGCCCGCCTCGATGCTCCCGATCCGGTCGTCCAGGTCAACCAGCTCGGCGGCGTTGAGTGTCGCCATCTTGAGCGCGTCGACCTCCGGGACGCCGTTGCGGAAGGCCCACGCCGCGTTGAGGATGGGTTCGCCGCCCAGCCGTCCGATGGGTGAAGCGCGCCGGGAAGCGCCTGGGCCGAAGAACGCCACCTTGACGCCGGCCCGGTTCAGGATGGCGGGCCCCTCCATGCTCCAGCCCTCGCCGCCCCCGCGGATGTCCGATGCGTAGCTGCCGGAGTTCCCCAGAATGACTCCCGCGTCGGCCGCCGCCAGCCGCTCGGCCACGCGGTGCGCTTCCACCCCGCCCGTGATCACGAGCCGCACGCCGTAGTCCTCGGCGAGACTCAGCGCCGCTTCGATCTCCGGCACCCGGTCCGCGTGGACCATCGCCGGCACCTCGCGCCGGAGTAGGGGCAGGAGCGCCTCGAGACGCGCGTCGTACTCCCGCTGCCCGTCCGCCTCCGAATAGCGCCGCGCGGCATCCAGCGCTTCCCGGATCATCGCCGAGGCGCTTGCGAGCGTCAGCGGCGCTCCCGCCTCGTCCGTCCACTCCCGGAGCGCCGACCGGGTGAGGGCGAACACCATGCTCGCCGGTTCGCGGCGCACCATCTTCTCGAAGTCGATGCCGGGGGTCTTGACCAGGACGCCGTTCCCGCCGACCAGGTTGCGCGTGCCGGGGGTGACGTGGATCGCGGTCACCCCGATCGTGGTGTTCACCCGGTACGACGGGAACCAGGGGTCCACGGCGTAGAGAGCGTTCATCTCGGGCACCACGGGTTCGGTGATCTCGTCGTTTTGCACCTGCCACTTGAGGTCGCCGATCCAGTCGTTGGGAAAGGCGCGCGCGATCACCGTTCCCGGCATGACCACCCTGCCCCCGACGTCCATGACCGCCATGCCCGTGGGTGGCGCGGCGTCCGCCTCCACCCGGGTGAACCGGCCGCCCTCGACGATAAGGGTGGCGTTCCGGATTTCGCCCCTACTCACCGTGAACACGTGTGCGCCAGTGATGGCGAAACTTGCGTCCTCCGAGGTGATGTCTCCGGTCACCGGCGTGAACGGCCCCACTGCGCGCGGCCGGTCGGGCTGGAGCATGCGGTCGCGCTCGTACTCGAGGCGCCCGTCCACGAACACGCGTTCGACCCGGTCTGCGGTCAGGTCGAGGAAGTGCCCGTCGAGGAGCACCAGGTCGGCGTCCTTCCCGACTTCGATACTGCCGATCCGGTCCTGGAGCATCATCGCGCGCGCTCCGTTGATGGTCATGATCTCGAGCGCCTGGTCGTCGGTGAGCCCGTGTCGCGCCAGGAAGGCCCCGTACTCGCGGAAATCCTTGAAGTGCTGGTTCGACATGTCGGTCTGGATGCTGGCGTGAACGCCGGCGTCCAGAAGGTCCTTCAACAGGTTCAGGGGCTCCGGATCACCCCAGTACTGGACGATCATCATCGGCCCGATGACCGGAACGATCTCGGTTCCGGCGAGCAGCTCGGTCAGCGGAAAGATCTCCTCCGCGTGGGCGAGCGCCAGGCGATCGAAGAAGCCGTACTTCCGCGCGAGGCGCAGAACCATCATCACCTCGCTCGGATAGTGCGCGTGGGCGTGCACCATGACCTCGCCCCGGATCACGGCCGCGAAGGCCTCCAGGCGCTCGTCGGGTTCCGGCGCCGGTCCCTCTCCGGCGGCGTGCGCTTCCTGCTCCCGCACGTAGCCTTCCGCGCGGCGGAAGTACTCGTCCGCGGTGGCGTACCACCCCATCACCGTCTGCGGCGTCTCGCCGGGCCGCAGGTTGATCAGCGGCCGCACCGCCATCTTCAGATCCACGTAGGGCTTGAGGATCATCTCCGGGCCGGGGGTGCGCTTCAGTTTGAGCGCCACCGCCTGCCCGCTGGAGATGATGCCGCTCCCCGGGCGCGTGACCAGCGACGTCACGCCGCCGGAGAGCGCCACCTGGAGCATGGGATCCGACAGGTCGAGGTGTTCCACCGCCTTCCACTCGGCGGTCACCGGGCCGGGAATGCGCGCGCGGCTGGAACGGTCGAGGGCGGCGTGCACGTGGGCGTCGATCAGGCCCGGGATCACCGTCTCCGCTTCGTAGACCGCCACCCCCGCGGGAACGTCCAGGGATTCGCCGACCGCCTCGATGATCCCGTCCCGGATCAGGATCTCGCCGTCCTGGAGCGTCCCGCCCGTGGCGGTGTGGATCGTCCGTCCGCGGACGAGGGCGGTCTCGGACTGGGCGCTCGCGGCCGCGGGCCCGGCGGCCGCGATGGCGGCTGCCAGAACGGCCGTGAACCGTCCGCGCCCGCTGGAACGGATCCAGGTTCTCCAGGTCATTGCCGCGCCGGATCGGATGTCAGTAGACCCCCACGGTGGTGCCGCCGGCGAGTTGACCGAAGGGCCGGACGCCGCTGACCCCGTCCCAGGCGTAGGGTCCCCAGGGCGGCTCCCGCTCGCCTTCGTCGCGCTCGAGGAAGCCCGGGACGAAGAACTCCCTCGTCAGGGTCGTGAGGCGCACCCGCCCGGTCTGCCCATAGTCCACCACCTCGCCGCTGTCGGGGTCCACGACCTCCAGCACCGCGCGGGGCATCGGCGGGTAGTAGGCGATCTTGTAGCCGTCCTCCGGAGTCGGCGGCCGCGCCGGGGCCAGCCCCATCAGGGTGTTGCCGTAGGTGGGTTGGAGGAATACCCCGTCCAGCAACTCCTCCATGGCGAATCGGGTCCACTGCGGGGTGAACTCGGTGCCCCCCGAGAAAATGCCCCGGATTCCGGTCTCCGCCAGCGTCCTCCCCTCGTCCTCGAGCCGCAGGCAGAGCGCCTCGAGCAGCTTCGGGGTCGTGAAGAGGCACCGGATGTCGTGGCCGGCCGAGAGCACGGTCAGCGCCTGGTCGATGACGTGCGCCTGGTAGGCGAGCAGATGCTCGGTCCAGCCCTTCTGGATCAGCTTGATGACCCAGCGCGGGTCGAGATCCACCGAGAACGCGATGCCGCCCCGGAACTGGGCGAGATGCTCCACCGCGAGCCGCAACCGCCGCGGCCCCGAAGGACCCAGCATGAGCCAGTTGGATCCCGGCGGAAAGTGATCCTCGGCCAGCACCGCGCTGAACAACTCGTAGTCGATCCGGAAGTCGTCCACCGAGGTACGGCTCTTCGGGATGCCCGTGGTCCCGCCGGTCTCGAAGACGTAGAGCGGCCGGTCCTGATAGGGAGCCGGAATCCAGCGGCGCACCGGCCCGCCCCGGAGCCACTCGTCCTCGAACGGCGGAAACCGCTTCAGGTCGTCGAAGCCCTGCACGTCGGCCAGGGGATCGAAGTCGAGCCGCTTCCGGAAATCGAGCCAGAAGGAACATCCCGTCTCCTCGGAAAAGTGCCAGCGCACGATGTCGCGGACGTGCTCGTCGAGGTCGTGGCGTGCCGCCACGGCGGCTTCGGAGTCTTGCAGGTCGGTTTCCATTGTCCCTCTCTTGTCAGGCGGCGATCGCGCGTGCGAACGCCGCTTCGGCGTCTTCCGCCATCCGCTCGAGCGAGTGCTCTTCCCGCACGCGCCGGAACCCGCGTTCTCCAACGCTGGCCCGCCGCTCCGGGTGCAGCACGAGCTGCGAGAGCGCCGCCGCGAAATCCGCGGGCGCGCTGCTCTTCGCGAGCACGCCGCCTTCGGTGCGGTCCAGCAGGGCCGGATAGGCCCCCTGCTGGGGAACGACGACCGGCGTGCCCGCCATCATGGCCTCGATCGCCGGGATGCCCTTCGGCTCGGGAAACGTCGCGGGAATGCCGATGACGTCGGCCTCGCGCAGGAAACGGATCTTCCCGGCGTGATCCAGCTCGCCGAGATACTCGAACGACACGGCCGACCCGTCCGCGGCGAACAGCCGCCGGACCTCCTCCAGGTAGCCCTTCCCCCCGGGGCTCATCCACCCGGCGGCCCGCACCCGGAGCGGCGGCGCTTCCGGTTGTCCGGCGAGCTGGAGCGCGGCGCCGGCCAGTCGGTCGAGCCCCTTCTCCGGAGCGATCCGGGAAAAGAAACCGATCGTCACTTCCCGCGCGCCGGCCGCGCCTCCCGCCGCCGGCGGGGCCTTCGGGTTCAGCGGATATCCATCGGGGTCCACTCCCAGACGCACGAACGACACGCGCTCGTCGGGAATCCCCAGCGTGTCCGCCATATCGCGGGCATGATGTTCGGTAACGCCCACGAAGTGGTGCGCGGCGCCCGCGGCCTCCCGCATGAGGCCGAGCGCCCGGTCGCGGTCCCCGGAGGGCAGCCGGGCGAGGAACAGGTCTTCCCCGGAAAAGGTCACGACCACCGGCGCTCCGGTGGCCGCGGCCAGCGGACCGGCGAGCCCGAGAAGCAGCGAGTTGGGCAGCACCACCACGTCGGGCCCGGCGTCGCGGATGGACTCCGCGAGGGCCTCGACCGCGCGCCGGGCGGGTCCCCGGGCTCCCTCGAGCGTGGTGACGGTGAGCGGTCCGAGTCTCGTCGGGTCAGTGGACGACGAGAACCGCTCGACGAGGCCGAGCAGCGCCGGGGAATCCAGGACCCGGTCGAGTCCGGGAAGCGCCCCGAAGAGGGGGGCCGCGTGCTGCAGATACACGGAGATTCCCCCGAACCGCACCCGTTCCTCCGAGACGCTCGTTTCGTCCGTCCGGCTGCGCTGGTACAGGGGCACGAGGCGCACATCGTGCCCGCGCCCGGCCAGCGATCGGGCGAGCGCGTTGTCGCGGATGCAGCTCCCGCAGAGCATCTCTCCCGCTCCCGCGGTGAAACTCAGGATCCGCACGCGTTCGGATGGTGTCGGTCGCGGTGGCGCGGACTCAGAACTCCGGCCAGCCGGTGACCGGGTTGCGCCAGATGCTGTAGTTCATGCCGCCGGAGTAGAGGTGGGGCGGCCAGTCGTCGGGGCCGGTCGCCTGCGACGGATAGAGGTGGTAGCGCATCCCCAGGGCGCCCCAGATGCGGCGCCAGCGGTTCTGGAACTTCCTTGCCGGGGGATGCAGGTCGCGGGGATCGTCCACTTCGTACCGGAAATCGAAGATGCTCGGCGGACGGGGCTGCTCCTCTTCGTCCTCCGCCGGCGCCTGCGCCCAGGCCGCGGCTCCGAGGCAGACCGTGGCCCCGGTCACGACGAGCGCGGTGAAGCACCGCCACCGGGCGGCGCGGCGGCGTTTGCGGCGCAACGGTCCGAACGGCCTCAGTCCGACGCGCTCCCCTCGAGGAACGGCTCCATGGGCAGCGACTGTGGACCGTTCTCGTCGCAGACCGCGTAGCTGGAGCGGGCGCTCGTGTACATCGAGACCCCGGCGTGTACGCCGGCCTTGTTGACAACGTAGAAGGACAGGCCGAACGCGGGCAGGCCCCGGCTGTTCAGAAGGCGCTTCTCGACGGTGTTCTCCTTGACGCGCGCGAGCGCCGTCATCGCGGCGTCCTTGGGGTGGGCGCCGCGCCGCATCTCCTCGACAATGAGGAACGAGCAGAGCCCGTAGAGGTTGGCCTCGCCCCGGCCGGTGGAGCCCGCCGCACCCACGGCGTTGTCCACGTAGAGCCCGGCGCCCAGGATCGGCGAGTCGCCGACGCGTCCCGGAATCTTCCACGCCAGGCCGCTGGTGGTGGTGACCCCCGCGAGATCCCCGTTCGCGTTCAAACCGTCGCAGTTGATGGTCCCGTAGTACTCCTCCTCGTCCATCAGTCCGTCCCGGACCATGGAGAGGCCAGCGGCGTGCCCTGCGGCGGCGCGCTTCTTGGGGTCGAGGTAGTGGCCGGGGTCGATGCGGCGTTTCCATTCGAGCCACATCTCCCGGGACCGCGGAGTGTTCAGGTCGTCCTCGACCTTGAACCCCATGTTGCGGGCGAAGTGCTGGGCGCCCTTCCCCACCAGCAGGTGGTGGTCGGTGACCTGGAGGACCTGGTAGGCGACGGACGCCGGGGTCCGGACGCCCTCGATTCCGGCCACCGCGCCAGCGCGCCGGTCGGGGCCGTGCATGCAGCACGAATCGAGCTGGACCACCCCGTCGGCATTGGGACGGCCTCCAAATCCGACGCTCGCATCCTCGGGATCGAGCTCGGTGATCTTCACGCCCTCGATGAGGCTCTCGAGGATGTCCTTCCCTTCGGTCATCATGCGGAAGGCGCGCTCCACGACGACCTCGTCGCCCCCGTTCTTGTAGCGGTTTCCGTTCCCGGAGGCGATTACCACCGGCTTCGGGCCGGACGACTGGATCGCCGGCGCTCCGGACGCCGTGGCGCCGAGCGCCGCCGCTCCCGCCGCGCCGACCTGGACGAACTGCCGGCGGCTGAGGTTCTTGCCGGTCCACTGTGCCTTCTTCTTCATCGGTGTTCCCCTCTCCCGCCACTCGGATCCCGGCCTTTCGGCGGCGCGGGAACGGTTCTCCGAACGGGAGCCGAAGTTTATTCGACACCCACCGGGGCGGACCCGCGCCTTACCATCCCCGCCGTGCTGACCGAACCCACGCCCGCCGGGATCGAAGCGGCCCGCGCCGCCATTCCCCGGGAATTCCGGGAGACGCCCCTGTTCGAGTCCGCTCCGCTCGGCGCCGCCACCGGTTGCCGGGTCACCGTGAAGGTCGAGTGCGTCAACCCGATCCGCAGCTTCAAGGCGCGCGGCGCCTGCTGGTTCGGCGCCCGGCGAGGGCCGGAGGCGGTCGCGCGGCTGCGCGGACTCCCGGCAGGAACGCCGGGGTGGGTCACCGGGTCAGCCGGGAACTTCGGCCAGGGACTCGCCTGGGCCGCGCGGCGGTCGGGGATTCCGCTCACGGTGTTCTCCTCCCTGCACGCGAATCCCGACAAGGTCCGCGCCATGCGGAACCTCGGCGCCGAGGTCCGCCTCGTCGGAGAGGACTTCGACGCCGCCAAGGAAGCGGCCCTCGCCTACGCGCGGGAGAGCGGGGTCGACTTCGTCGAGGACGGCCGGGAGTTCGAGATCACCGAGGGCGCCGGCACGATCGCGCTGGAGTGCGTCGAGGCCGGTCTTCGTGCCGACACCGCGCTGATTCCGGTCGGGAACGGGGCGCTCATCGGCGGCATGGGGCTCTGGCTGCGTCATGCCGCCCCGGAGGTGGCGGTGGCCGGCGTCGTCGCCCGTGAAGCGCCGGTCATGCGGCACGCCTTCGAGTCGGGAGACCCCTCGCCCGCCGAAGCCGCCCCGGCGACGATCGCGGACGGGATCGCCGTCCGGGTCCCCGTCCCCGAGGCGCTGCCCCTCATGCGGCGGGTGGTGCACGAAGTGGTGGAGGTCGGTGAGGACGCCCTCCGGGAAGCCGTACGCCTGCTCCACCGGACGCTGGGACTTCTGGTCGAACCCGCCGGCGCAGCCGGGGTCGCGGCGCTCCTCGAGCACCCGGACCGGTTCCGGGGCCGGGAGGTCCTCACCCCGCTCTGCGGCGGCAACGCCGATCCCGCGCTGCTCAGCGACCGGGGCAGATGACAGGTTGTGCGGGCGCCGTGATGGCGCCTCGGAGCGCCGGCCTCCGGCCGGCCCAGTTCTCCCGGTGGGGGCCGCGCGGGAGCGCGAAATCCGCGCTGACGACGCTCCTTTCCGGGGATGGGGCCTCGTTCGGCTCGCTTCGGTCGACGCTGCCCCGTTCCCGGCTCGGATCGCGCCCTGGGAATCGGTGGTGGCCCGCGTTTCGCGGCCTGCGGCCGCGATGCCGGCCGGAGGCCGGCGCTCCGAGCCCCAGCCGTCCCCGCCATTCCCATACCGGCAGTGAGTGCAGGAAGGCAGGATCATGAGCGTTTCGCTGCGCGAGCAGGTCCCTCTGCCCGGCCGCTCGCGCGTTATGGGAGACAGCGGAGCGGTCACCGCGATGACCAAGGGCGCCGCGCGCGCCGGCGGTGAGGTCCTGGCCGCCGGCGGCAATGCGGCCGACGCGGCGGTTGCCGCGATGCTGGCGGCGGGAGTGGTGGAGCCCGCCATGAACGGTCTGGGCGGAACCGCGTACGCGGTGGTGTTCGAACCGGGGAGCGGCCGGGTCACCGCGCTCGACGGCAGCGCACGATGTCCGGCACGGGCCGACGAGAACATGTTCGAGCCCCTCGAAGGGGTCGGCGGGGGGCTCTACGGCTTTCCTCCCACCCGGGGCGACCACGCCGAGACGGGGGCGCTCAGCGTGCTGGCCCCCACCGCCCCGGCCACCCTCGTCGAACTCCACCGGCGTTTCGGCCGGTTGCCGCTTGCCGCGGTCGTAGAACCCGCGGTGCGGCTTGCGGAGGAGGGGTTCGTCCCCGATTGGGTCTTCGCCGTGCACGTCGCCGCGGGCTACCGGCGGCTCCGGCTCTCGCCGGCCGCCTTCGCGCTCTATACGCGCGGCGACGGCCTTCCGTTCGTGCCTGGCGATGACGAGGATCGCCTACGGAATCCCGAACTCGGCGGCTCGCTGCGGGTGCTGGCTGAAGAAGGCTCCGAACCCTTCTACCGCGGACCCCTCGCCCGCCGTCTGGCCGCGGCGGTGAACGAGGCTGGCGGCGTCCTCTCGGAAACCGACCTCAGGGCTGCGGCCGTACGCGAAGTGCCGCCGCTTGGCTTCCGTTTCCGGGACGTCGAGATGTCGACCCTGCCGGAGAACTCCGGCGGCCCCACCCTGGCGGCGGCGCTGGCCCACCTCGACGCCTTCGCCCCGGCGGGGCCCGCCGGTGGTGACGTCGCCGATGAGGTGCGTTTCCTCCACCTGGTCGCGGAATCGCTGCGGCTCGCGTTTCTGGATCGTTTCGCGTACCTGGGCGACCCCGAGAGCGTGCCGGTGCCGCTCCCGGGTCTGCTCGACGCCGACTACCTCCGCGAGCGGCGGCGGGGAGTGAGCGCGGACGGGTCGCGCCTCGATGCCCCGCCGGAGCCCGCACCGCCTGGGCCACAGGAACCGGCGGGCGCTTCGCCATCCGGTGCACCCGTCTCGGACTGCACGACGCATGTCAACGCGATGGACGGCGACGGCATGGCCGTCGCGCTCACCGGAACGCTCGGCGGCCGCTTCGGGTCGGCCTTCGCGGTTCCGGGATTCGGGTATCCCCTGAACAACGGCATGATGTGGTTCGACCCGCGGCCGGGCCGCCGGATCTCTCCCGCGCCGGGCCGCCGGGCCCTGCATGCCGCCGCTCCGGCGATCGTGCTGCGGGCGGGAGCTCCCTGGGCGGTGGTGGGTTCGCCGGGAGGACGCCGCCTCATCTCGGCGGTGGTGATGGGGATGGCGCGCCTGGTGGACCGCGGCGCGTCCATCCAGGACGCGGTGGGCGGCCCGGGATTCCATGCCGACGCGGGGCCGCTCACGCTCGACGAGCGGACGCCGGAGTGGGGGAGCGTCGCCCGTGGCCTCGAAGCTCGCGGACACCGGGTGCTGGTGCGACGGGAAACGGCGCTGAGCGGACATTTCGGCCGGGCGAGCGGCATCCGCGCCAGCGGCACCGGGGGCGGGATTCGGTTCGAACCGGGTGTCGATCCGATCCGGGCGGCGACCGGCGTTGTGGTCCAGAAAGACTGATATTGAAACCCGGTTTCAGATTACAATCCCGGCAACGTTGGCCGCTTCCGCGCGCCGCGACCCCTCCCTCACC
>VXWI01000050.1 GCA_009835985.1 Acidobacteriota bacterium | reverse complement strand
GGCTGTATGAGCGCGTTAGAGGGGCAGTTGACGAGGGCCTTGCGGAGGTTGTCCGTGCAGTACGAGCGGGAACAGCGGCGGCACTCCGAACAGGTCGAAGCCTTGCGGCGGCAAGTCGAGCGGCAGACCGGGGAGAACGCCACCTTGCAGAGGCAAATCGAGCGGCTCGACGAGCAAGTGACAGGCTTGACCGAGTACTACGGGACATCTGGCGTCGCGAGACCGCGCGACCGCGGCTGGTGACAAGGCCGCCGACGCGCGGGCCGGAGCGCGATGCTGGTCCGAGCCGCTGATGATTCCCTTGCCGCTGGCCGGGCACGGCGGTGCCTTCCGTGAGCTCAGCGGCCCGGATCTACCTGTCGAAAATGGCGAAGGGAACCTGTTGCCCGCCCATGTGTAGCAGCCCGTCACCAAAACCCTAACCCCCACGCCGAGAAGGGAGGGCCGTCATGTTCGCGAACGCGCGCCACGCCATCCTCCTGTACCTCCCATCAGCATGTGCCCATACCGCCGTCGCTGGAGCCAGCCGGGGCTCCTAACACCGCGGGAAGGACGCCCCGGTAAGCAATCTCCTGTCCGACGGCAGGCGCTCCTCCGCGTCTGCCGAGACTCAACGGCAGCACCACCGGAAGGAGAGGTCCTTACATGAGCACGCGACCCTCAATCATCCGAGCCGCCCTGCTCGCCTGCGCGTTCGCGCTGGCCAGCGGTGTCGTGCTTGGATGCGCAGACGAAGAAGCGGCGGGAGACCTGCTCGGTCCCGTCGCAGACCTTACGCCCATCAGCCCCGGCGGACTGCACGCCGATTCGTCCACCGCCGTTGACACCGCCAACGTGGCACCGAGATACGCGGACCAACTCATGGGCGCGGTAGTGAACGAGGACGGTTCGATCACGAAGGGAGGCATCGACCTCGGCGCGATCGTAGCGCCGGGGCCGATTGGCCCGACAGGCACGACGGGCGCTACCGGAAGCGGAGGAGGCAGCGACGGATCGGGGAGCGGGTCTGGTGGGGGTGCAGTTCCCGACAAGGGAGCACCGATCTTCAACCCCGTCGGCCCAGCACTCGAAGTCTGGTGCATGGTCCGCATCACATATGTAGTGCAAACAGGCGAGATCCTCGATGCCGAGATCCTCTACTGCTGGGACGACGGAAGCGGCGGTGGTAGCGGCGGCGGAGGGAATAACAACAACAACAACCAGCAGCAGGTCACCTTCTCTCTCTCCTGCGATCCGTCCGTCACGCGGGGCAGGTATGCCGGTTGCAGAGTGGACGCCTCTACCGAGGACGGCGAGATCGACACAGACCAATTCAGCTTCTCTTGGTCGTCCTCCTTGGGCGCAAGCGCGTCCGGTATCGGTAAGGACGAATGGGGCGGGTCGTCGGTGGAGGACGTCACAGTGACCGTGTCGGTGGGCGGTTACAGCGCCTCCAAGGACATCAACGTCCGGTCCCGGTCAAACTGGGGTACCAATACGCTGAACGAGCGCCCGAGGTATCGGCCCCGGAGCTTCTTCCGTTCCGGCATACTCGGAAACTACATCCTGCACGCCGGGATCCCTCGCGTGCCGTCTCCCGTTGAGGGCTCGGGACCGTGGGATGATGTGTACCGCATGCCCGACAATGCGCCCCAAGTAAGCGCCGAGATGAACGTGTCGTCCGACTACAGTTCCTCAGGGCGAATGTACAGCGGAGCGAGGGCGACGTGCCCGCCTGCTTCGAACAGCCTGCAAGCATCGGCGAGCTACTGGACCGTGAACGGGAAGTGCGGCACGTTGAACGTGCTGACGGCCTTCCGCAACAGCATCATCAGGCACGAGGAAGAGCACGAGGATGGATACAACAGGTGCATCCGTTCGGCGCGTGCACGTCGGGTGATGGCGCAGATGGAGGCAGAGACGGGCACTCGCGACGCCGTCGCCTCGGCCACCAGAAACGCCTGGAACGATCTCTACCGGAATTACATCCACGGGGCAGTCGGAACTGGGAACGCCTTCAGCAGCACCGGACGGTATCACTGGTACGATTCTAGGTGGCGTAACGCCACGGACGCCGTCGGACAGGACGGCGGCCCCGGCGGCTGCTAACTTATGGTATGCGAAAGGAGCAGGATCATGAAACGGTCCATCTTCTTCTTGGCGGCGATCCTCTTCCCCGTTGCTCTCGGGGCGCAGGAACGCGGAATGCTGATGGAGAGCGGTGCGTGGCAGGCACCGAACCCCACGACGGCCCTTCGGGCACTGATGGAGCAGAAGCCCGGCTCCGACGCGGCGGTGGAGCAGAAGGGACATGATGCGGCGGTCGCGGTTCTGCGACAGAGCTTTGACCAGCGGTCGGCCGCAGAGCTCGACGCATTCGCCGACGAGTTGCTGCGGCTCATGCGCGAGGGTGCTTGGTGGCAACAGACGGACGCCAGAATGGCCCTCCTTGCTGCTGCTGCTGAGCATGGGGCAGGCGTTCCCTACGCACGAGCGGTGGACGCCTTCGTGAAGCTCTACGAGTCGTTCACGGACAGGGCCAGCAAGGAGGCCAAGGCCGCACTCGGTGGCGTGTTTGACGCAGGAGGCGTCGAGCAGGTGCGCGAAGTGTTCGAAGCAAGCGAGCAACCGCCAGCCTGCGTGCTGACCCAGCGGAAGCGCCCGTTGCTCGATCCCGAAGGGAACGTGCGGCGAGACGCGAACGGCGACGTGATGTACGAGCCGCCGCCTGAGAACCGCTGCCCGAACCCGCCTAGCACGTGGTGCAACGCAGGGTTCTTGCTCCTGTACGGCGACGAGGCGGGGCCGCTCCGCGGAGCCCCGGATCAGAATCTCTACCGCCGCCTTTGCGAGTGGGGAGTGACGATCAGCGGCTGACGTTCAGGGCTGGTCCATTGCGCGGCGAAGCCCCGGGCCATGCGGTCCGGGGCTTTTCTGCGGCTGCTCAGGCATAGTCACGTCGGGGTGTTTCGTCTCAGCGCTCTAGCGCGCCAAGGGCAACGGCGGGGCGTGCAGGAGCGCGAGAAGTCGT
Organism: Acidobacteriota bacterium; assembly: GCA_009835985.1. Lineage (GTDB taxonomy): Bacteria > Acidobacteriota > Vicinamibacteria > Marinacidobacterales > Marinacidobacteraceae > Marinacidobacterium. The sequence goes on along the minus strand of VXWI01000050.1, from coordinate 11,310 downwards.
CGGAGGGACGGGGGGCGACGCCACAGATTGGGTCTTGACCTATCGCGGGCTGCGACATGAACTTTGGTCGCCTGTTCGCCGTCCCTCCTACCGGAGTCACATCATGAAACTCCTCAAGAACCCGTTCGCCGCGCTCGTCTCCACCTGCCTCGCAGCAACCGTCCTCTTCTCGCCGGTACCGAACGCCTACACGGCGGGGGTAGTCGGTGCGGAATCCCTATGCGCACAGGAGTCGAACCCCGACTGGCTGTGCTACATCCGAGCCGGGTCAGATTGCCTCTGGCAGTACAATCACTGCATGGACGACAACGACGGCTCCCCGTTCTGCGACGATATCTTCGACATCTGCATGGATGTCGCGGGGATGATGTGTGGCGTCGAGTGAGCAACCCGCCGACGCGGGAGGGAGGGTCTCGCTTTAGTCTCCTGCCCTTGATGCTGGTGGCCATGTCGTGTCCGACGGAAGTCCAAGGGCGGCAACAGGGGCTGCCGGAAGCCGCTGCCCCGACGATGTTGGAGACCGTCCGCCCGGTCGAGGGTCAAGTTCGCCGAGCTACACTGATGGCGCGCGTTCCGGCTGCTTCGGACGAGGACGTACTGGACGAACGCGGGATCATCGACGCGACTTGGGTGGCGGCCACTCCCGGTGGCTTCGCCGTCGTGGATCAACTCTCCAGCAGCGTTGCGTTTTTCAATGAAGATGGCGAATGGCTCGGTCGCGTGGGGTCGGCCGGAGAGGGACCGGGCGAGTTTTCCGGAGGCATTCACTATGCGGTGGCCGTGGCCGACAGGCTCTGGGTGCCGGATATTGGTAATCGTCGCCTGAACGTCATCGACATCCCCACCGTTACTTGGTTGGATTCGAGCCCCCTGGATCTCCTTCAGGGCGCCCCGTGGAACCTGCTGTCCCCCGGTGACGGAGTGCTGGGTGCAGTGGTCGAGGGTTGGGGATTCGCCGAGCCGCGCACGACGAGTCTCAGTCTGTGGACCGGCGAGGCCATGGAGCCGTCATTCTCGTGGCCCGTGGACGAGGATCGGCGAGGTTGGGCATCCCGGACGCGCGTCGTGGAAGGCGCCGGGCGGGGTACGGTCGCCATCCTCGACCGTCATGAGGGCGAGATCCGGGTGCGTGACTTGGCTGGGAACATTCTCGCGCGGTACGCGTTCGGAGAAGAAGCCGCCGTGGAATTGTCGGAAGACGATCGCGTTTTCTTGGAGGCCTTACGCGAACCGAGTCTCGCGGAGCGGAGGCAAAGTGTGGAGCGGAGGTTGGGGCGTCTGACCACGGGTGTTCCGTCAGGAGTGGCAAGGCAGTTGGCGAACGCGGCGGCGGGGAGCGGCTCATCGCCCTTCAACGACCGGTACCCATTCTTTCTGGACGCGCGGTTCGACCCTTCAGCGGAGACCCTTTGGGTGGCTCGCCCGCTTACCGCAGGCGAAATCAGGGAGTTGCCCGCCCAGTTGGGTTGGGACGTTCTCGATGGCTCAGCCCGGTACTGGGATGCCTACTCGTACGATGGGACCTTCCGGTACCGGCTGGAGATCCCGGTCGGGTTCGTCCTCACCGATGCGCGAGACGGACGATTTTACGGTTACGAGGTCGATCCGCTCGGCGCCAAGCACGCTGTGGTCCTCTCGGTCCGTTGACGGTATCTGCCGCGGAAGAAACCGGCAGGCTCAACCTGGCGGGGGTGCAACATCCTGCCCCTTGGGGCCGTTTGCTCCGGGGTGCCTCGCCGCCTTTGGTCAGCCCGCCGGGCGTGCGCGACGAGTCGAATTCTCGTGATGCGCGCGTGGTCAACGGCATCTTCACGGACTACCCGGTCGGTTGCTGACCGCTCGCGATTCCGTCCGATAACCTCTCGTAAGGTGGAAGGGATTCCTGCTCATATTTGTATATTCAAAGTGATACACCATCAGAGATGGTGATTGTATAAATCGTTGTAATACAGCACGTTACGACTGTTGTCGATCAACGTAAGCTGGTTCCACCCGAACTCGGCAAGCTGTCTATCCTCCAGCAACTCCTGCTCGAGGACAACGAGCTTTCAGGCTCGGTACCCGCCGCACTCACGGCGCTCACGCGGTTGAGGGAGTTGCGGCTCGCGAACAACGCCGGGCTGGAGGGCCCTCTCCCCGTCGGCCTGACGGCTCTGGATCGACTTGAAGAGTTTCTGGCCGGCGGCACCGGCCTGTGCGCCCCCTCGGATCCCGACTTCCAGACGTGGCTTCGGGGCATCGGCAACCGCTGGGTCGCCCCATGCGTCGAAGGAGAACGGTCGGCGGCGTACCTCACGCAGGCGGTGCAGTCGTTGACGTTCCCTGTGCCACTCGTCGCGGGAAGGAGGTCGTTGCTGCGCGTCTTCCCGACGGCCGAGCAAAGCACTTTCGCGGGCGTTCCGCCGGTTCGGGCACGCTTTTTCATCGACGGGCGGGAGACGCACGTGGAGGACATTCCGGGCAAGTCGGCGCCGACCCCGGTCGAAGTGGACGAGAGCAGTCTCTCGACATCGGCCAACGCCGAGACTCCGGGATGGGTGGTGCAGCCGGGGCTCGAAATGATGATCGAGATCGATCCGGAGGGGACGTTGGACCCGGCGCTCGGGGTCGCCAGACGGATCCCGGCGACGGGTCGGCTGGCGATCGAGGTTGCGGCGATGCCGCTGCTCGACCTGACCCTGATTCCCTTCATTTGGACGGAGACCCAGGACTCGTCGATCGTGGAGGTCGTTGAGGCGATGGCCGCCGACCCGGAGAACCACGAGAGACTCGGACTCACGCGCGACCTGCTGCCGATCGGTGATCTGGCGGTCACGCCGCACGAACCCGTATTGAGCTCGAGCAATAACGCGCTCACGCTGCTGAGGCAGACGGGCATGATCCGAACCGTCGAAGGAGGCGCCGGCCACTACAAGGGAATGATGATGCCGCCGGTGACCGGAGCCCGCGGCGTGGCCTACCGTCCCGGTTGGACAAGCTTCTCGCAGCCCTACCCCGACGTGATCGCGCATGAACTCGGCCACAACTTCAACCTTCGGCACGCGCCCTGCGGGGATCCGGCCGGCGTCGACCCTTCGTTCCCCTATCCGGACGGATCGACCGGGGCTTGGGGGTACGACTTCGACAGCGGGCTGGTGCCGCCTTCGATACCGGACCTGATGACGTATTGCGGACCGCCCGACGGGACCAGCGACTATCACTTCACGAAGGCACTTCGGTTCCGTATGAACGAGACCGAAAGCGCGGCTGCGGCGGACCGCCTCCCGCCGACCCGCGCTCTGCTCCTCTGGGGCGGCGCGGATGCCGACAGCGTGCCGTTTCTGGAACCGGCGTTCGTGGTCGACGCACCGCCGCAGTTGCCGCGCGCCGCCGGCCCCTACCGGCTCTCCGGACGCTCTTCGGGCGGCGCCGAACTGTTCTCGCTCACCTTCGACATGGCCGAGGTAGCCGACGGCGACGGCAGTTCGAGCTTCGCCTTTGCGTTGCCGGTACGAGACGGATGGGCAGAAAATCTGGCCACCATCGTCATCACCGGGCCTCTGGGATCGGCCACGCTGGACGGCGACAGCAACGTCCCCATAGCCATCCTGCGCGACCCCCGCAGCGGTCGCGTGCGCGGGATCCTTCGAGATCTGCAGCCGAGCGTCGCGACGCGGGCGGCCGCGGAGGCAGGACTGGCGGAGGCCCAGGGTCTCGAAGTGCTGTTCAGCCGCGGAATCCCCGGTGGGGAGGCCTGGCGAGAGTAGCCGGGGGGGCGTGGGTCCGCTTCAGAGCAGCTGGTTGGCGGCCAGGGCTCCGGCGTAGGCGAGGGCGAGCATGTAGCCGAACTGGGCCAGGGGCCATTTCCAGCCCGCCGTTTCCCTCCGCATCATGGCGACCGTGGACATGCACTGAAGGGCGAACACGAAGAAGACGAGCAGGGCGATGGCCCCCCCGAAGTCCAGGTCCCGCTGTAGCGCCGCCCTCAGTTCCAGGGACGTCTCGTCGCCGTCCTCGATTCCGTAGATGGTGCCGAGCGTGCCGACGATGACCTCGCGCGCCGCGAGCGAGGAGACGAGACCCACCCCGATCCTCCAGTCGAACCCGAGCGGTTCGATCGCCGGTTCGATCACCTGCCCCATCTGTCCGAGCCCGCTCTCCTCGACCGGTGGCGGGGCGCCGTCGACCCGGGGGAACTGTGCCAGGACCCAGAGGACGACGGTCACGGCGAGGATGATCTTCCCCACCCTCCGGATGAAGATCTTGCTCCGGTCGAGAAGGCGGAGGGCCAGCGTCCGTAGCGCCGGGATCCGGTACGGCGGCAGTTCCATCACGAACCCGGCGGGCTTCCCCCGCAGGAACGTGCGCCGGAGCAGGAAGGCGGTGCCGATAGCCGCGGCGAGGCCCAGCGCGTAGAGGCCGAGCATCGTCGCCGCCCGCGTCCCGACGAACGGCCCCAGGAGCGGGCGCTCGGGGATGAATGCCGCGATCAGGAGCGCATAGACCGGCAGCCGCGCCGAGCAGGTCATGAACGGGGCGATGAACATGGTCGCCATCCGGTCGCGCTCGTCCTCCACCGTGCGCGAGGAGAGGATCGCCGGGACCGCGCACGCGTAGGCCGAAAGCAGCGGCAGGAACGCTCGTCCCTGAAGGCCGACCCTCAGCATCGTGCGGTCGGCGATCACGGCCGCCCGCGCCATGTAGCCGGAGTCCTCCAGGATACCGAGGAAGAGGAAGAGGATGAGGATCTGGGGGAGGAAGACGAGGACGGAACCGACCCCCGCCCAGACCCCATCGATGAGAAGATCCCGGAACCAGCTCGCCGGCAGCCGCGCCGCGAGCCACTCGCCGGAGGAGGCGATGCCGAGTTCGACCCCGTCCATGATCGGCGTGGCCCACGTGAAGATGGCCTGGAACACGAGCACGGCGAGGACGAGAAACACGGCCGGGCCCGCGACCCGGTGCAGGAAGAGGGCGTCGAGACGCTGCGTCAGCTTCGGCGGGCCGGCCGAGCGGTACTTCGCGGCGGCGAGCGCGGTCTGAACCACCTCGCGGCGCCGGGAGAGCGCGTCCATCGTCGGCAGCCCGGCGCGTCCGGCCTCGGAACCCGCCTTCGACGGCGTGCCGGCCGCGGTTGTCGCAGAGCGCACGGCCACGCGGTCCAGGAATTCGGCGACGGCGTCGACGCCCCGCCCCGTACGCGCGTCCGTCCGGACCACTTCCACGCCGAAGGCGGCGGCGAGCGCCTCGTCGTCGAGCGTGCCGTCCCCCGCCTCGAGTTCGTCCGCCATGTTGAGGACGAGGAGCGTAGGGCGTTCCCGTTCGAGCACGGGGCCGACGAGCATGAGCTGCGTCTCGAGCCGGACGGCGTCGACGATGAGCACGATGGCCTCGGGCTCTCGCAGCCCTTCGATCCGCCCTTCCAGCACGTCGCGCGTGACGCGCTCATCGGGGGAACGGGCCGAGAAGCCGCTGACTCCCGGCAGATCGACGATGTCCAAGTCGAGGCCCGAGGCGAAGCGCGCTCGGCCGACGTGCTTCTCGACCGTGACGCCGGGATAGTTCGCGACCCTTTGCCGCAGTCCGGTCAGACGGTTGAAGAGCGTCGTCTTGCCCGAGTTGGGCGGACCGATGAGGGCCACGACGGGCGGCCCGGAAGCGGACGCGTCCGCACCGGCTCCGCGATCGGCGCGCGCTGGGGTCGCGACTGGGGACATGACGGGAAACTACCGATAACGATTATCGTTAGTTGAGACTGGTTCTCAACCGAGGAAGACGCTAGTATGTTGCGCTCCGACGGTCAAACCAACGTGAGGGACAATCCCGGCGTGAAGAACGGAAGATCGAACGGCTCCCGTACGTCGCTGATGGACGTGCCGCTGCGGCAGACGGTCGAACTCGAGCGCATCGACGCCCCGAGCGACGAGGTCGAGCCGCTGCTCGAGCGCGGCATCCTGCCGGGCTGCCGACTGCGCCGCGTTCGAAATTCCCCCACGGGAGACCCGATCATCTCCGTCGAGGGCACCCTCCTCGCGCTGCGCCGCGAATCCGCCGCGCAGCTCTTCGTGCGCGAGGTCTAGGCGTACGGCATTACGGGCACCTTGCCGAGCAGGCGCGCGTAGACCGTGAGCGCGCCCCGGTGGTGCGCCGTGTGATCCACGATCCCGTTCACAATCGCCCCTCGAGGCTGCCCCTCCATGATCTGCGGATCTTCGATCGGCGCGTGGAGATCCTCGTCCGAGGCGGACCCGATGACCTCGATCGCCCGGCCGTAGGCCCGGTCGACCCACGCGATCGCCTCGGCCAGTGAAGTGACGGCCCTCGTCTCCTCGAGATGTCCCTGGAAGTCCATGTTCCAGCCATCGCCGAAGGCGCCATCGACGAACCAGTCCACCGTACCGGCGGCGTGCGCCACGTGTCCGGCCACGGTGAAGACCTCCGGGTTGGGCCCGAAACCCGAATCCTCCTCCGTGAACGTCTCGAGCGTCTTCTTGAACAGGCTCCTGGACATGGAAAGCTGCGCGGCGAGACCTTCGGCGTAGGACATGGATGCTCCGTGGGGCTTGATGTTCGGTTTTTATTCGGATTGCGGATCATGCGCCCCGACCGGAGCGTTGTCAAGCGTGAACAACAAGACGACGCTCAGCCGCCGGGACTTTCTCGCCCGCGGCAGTGGTGCTCTGGTCTCTCTCTCCCTGGGCACCGGCTGCTCGGGCGACGGCATGGGTCCGATCGGCAGTGTGCCGCCACCGCCCCCACCCGCAGATCGGGTCGACGTGATCGTGGTGGGCGCCGGTCTTGCCGGGCTGGTCGCCGCCTACGAGTTGGTCCGCGCGGGGCACGATGTCCGGGTTCTGGAGGCAGGAAACGCAGCGGGGGGTCGGGTACAGACACTTCGCGAGCCCTTCGACGACGGACTCATCGCCGAATCCGGCCCGGCCCGCATCCCGCCGGACCACGATCGAACGCTCGGCTACATCGATCACTTCGGGATCGAGACCTCTCCCTTCTATACGCAGGACGGTGAGTACCTCATCGTTCCCGAGCGGGGAGACCGCTACCGTGAGACGCCGGGCGTGTTCCTCGTTGGGGGGCGGGACGCGTGGCTCAAGATTCCGGCGGGGACCGACGCCTTGCCGATCGCCTTTGCCGATGCGCTCGGAGACCGGGTGCGGTACGGCTCGCCGGTGACGAGGGTGGTCCGGGACGAGGCCGGCGTCGTGGCCTCTTACGGAACCGGCGACGCGGCGGAGGAACTGAGGGGCGGCCACCTTATCTGTACGGTTCCCCTCCCCGTCATCGACAGGATCGTGTTCGACCCCATCCTCTCGGCGGCGAAGCGAGCGGCCTTCGCGGCCACTTCCTACCAGGACGTCACCCGGGTCTACGTCCAGTACGCGGAACGGAACTGGGAGGGGGACGGCTTGAACGGATGGGGGCTGTCGTTTGTCGGGGGGTTCTCGGAAATGTGGCATCCGACCTGGAACCAGCCGGGACCTCGGGGGATCCTGATGTCCTACATGTACGGAGACATGGCGCGCGCGGTCGCGGCGATGGAGCCCGGCGCCATCGTCCCCGATTTCATCGGTCGCTTTGATGGCTGGTTCCCTGGCTCCCGCGAGGTCGCGGAGCGCGGCACCCACTTCGCGTGGGAGCACCAGCCCTGGATCGGGGCCGCCTACACCCGGAACGATCCCCCGTTCGCCGAGCACCCGGAACTGGCATCGCCCGAGGGCCCCATTCACTTCGCTGGCGAGCACGCCTCGGGGGAGCGGGGGTGGATGCAGGGAGCCCTCCAGTCGGGCCTCCGAGCGGCCTCGGAGATCGATGCGACCGTGACGGGGGAGCGCGCCCGCACGACCGTGGCGATCTCGCGGCGCCGGATGGCGCACGGCGTCGCGGGCGCCCTGCACGCGCCGGAATGGCTGGCGCCCTGATGGGACCAGCTCCAGGCACGGAGACCGCGATCGACGGAAACACGCCGGTCGGCGTGGGAGGCTGGCTGCTGGTTTACGTCTGTGGTTCCATCCCCTTCCTGCTCGTCCATTCGGCGGGCCTGTCGGGGTGGCTTCTCGACTACGCCATCTGGCTGCTCGTCGCGATCTTCCTTCTCCTCGCGTCCCCGCTCGCCCTCATCCTCCTGAAGTCGCCACGAGCCCCGCGGTGGAACGTCGTCGCGATGTGGGTCGTCGCCCTCGTGATCACGCTGCGGGCGGCCGCCGTCCCCTTCAATCTGGAGACCGAAGGGGCGGTGCAGAGGCGGAGCCCCGAGGAATGGGTGGCCGCAATCGCGATCCTCGTGACCATCGTCGTCGGGTCCCTGGCGTGGGCGACGATCTGGACGGCCTACTTCCGGCGATCGCTCCGCGTGCGGAACACGTTCCGCCGGCCGGAGGCGGATGCCTAGGGTCGTGGCGGTCGTGCGGATTCGAGGCGGATCGCGGGCGGGAGCCGCCACACCGTGATGACGGGGACGTCGAACTCGTCCGTGTCGATGAAGGCGACGAGTCCGTCCGGACCGAAGGCATCGGGCATGTCGGGCAGCGCGGCGGTGCCCGTCTCGAGCGTGCCGAGGTAGCGGCCGTCCGACGGACGTTGGTGGATTCTCATATTACTATGGCCGTTGAGTTTACGAATTTGGCCGGAAGGATTCCAGCCGTTTGACTCCCGCCGATTGCGGATCTAGCCGCAAGCTCTTCTGCGGGCTTCCAGTGCCTTCCGAAGCTGTCCTTCGTCCGCGTGCTGATAACACTCAAGCACCGTCTTGGCGGTCTTCCAGCCGCCCAACTCGCAGAGCACCTTCAGCGGCTGGTCCATCATGTCGCTGGCAAACTTGCGCCTCAGCGAGTGCCAGCCCCTTCCCGGCTGGGGCTCCAGCCCCGCGAGCCTCTCGGCCCTGCCCCACCACCCTTGCGCCAACGTGGGTCCCATGCACTTCGAGGGGTTCTTGGGCGCGGGTAGCACCGGGGCTTCCCCGGCTCCGGGGTTGTTCTTGCGCGCCTCTTCCAAGGCTTCGAGCGTCTCGGGGGTAACGGGCGTGACGTGTTCGTGTCCCGACTTGTCGTGCTCGGCGCGCCAGAGAATGGCCCGGCCCTCGAAGTCGATATCCACCCACCGAAGATGACGTATCGCGCCGATCCTGTGTCCGGTCTCGTGCGCGAGTACGAGCGCGACGTGGAACCGCCAGTCCACTTGGTGGCACACCGTCAGAAGGGCTTGGTACTCCTCCTGGGCGAGAACCACCCGCTTCGGATTCTTCTCCGTGGGCGTCCTCAGTCCCTTCAGCGGATTCGATTCGAGGAGCAGGCGGCCCCGTTCGTCCCTCGACCTCGCGGCCCAATTCAGGACCGCGATCAGGAACTTGAGATCGCATTGGACCATCCGGTCGGATACGGGCCTACCGCTCGGTCCGATCCTGCCCGCCCTCCGTTCGCGAATGAAGCGATCCCAGTCCCGCTGGGACAGGGTGGCCGGATCGCGGTCCCGTCCGAAGAACCGGAGAAACATCCTTGTCGCCGCCCGGTCGTGCCCCCGCGAATACCTCCCTTTGGTGGGCGTGACCTCCTCACCGTAGATTTCAAAAAGCGTTTCCAAGGTGAGCGGCTCCGGCTCGGCTTCCGCCGTGCCGTTCAGGCTCGGGCCAAGGAACCCGGCAGCGAACTCGTCCGCCTGCTTCTTCGCCCTCGCCCAGTCGCGGTGTCCGAGCGACCGGCTCCGCCTTCGCCCGTTCTCGCGCCACTCAATCTGGAAGTTGCCGGTCTTCGGGTCCGGGAAGATCCGGACCCGGTTACGGCCCCATTCGCCGGCGCCGTACGAGCGCCGACTTCGTTTCGTGCGTGCCATCGTTCGATTCCTCTCTCGATGGACTGCACGATCTGCGCAACGGAATCTCGCTTGACGAAGGCCGCTTGACCAGTGCGGCACCGTTGGCTTCTAGAACCACACCCGAGCCCCTTGAGCTCTACGGGAAGCGATGGAGGAGCGGGTTGCCGGAGACCGTTCCGCATCCCGGACCGCACCGGATGGCTCGGGACGATTGCCCGCGCCCACGGCTTGACGCCGCCGAAGGCGCTCTTCCGATTCCTACTGGCGGCGACACCTTCACCGCACCCCGATACCCGCTGCGGGATCCGGATCCTATCGCTGGAGCAGAACCTTCATGTCACGGCAGAGCCCCTGACCGAGGGCGAACGCATTGATCGACCATCTGAGAGGGCGCGAGAAGGCGCTGGAGCCGTTCGGCCTGACGGGCCGCCGCGCCGAGTGGATCGCGTTGGCGAGCCTGCACGGCGGCGTGTTCACCCGCTCGCAGTTGTCGGACTGGTTCGGCATGGACCGCTTCAAGACGCTCCGGTTCGTGCAGTTCCTGACGCGGAGAAGGCTCGCCGCCGAGGAGATGGTCGGAGACCTGAAGGTCTGCCGGGTCTGCGCGCGCGGCGTCTACCGGGCGCTCGGGGCCGAAGGTATCCGCCTACGGAGGATCACCGCGACGGAGGTGGCCGTGCGCCGCCTGCTCTCGTTCGACTACGTGATCGAGCATCCGGACCTGCCCTGGCTACCCACCGACGCCGAGAAGGTTGCCGCGTTCGAGGCGATGGGCATCGGGCGCCCGGCGATGCCCGTCAGGGTCTACCGGGGCGCCGCCGGGGGCGCGCGGCGCTACTTCCCGCGCGGGATGCCCGTGGCGCTGGACTCCCGCCGCGCGGTGTTCGTCCACGCCGATCCCGGCTGGGACACCTCGACCGCGCTCCGTTCGTGGCGGGACCGGCACCTGAAGCTCTGGGAGGCGCTGAGGGAACTGGGCCTGTTGGTCGAGGTCGCCGGGGTCGCGTGCGCCCGGAGGCCGCTTGAGCGGGCGCGGACGATCCTCGGGAACTGGACCAATGCGGACGCGGACGCGCGTCCCGTCCAATCGCCCGGAACCGCCGTTGCGGCCCGGCGCGAGATCACGCGCATCGAGAATGCCATCCTCGGCATGGACGACGCGGCGGTCGAGGAAATGGGCGGCTTCCAAGCCTGTCTCCAGCGGATCGGCGAGATGAAGGAACTGCTCCGATCGGGCCTCCCCGGAGGAACGATCGACGGCCATTCGGTGTGGCGTTCGAGCCGCCTCGCCGGAGGCGGAATTTGACCGGCCGTGGACGTGGCCCGTTGCCGATCCGGAAATGCACATCGACATCGGGGTCGTTGTGCACGGGAAACGCGCTCGGATGTGACACGACGACGATGCCACAAGTGGCTGGCATCGTTGCGTTTGTGCCGCAGCCGCAGGGGCGGCGGTGACGCGCGGGCGCTTGCGCCCGTTGACGGGAGCGACCCCGGTGTTCGGCA
>VXWI01000010.1 GCA_009835985.1 Acidobacteriota bacterium | reverse complement strand
CCCCAAAGCGTTCCCCGCACCCCCCATGTCCCAACTCGATCAGAAACAGGTTCTGGAAGTCCTCGCCTCGATCCGGAATCGCGAGTTCGGCGGCGAGAGCATCGTGGCGCTTGGCCAGGTTGCCGACATCCGTATCTGCCGGCCGATCGTCAGCGTCACCGTGACGCTCCCGAACGTCGGGAGTGAAGTCGCGGACGAGATCCGGGAACAGGTTCGCGCGGCGCTGCTCCGGCTGCCGGAGATCGAACGGGCGGAAGTGGCGGTCCGCACTGAAGTGAGCGCCTCGCCGACATCCCGCGTGGAGCAGGATCCGGGCCCTCCGTCCGGGGCTCCCGGGCCGCGGGCTCCCATGCCGAATCCCACCAAGCCGGAAGGGGTCCAGAACGTGGTAGCCGTCGCGTCCGGCAAGGGCGGGGTAGGCAAGAGCACGGTCTCGGCGAACCTCGCCGTCGCTCTGGCGGCCGACGGCGCTCGCGTCGGGCTTCTGGACGCTGACGTCTACGGTCCCTCGCAGACCACCATGTTCGGCCGGGACGACCGTCCGGCAACGGACGATCGGCGCCGCCTCCTTCCGCTCGAGGCGCATGGAGTCCGGTTCATCTCCATGGGCATGCTCTCCTCCAAGGAGACCCCGGTCATCTGGCGCGGGCCGATGGCTTCACGGCTCGTTCAGCAGTTTTTCTCTGGAGTCGTCTGGGAAGAGCTGGACTATCTGATCGTGGATCTTCCGCCCGGGACCGGAGACGTTCAACTCACGATTGCCCAGACGGCAGCGCTCGCGGGAGCGGTGATCGTTACGACGCCACAGGCGGTGGCCCGGACGATCGCCGAGAAGGGGCTCCGGATGTTCCAGCCCGTACGCGTTCCCGTGCTGGGCGTGATCGAGAACATGAGTTCGTTCGCCTGCCCCCACTGCGGGGAGTGCACCAACATCTTCTCGACCGGTGGCGGCGAGGAAGTCGCCGGGGATCTGGGGCTGCCCTTCCTGGGTGGCGTGCCGCTCGACCCGCGGGTGGTGGTCGCCGGAGATGAGGGAACGCCTACCGTCGTTCGCGACCCCGAGAGTCCCGCCGCCGTCGCCTATCGCGAAATCGCCCGCCGGGTCGCACTCGAAGTGGCGCGATCCAACCAGGCCGCACAGAGTGGTGTGGCCGAATCGGTACGGACGGAAAGCGACACGGTGGTGGTGCGCTGGCACGACGGTTCGGAAGACCGTTTCGGATTCGAGTTCCTGCGCAACCACTGCCCGTGCGCCACCTGTGTGGACGAATGGAGCGGCAAGCGCCGGTCGCTGACCCTGCTGCTGCCGACCAACTTCGCGCCCCGGCAGCTCGTCCCCGTCGGTAACTACGGCGTGCAGATCCATTGGAACGACGGCCACGAGACCGGGATCTACAGCCATCACCTGCTGCGCCGGCTCGCGAGGCAGCAGGAAGACCTCCCGACCCCGGTCGGCTAGCTTCGCCGGGCTCGGTCCGCGTCCCGGTTCCGCGGCCGGACGGCCGCCCCGGTCCGGAACGCCCTGCCTATCGGGACGGGGATCCGCGCTGGACCTCGATCACGCCGGGGACCGTCTGGAGCAGGCGGGAGATGGCGCCGACCTCCTTGGCGTTTTCCACCGCGACGGTCACATAGATGTCGCCGCGCTCCGCATCGTCGGCGGCGCCTTCGAACGCCCGGATGTCGGTGTCGGCCTCGGCGATGATCTTGGTGATGTCCGCGAGCATGCCTTTGCGGTTCTCGACGCGCACGAGGAAGCCGGCGTCGTACCGGGTGCCGCTGGTGGACTTCCAGGACACGTCCACCTGACGTTCGGGGTCCCGGGCGAGGTCCGCGAGGTGCCTGCACTTGGCCGCATGAACCGCGACGCCTTTTCCCTTGGTGATGTACCCGGCGATCGCTTCGCCCGGTAGGGGAGAGCAGCAGCGGGCCCGGTGCACCAGGATGTCGTTCTGGCCGCTCACGAGAATCTGCCCCGGATCACGTCCGATGATGCGTCGGACGGCGCCTGCGAAACCCGACTCCGGGGCGGGTTCCTTCTCGGGTGCGCGCTTGAGCTGGTCGGCGGGGACGGCGTCGGCCAGGGCGCGGGCAGCCGAAACCTTGCCGTAGCCGATGGCCGCAAACAGGTCGTCCAGGTTCGGAGCCCCGTGCCGCTTCATGGCTTCGGCGAGTCCGGGAGCGGAGCGGACCCGCCGCAGGCTCAAACCGTGGGAACGCGCTTCCTTCTCCAGCAGTTTCCGGCCGATCTCGATGCTCTCCCGCTTGGCCTCGGCGTTGAGCCTCGCCCGGATCTTGCTCTTCGCCCGGTTGGTGCGGGCAATCTTGAGCCAGTCCTCGCTCGGCAGATGGTTCTTGCGGGTCAGGATCTCGCAGATGTCCCCGTTCCGCAGCTCGTACCGAAGGGGGGCCATGGCGCCGTTGACCCGTGCGCCGATGCAGCCATGCCCAACTTCCGTATGGATGGCGTAGGCAAAGTCGACGGGTGTCGCTCCGCGGGGAAGCGACTTGACCTCCCCGCGCGGGGTGAAGCAGTGGACTTCGTCGGGATACAGGTCGATCTTGAGGCTGCTCAGAAACTCGTGGGGGTCCTTGACTTCCTTTTGCCATTCGAGGACCTGGCGCAGCCAGGCGAAGCGCTTGATGTCCTGTTCGCCGTAACTGCCGGAGGACTTGTAGCTCCAGTGGGCGGCGATGCCCTCTTCCGCCACCCGGTGCATGTCGGTCGTGCGGATCTGGACTTCGAAGTGCGTCCCCGACTCGGTCATCAGGCTCGTATGGAGGGACTGGTAGCCATTGACGCCCGGCATCGCGATGAAGTCCTTGATGCGTCCCGGGATGGGCTTCCACACGTTGTGAATCACGCCCAGCGCCGTGTAGCAGTGGGGCACCGTATCGGTCACCAGCCGCAGCGCGATGAAGTCGTACATCTGATCGAGCTCGATCTGCTGCCGATGCATCTTGCGATAGATGGAGTAGATGCTCTTGGTGCGGCCGGACAGTTCACCCGGGATCTCCTCCGCCTGCAGCTCGCGCTTCAGCGTCCGGCTGAGATCACGGATGAAGTCCTCGGCCCATCGTTTCTTGGCCTTGACCCGGGCCTCGAGAACCTTGTAGGTCTGCGGTTCGAGGTGACGCAGCGCCAGGTCCTGAAGCTCGGCTTCGATGCGGCCGATTCCAAGCCGCCCCGCGATCGGGGCGTAGACATCCAGCGTCTCGGTGGCGATTCGCTGCCGCTTCTCCTCCCGGAGAAAGTCGAGCGTCCGCATGTTGTGCAGCCGGTCGGCGAGCTTGATCAGGATGACTCGGGTGTCGTCGGTCATCGCGATGATCATCTTGCGGACGTTCTCTGCCTGGTTGGCCTCCGCGGAACTGAACTCCACGCGGCTCAGCTTGGTGAGGCCGTCGATCACCCGGCTCACATCCCGGCCGAACCGGCGCTCGAGGTCTTCGTTCGTGACCTCGGTGTCCTCGACCACGTCGTGGAGGAGCCCGCACGCCACCGAGACGATGTCGAGCTTCAGGTCCGCGAGGATCCCGGCTACCTCGAGCGGATGGTTCAGATAGGGCTCGCCCGAGAGGCGAACCTGCCCCTGATGCGCCTTCGCGGCCACCACGTAGGCCGCGCGGAGCAGGTCGAAATCGGCGTCGGGCTGGTACGCGCGAACCCGGTCCCGAATCGTCTCGAACCGAATCATCGCCTGCCTGTCTCGCGCTTCATCGTCGCCGGCCTGCCTCCCGGCTTACCCTAGCAGCCCGTGGCGGGATCCGGGCGGCGGCCGGCAGCGAAAAACCCCGTCGGCCGCGGCCGAAGCACGCGGTCGACGGGGCCTGATGTCTTTTCCCGGTCTCCTCGGGAAACGCGCCTGTCTAGCGCTCCTGCGTAGCCTCGGCGGCGGCAGCAGCAGCGGCGGCCGCTTCCTCCGCCAACCGGTCTCGAATCTCGATCGCCCGGTTCCGGTACTCGTCGGCTTCGGCAGTCAAGGCGTCGGCGTTGCGCGGATCTACCTTCGCCAGCTCCCGCAGGAGCAGGTTCTTGTAGACGAGGGCGTCCACGTACTCGTCGTTGCGCTCAAGAGCCGCGTCGAGTTGTGCGAGGCCCAGGTCGATGAACTCGCGACGCTGCCGCTCCGACAGGTCCGGATCCCGATACACCTTGTCCCAGTAGTAGGTCGCGATGAGGTAATACCCCTCCGGGTTGTCGGGGTTTACGTCTCGGGCCTGTTCGAGCCATTCCATCGTCTCGTCGAAACGGCCGTACTTGTTGAACAGGTTGGCGACCTGCCGGTAGGCGATCGGATCGTCGGGATTCATCTCCACGGGAACCTTGTACGCCTCGATGGCCTTCTCGAAGAGCGGGTTGATCTCGGGATCGTGGAACCGCTCGTACACGTCGGCCAGGCCGTAGTAAAGCTCCGGAGTGTCCGGATTCATTTCGATCAGACGGTTGAAGTAGTACTCGGCGCCTTCAAGATCGTCGAGGTGGTCGCGGTGGATGCCGGCAAGCTGTTCGGAGGCGTAGCGTTCATAGAGCTGAATGCTGTCCCTTGCCGCCTGGCCCAGGGCCGGGTCCGCGAGCGCCTCTTCGACGGCGGCGATGGTGTCCTCGTAACCGTCGAGTGCGTTGTCGAGGTATTCCTCGTTCTGCGGATCGTCGAAGGTCGTCGGGCTGTAGAGCAGGTGGTTGCTGCTGGCGCTGAAGAAATGCAACGTCGTCTGGATGAGGGGGTTGTCCGCGGGCGCGTTCTCGGTGGCTTCCTGGTAGAAGCGGATCGCATCCTCGTATTCCCGTCTCCCGTAGGCTTCGTTCGCCTTGCCGAAGGCCCGCATGGCCTGCAGCATGTCGATGTAGTTCGGGAGTCCTCCGCGAAGAGGAGGAGCGGGCGAAATGAACAATCCGATCAGGAGCACCAAAGCGACGCCCACCGAAACGAGGACAGTCTGTTTTCTGTTTAGGGCCACTGCTTGTGATCTCCTCTGAGGCTGCGCGAGCAGCTATTGGGCGACGATCCCGACGCGCTCGACGCCGTTCCCCTTCACGATGTCCAGCACGGAAACCACCTGTCCGTACGACAGGAAGGGATCGGCCTTGAGAAAGATCGTCTTGTCGGCGCGGGTCTCGAAGATGTCGCGGACACGCAGGGGGAGCTCCTCCGGCTCGACGACCTGCTTGTTGATGGTCACCTGTCCGGACGAGTCGATGCTCAGCACCAACTGGTTCGGATCCGGTTCCGCGTCAATGACCTGGTCCTGGTTGTCCGGCATTTCCACGTCGTGCCCCTGCTGGGTCAGCGGGGTGACGACCATGAAGATGATCAGGAGCACCAGAAGCACATCAATGAGCGGTGTGATGTTGATGTCGGAAGTGACTCCGCCGGAGGCGAATCCTGCCATTCCCATGATGGTTTCTCCTGGGCGCGCGCCCTGCTGGAGGCTGCTACTCGGCCGCTCGTTCGGTGATGAGGCCGATCTCGTCGGCTCCGCCATCGCGACAGAGCGACATGAGGCCGAGCACTTCGTGGTACGGAAGCCGCTCGTCGGCCTTCAGGTAGAGGATCTTGTCCGTCTTGCCCGCGAACTTCTCCACGAGGAGGTTCGGCAACTCCTGCCTGGGGACGGAGATGAGGTCGAGATAGATCGCCCCATCCTCCCGGATGGCAACGTTGACGACATCGTCACTGTCCGCGTGATCGATGCCGTAGTCGGCTATCGGAAGCTTGACGTCCACTCCCTTCTGCAGAAGCGGCGTCACAACCATGAAGATGATGAGCAACACCAGCATGACATCCGCGAGGGGTGTCACGTTGATGTTGGCGTTGACGTCCTTGCTACCAAGTCCTGCCATTCCCATGACGCTTTACTCCTTGGTTTCCCTGTCCGCCGCCGCCCTGGGCGGGGCCGGAATGGGGCCCGCCGGCGCGCAATCCCCCCGAAGCCGGAAACGGCCTCGAGGTGGCGCCAGCGGGGCATTGAAGGGTGACTCCGATGAAGCCGCGTTAGCGGCGGGCCATGAAGTCGATGAGCTCGGAGGCGCCGTTGTCCATCTCGACGCCGAACCCATCGGCCCGGTTCGTCAGGTAGTTGAACGCCCACACGGCCGGGATGGCGACGAAAAGTCCGAAGGCGGTCGCAATGAGCGCCTCCGCGATGCCGGCCGACACCGCGCCGATTCCGCCGGAACCCGTCAGCGCCATGCCGCGGAACGCGGTGATGATGCCGAGCACGGTTCCCAGAAGGCCCACGAAGGGAGCGGTGGCGCCTACAGTGGCAAGGCCCGAAAGATTGCGGCGCAGGTCCATCATGCTGATGGCGGTGGCCCGCTGGATGGCCCGGTGGGCCGCTTCCATCGTGATGTCCTTGTCCCCGCTACCTTCCTCGGTCTGGAACTGGATTTCCTGAAGTCCGGCCAGCAGCACTTTGGCGAGGTGGCTGTTCTTGACATCCTTGTCCTTGCTCACCTTGATGGCACTGTCGATGTTGCCTGCCTTGAGCTCCTTGGCGATGCGCACGGAGTAGCCGCGCGACTGGCCCTTCGCCTTCTGGTAGGTCAGCCAGCGCTCGATCATGACCGAGAGCGAATAAACCGACATGATGGCCATCACGCCGTTGATGAGCTTTGCAGCCGGCCCCATGTGGGACCAGATCTCAAGCAAGTCAAAAGACATTCCGTTCGTCCTCCTGGGATCTAGGAAAAAAGCGTTTGGCTTCTCCTGCCCGGGACCGGACTGAGGATCGGTACGAGTCGGATCGCTGGGATCCGGTCAATCCGCATCGTGGGCAGGGCGAAATCAGCCTTGATGAAACTGGGTGGTCTGGACTGGAAAACCGGGCTTCCGGGGTCGTCGTTCCGGATCGGCGTCAGCCAAGGTTGAAGGTTACCGTCACGGTCATGACGATGGGAACCGGCACGCCGTTGAGCAGAGTGGGTTGGTATCTCCACTGCCGCACCGCGTCCATTGCCGCCTGGTCGAGCAGGGGAATCGAGCGAAGCACCGAGATGTTCGTCACGTTGCCGGACGGGTCGATGATGGCCTCGAGGATCACCACTCCCGAGACGCGGGCCTGCTTGGCGATTTCCGGATAGATGGGCTGCACGTAGACCGTGCGGGTCGGCTCCCGGATCTCTCCGCCGACGCGGACCGGAGCGGCCTTGGGCGGCGGGGGCGGGGGGCCCGAAGGCAGGCCGCCGACGATACCGCCGATGATCCCGCCGGGAACTCCACCCTCGACGCCGCCGGGAACTCCGAAGTCCACCCCGGCGTCACCGAGGTCGTCCGGAATGTCCACCGGCGCCACGAACTGCGGAGTCGTGTTGAGAACCGGCTTCGGAGCAGCGCGGCGCCTGGCCTTCGGTGGCGGTGGCGGCGGCGGCGGCGGTGGCGGTGGCGGGGCCGCGGCCATGAAGGTCATGATGCCTTCCGGAGTGGGGAGGTTGACAGCGAGAATGGGAATGACGATGAACGCCACCACGGCGCCGCCCTGGAGCAGAAACGAGAAGGCGAAACTGCCGAGGGAACGGCCGAGATTCTGGTCGCGGCCCGCCAGTTTGAAGTTTGGCTCTCTTGACACGTTAGGCTCCTTTCCCGATCCGCCCCTCCCTCAACAGCGGGGAGAAGGCGAAGGGGGAAGCTGACAACAGCCCGGATAGCCGCCGGGTCCGAGGCCCCTGCGGGACGGCAGACGACTTGCCAGGCTGCCTGATGAAGGTGGAGAAACTAGCACTCGGGCCCCCGCCATGTCAACCGAGAATCACTGCCTGGGCGGACCGCCGTGAGGGGCTCGCGCCGCGGTCCCGGGACGGCCCGTGGCGGCCGCGTTGCTTCCCGTTTGTCTCTCCCTGGAGCGGAGGCCGCCGGGGCCATCCGCGGAGCGCAGCGGACCGCGGGAATCCCCGTCGCCGGCCTCGTTCAACGGAGGGAGAAACGAACCACGAGGTTGCTGAGCGAGGCCACCGGCCGGCCGTTCCGCTGGGCCGGGCGGAACCGCCATTCCGACTCCACGACCCGAATGGCCTCCGCGTTCAGTCCCGGGACGGAGCGGAGAACCCGGAGGACTTCCACCGTCCCGCGCTCCGTGATCAGGCCCCGCAGGACGACCCGCCCGCGGACGCCGTCCCGCAGCGCCTGCTTCGGGAAGCGCGGACGCGGCATCGAAAGCGCCGCGGGGGGTTCGTCCGGCGGAGGGAGCACGGGATCGGCCGCTGCCCGGAGGCCGCCGATCTGTCCGCCCGGAACGCCTCCGGGAATCCCGCCGACCACGCCGGCCGGTTCCCCGAATTCCAGCCCCTCCCAGAATCCGTCCGGAATCCCGTGCTCGGCCCCGAACGACGACGGGATCTCGATCGCTTCGAGCACCTCGACCAGATCCGTGCGCGCGAAGAGGGGAGCGAGCCTTGCCACCGTATCGCGGATTGCTCCCGTCGATTGCTCGGGTTCGGGTTCCGCGGTGGGGTCCCCCAGGCGGAGCGCGGCCGCGGGAGGCGCAAAGAGATGGATCCGGTACGCCTCGAACGCGGGAAGCTGGTCAGTGCGCACCTCGAAGGAGGGGTGAAGCAGCGCCGCCAGCAGAGCGCCGTGCAGCGTGATTCCGAGCGGCAGGGAAATACCGAAGCCGGGCGAGGGCGTGTGTGGCATCCCGAGGCCGACCCGCGTCCTTCCCCTTGAGCGTCCAGGCGGCACTTCGTACGAACCTCGCTCGCCGAGTCTAGCGGCCCGCCGGCGCGGGAGCGCGCGAACTTGGCGCCGAGGGGAGTCAGACCCTGACCGGGGGCGCCTGCGGCCGCTGCTGCTCCGCGGTGGCGGCCGTCCCGCCGCGTACCGAGCGCCACCACAGCACGATCGGTGAAGCGATCGCGATCGAGGAATACGTGCCCACGAAGACCCCGGCCACCAGCACGAAGGAGAAGGCCCGGAGCACCTCGCCGCCCCAGGTCAGCAGCGCCCCCACGGCGAGGAGGGTCAGCCCCGAGGTGAGAACGGTGCGCCGGAGGGTCTGGTTGATCGACAGGTTGACGATCGCCCCGAGATCCAGACGCCGATGGATGTGGCGGTTTTCCCGCACCCGGTCGAAGATGACGATCGTGTCGTTCACCGAGTAGCCCACGAGTGTCATGAACGCGGCGATTACGTTCAGACTGATCTCGTAGTTGAAGAGGGACACGAGAGCGAGCGTCACCAGCACGTCGTGGATGACCGCTACGGTGGCGCCGACCCCGTACACCGGCTCGAATCGAAAACCGATGTAGATGAGCATCGCGAAGAGAGCCATCAGAGTGGCGTTCCGCGCGCGCCGCCGGAGTTCCTCGCCCACCACCGGCCCCACGATTTCGGTGCTCGAGGAGACCAGCTCGCCGGCGGCCCCGCCCCTCAAAGCCGCGAGGATCCGGTTGGCCGTCTCGTCGATTCCGGCTTCCGTTGACTGCTGGCCCGCAGCCCCCCCGGTTTCGTCTTCCGCCGCCTTCTCGACCCGGATCATGACCTGGTTCATTTCGGGGCGGTCGTAGCTCTGGATGACCGCGCTCCCGTACCCCAGATCGTTGACGACGGCCCGCACCTCATCGATTTCCGGCGCCTCGGCGAACTTGGCCACCACCATGGTGCCCTCCGAGAAATCGATCCCGTAGCGAAGACCGTCCTTGCGGATCACGTCGAAGACGCCGGCGACGAGGAGGGCGAGGGAGATGCCGGCGAACCACCAGCGGTACTTGATCCAGTCGATCCGGGTGTCGCCGAGGATGTCCATTCGGTTCCCGCCAGCCCGCTAGATGCTGAGCGCGGCGACCTGGCGCCGTCCGGAGAGCACCAGATCGAAGATGTAGCGAGACACGAACATGGCGGTGAACACGTTGCTCACCAGCCCGATGCTGAGGGTCACCGCGAACCCCTGGACGGGGCCGGTGCCGAACTGGAAGAGGATGGCGGCGGCTACCAGGCTCGTCATGTTCGCATCCACGATCGTCCAGAAGACGCGCGAGAACCCCACCGAAATGGCCGTCCGGGGGGGCTTTCCGGTTCGCATTTCCTCCTTGATGCGCTCGAAGATGAGCACGTTCGCATCCACCCCCATGCCGATGGTCAGGATGACGCCGGCGATGCCCGGGAGCGTCAGGGTGGCGGCGAAGTACGCCATCGCGCCCACCAGGATCAGGAGGTTCAGGAGCAACGCGACGACGGCGTTCATTCCCGAGAGCCGGTAGTAGAAGATGATGAAGAGCAAAACGCCCGCCAGGCCGGCGAGCGATGCCGTCACCCCGCTGCGGATCGAGTCCGCGCCGAGGGAAGGTCCGACGGTGCGTTCCTCCTGGTACTCGAGGGATGCGGGGAGCGCTCCGGCGCGCAGCACCAGCGCCAGATCCACGGCTTCGTCCACGGTGAAGTTCCCGGTGATCTGGCCCTGGTCGTAGATCGGGCTCTGGATGACCGGGGCGGAGACCGCCAAGTCATCGAGAACGATGGCCATCTGGCGGCCCACGTTGGCGCCGGTGAAGTCGCGGAACCGGGAGGCGCCCTCGGCGTGCAGGCTGAACTCCACGTTGGGGGTGTTCGTCTGGAAGTCGATCGCCTGCCGGGCGTTCCGGAGGTCGCGGCCGGTGATGGCGGCGACCCGGTTGACCTGGTAGTAGCCGATCGCGCCGGTGGGCAGTTCCGTCGGAATGTTCTCCACCGAGCTGTTCAGCGGGGGCAGGGCCGCCTCGTCGAGGGCGGGCCCCGCCTGCACGAGCCGGAGTTCGAGCTGGGCCGTGGCCTGGATGATCTCCTTGGCCCGCGCCACGTCTTCGTAGCCGGGCAACTGCACGAGGATCTGGTCGCCGGTGTTCCCGTGGGTCGTGATCACCGGCTCCGCGACCCCCAGCTCGTCCACCCGGCGGCGAATGGTCTCCATCGCCTGGGTGACCGTCTGTTCGCGGACCACGATCTCTTCGCTGGGGCGGAGGTTGAACGACCAGTCGCCGCCGCCGGCGCTCCGCAGGTCCCAGCCCGGCCAGCTGAAGGCGACAGTGTCCCGGACTTCACGGAGCCGTGACTCATCCAGGTTCAGGATGGTGAGTTGTCCCAGTCCTTCGGTTTCGATGTCCGCGAAGTCGATTTCCTGGTTGTCGAGGTTCTCGGCGAACTGCTCGGCGGTCTCGTCGGTCAGCACCCGCACCGCGTCCTCGGTGTGGACCCGCATCACGAGGTGAATGCCGCCCTGCAGATCCAGCCCCAGCACGAGGGTGTCCCGGGGCGGGTTGACCACGTAGACGAGCCCCGCCACCAGGAGAAGGAGCAGGACTCCTTTGAGGCGAAGGCGTCGGGCCATCAGTAGGCTGCTCGAACTGCCGTCCTGGCGCTCAGTGCTTTCTGTCGATCACGCTGGCGACAGCGCTCTTCGAGATCTGCAGCTTGACCGACTCGGCGACCTTGAGCTGCACGATGTCACCCTGAATCCCGGCGATGGTCCCGTGTATGCCGCCGGTCGTCACCACCCGGGCCCCGCGTTCGAGGCTCCGCAGCATCGCTTCGGTCTCCCGCTGGCGCTTGCGCATCGGGCGGAAAACGATGAAGTAGAAGATCCCGAAAATGATGGCGAACAGCACGATCTGCATGCCGAACGCGCCGCCGGCCGGGTCCGCCTGGAGCAGTGTGGGAAGCATGGTCAGGGCTCGGCTCCCGGGAAAACTCTGATGTGAAAAAACCCGCATCCCCCTCGGGAGAGCGGGCCGGGCGCCGAGTCAGGCAGGATACCACGCCCTGCGACGTCGAGCGGTCCGGGAGCGGGGGTGCAGGGGCGAGGCAAATCGAGCCGTCGAGCGCGAGCGAGTGGCATCCCCGCTCCCGAACCGCCCGGCGCTTCGCGCCGCAAACCGAAACTCCCTCGCGCGCTGGTGCGCGCTTCGGCGAGTTCCGGTTTGTCGTTTCTTTTTTGTGAAAGGGGGCGGACCCCCTTTCATCCATAGTGATCTGTTGCCATGCGTTCCCAAGCAGAGTCATAACGGCCTATATGTCGAGACTATCAACGCTATTGGCACTCTAGGTCGATTCCCTCACCGTCCCCTGCCATGCCTTCAAGGTGCTACACTTCCCGCCGAATCCGTGGGCCAGAAAGTGGGCCTAATCGGTTCGGAAGTGGCAAACATGGCGAACATGACCGCAGCAAGGGCCAAGGCCCTCACCAAACCCGGCCGCTATGGCGCCGGTGGGGGCCTCTACCTGCGGGTTCGGGCCACCAAGGTATGGGTCCAGCGGATCACCGTCAACGGCGTCCGCCGCGACATCACCATCGGTCCCTTCGACTTGGTTTCGCTCGCCGAGGCCCGCATGGTCGCCCTCCAGAACCGCCGCGTCCTCTGGGAGGGGAAGGACCCCATCGCCGAGCGCCGCCGCGGGGGCGTCCCCACCTTCCGGGAGGCGGCGGAGCGGACCCTGGCGGAGCGCCGGGCCAACTGGCGGGGCGATCGGTACGCGGAGGCGTGGGAGCGGACCCTTGCGCGGTACGTCCTCCCCACGCTCGGAGCGATGCGGGTGGACGCGATCCGGGGGGACGACGTGCTCCGGGTGCTCTTCCACGAGGACCTCTGGAACCGGAAGCCGACCACCGCCCAGCGGGTGCGCCAGCAGGTCCGCACGGTGCTGGGCTGGGCGCAGGCGCGGGAGTTCGTGGAGCGGAACGCGGCGGGCGAGGCCATCGACGGGGCGCTCCCGAAACGGCGGCGGCGGGTGAAGAGCCACCGCGCCCTGCCTCACAGGGACGTGCGTGAGCTCCTGGCGAAGGTGGAGGAGTCGCGTTCGCGGGCGGCAGTCCGCCTCTGCCTCCGGTTCTTGATCCTGACGGCGGCGCGCAGCGGAGAGGCGCGGGGGGCGCGCTGGTCGGAGATCGACGTGGAAGGTCGCAGCTGGACGGTTCCCGGCGAGCGGATGAAGGCGGGGAAGGAGCACCGGGTTCCCCTGAGTCCGCAGGCGGTCGCGGTCCTGGAGCGCGCCCGCTCGTTGCGGAGCCGAAGGGGTTGCGACCTGGTGTTCCCCGGCCGCTCGGGGGAGCGGGAGTTGAAGGACATGGCGCTGACGAACGCGCTGTGGTCGGCAGGGGTAGGGGAGCGTGCGACGGTTCACGGGTTCCGCTCGACGTTCAGCGACTGGAGTGCGGAGCGTGGGAACGCGCCGATGCTGGCGGAGGCGGCGCTGGCGCATACGGTCCAGGGGGTTGAGGGTGCGTATCGCCGGACGGACCTGTTCGAGGAGCGGAGGCCGGTGATGGACGCCTGGGGGGAGTACGTCGGGGCGTAAAACGGCCGACCTCGACGACATGGTGCTCGCGTCCGGTCGTCCCGGGCCAAGCGCGACACCGATCCGACTCCCGTGGGGCGTTTTGAGCTCGCCGGGGACATGCTCGGGGTCGCTTTCGCACGCAACTAAGACGATCCCCCCTTTTGCCACTGCTTGTGCCAGTCCCGTGAGCGTGATTCCGGTTGTCCTTCTTGGGAATTCGTCCCGCTGACCCCGCAATTCGGGGTCATAAGGAGCGGGGCTGGGAGCGACCCGCCTTTTCTTGTCGAAAAACTGCCCCGGAGGAGAGTGCTTGTCCCACTCTTCCCTCCCGTGCCGGCGGTCGCTCCCAGCCCGCGCCTCCGGCGCGAGTGATCCCTGCGGGAAGGCTTCGAACGTGCCTTCGTTACGCGACGGAGGCAGGTGTGTCCTTCGACGGGCACTGCTCACGGCACGCTCGGTTCGTTCCCCGCCCCGCCGCCTCAAGCGGCCGGCAGGGCTCCGTCTAGTTAAAGCGGCCAACACGAATGTGCTGGCAGAGGTCGTGTACGATGCTTCCCGTCGGGGGACGTAAGCCGCAATCTCCGCGGGCCGGATTACTACCCTTGTAGTTGCGCGTACTCCTTCCGGTTCCTCCCGACTCCAGTCCCATGCTCATCCTGACGATCTGCCTGGTGGCCGCGGCCCTCGTTGGGTTCGCCCTGCTGCTGTTCCGCCGGCGGGACTAGTGCCGCTGCACTCCTCAAACTGAGGCATCGCGGCGACCGCCCACGCAAACCGCTCACGACCCCGTTGGCCCGCTGCCCGGCGGTCGGGAGCCGGAGGGCCTCTGCGAGACCGGGCGAGCTTGGTCTGCCAGCGTGACGTAGACGGAGACTTCCGCTCAGGCGCGCTTGCGGGCAAGCGCTCCGCCGAAGTTCATGTCGTCAAGCACCTTGGTGTTCCGCGGCGGTTGGGGGGCAGCCTCCGGGCCGAGGATCCGGATAAGGACAGCGCGCAGGCCGGTCGCCTCCTCGCACGCTCCCCGGCAGACGCAGACGAACTGTCCGGGGCGATCCTCACCGGATGGCCGGAGCGCCAGAGCCTCTGAACCCTCGCACGCGGGACAATCGCCGATCCACTCGGAGCCGGTCTGGCGGAACCCGAGTGTCGAGCCTACCCGGTCCGCGCCGCCGTCGCAGCGGTAGGGGACGATCAACGTTGTCATGGCTGCCCGCCGCCCAAGAGCCTTCGGCACCTCGGTGCGCACGAGTTCGCCCGGAGCATTCTGGACGCCGGAATCCGGCGGGCTGCGAAAATCACCGTCACATCATAGTAAGGGTTGATCTCGCCGTGACGCGCAGTTTTCGCCGGTGAGGTCCCTGGGGTGCTACCGGAAGCGGTACCGCCGCCAGGCGCGGAACGCGTGTCTCTTGACAAGCCCGCGTGCGGATGAAGGCGGCGGGCCAGGCCGCCGGCCGCCCGGTGGTCCCCGATGCGGACCAAAGCGGCGATCCCGGGCTCTTCGAGGGCGCTTGGACCGGCTCCCCGGCCTTGGGGAGCCGGAGGGCCTCCACCACGCCGTAGGCGGCTCGGTTCGCCAGCGTGACGTGGCTGGCGACCACACGGTGCGCCGCTGCGCGGTGAGCGCGCGCCGGTGCGGGGGTTCGGGGGCTTGCCCCCGTGCGTCCGCTACTCCGTCGGCGGCGCGGGAGCCGGGGGTTCGAAGGGGGGCGCAGCCTCCCCTCGCCAGAGCCCAGTGTACGTACACTGGGTAGGCTGGCCCACGACCAAGTTGGCCTGCCGACTCTGGTGCTTCGCCTGCGAATCGATGACCGCTTGGCGGTCTATTCGGGGAGCCGCGCTCCCCGTTCCATCGTCAGGCACGCGGCCCACTGCTCCATGAGCACCCGCCGCCACTCGAACAGGTCCGAACGCCGGTAGGCGGCCCGGACTGCGGGCCGTAAGAGGGCGATGGCGGCTGGAACATTCAAAGTCGCCGATGTCTGGCGCGGGACCCGGTGCGGTCCGACTCGTTCGTGCCTTGCGGGATAATCGGACCCGGTGGCGAAACCGACGAGCCCGAGCGCGGCACGCAACCCGGTTCTGCGCACTCCGTACGAGGCACCCACCACGCACTGGTGCCTCGATGCCACGGGTCGAACCACGGATCACCAGAGTCCCGGACGGCGCCCGAGCTTCTCGTCCTCCGGAGTCCCGGCACCGAAAGGCGCCCCATCGGTCTGGGGGACGGCACCCGATTCCCAACCGTGGACGGCGGCGCTGGAACCCCACCGCACCATCAACGAGTTGCGCACACTGCTCGGGGACTGGCGCTCCGCTGGTCGGCCCGGACTCTCCTCCCCGACGCGGCGGCTGCTCGAACATTGGACCTCGCCCGGGTCGGAGTTTCGGCCGTTCTGGTGCCAACTCGAAGGCGCCGAGACGGCGATCTGGCTCCTCGAGGCCGGCCCGCAAGCGGCGCCCGACGATCATGCCCGGATCGCGGCGCGGCTAGCCGAAGTCAACGGGCGGTGGAACGCCGGGATTCCGCGACTGGCCCTCAAGATGGCCACGGGAACCGGGAAAACGAACCTCATGGCGATGCTTGCGCTGTGGTGGGCGGCCCGGTCCCGGGCGGAGGCGCACTTCCTCGCGATCGCACCGAATCTCACCGTGCGGGACCGTCTCGCCGCGCTGGATCCGAAGAACGGAGACCGGCTCTGGGACTCCATCACGCCACGCGGCTTCGAGCGCTACCGCCGGCGGATGCGCTGGAGCATCCTCAACTTCCAGAAGTTCCAGCGGCGGAGCGGCCCCGACGGCATCGAGGACGCGGGCGGGAAGGAGAAGCGCTTCCTGCGCGCCGGGACGCCCGAGCCGGCGAACTGGACCGAGACGCCGCAGGCGATGCTCGACCGGCTCCTGCGGGCGCACCGGCGGGGAGCCCACCTCGTGGTCTTCAACGACGAGGCGCACCACTGCTACGCCCCTGGGGAGATCAAGGGGAAAGTGGACGCCGAGGAGCGGAAGGACCGGCAGGAGGCGGCACTTTGGTTTTCGGCGCTCGAGGCGCTTCACGACGAGGACCGCCTGGAACAGGTCTTCGATCTCTCGGCGACTCCGATGTGGCTGCGACGGCCAGCGGAACTGAACTCGGAGATTTTTCCCTGGACGGTTTCCGACTTCCCCCTGCTCGACGCCATCGAGTCGGGGCTCACCAAGGTGCCGCGGGTGCCCGTCGCCGACGACCGCAGTGCCGAGCAGCCGAGGTACCGGAACGTGTACGTCTTCGCGGAAGGGAAGGATGTGCCGAGGGGCGGGCCGCAGGGGAAGGTGCGGGAGCCGCTCGCCGAACTCTACGAGCACTACGAGACCCGGGTCGAGCCCGCCTTCCGGCAGAGAGGAATCCTCCCCATCTTCATCGTCGTGGCCAACAAGATCGCGAACGCCGAGCGGCTCCACTCCTGGATCGCTGGGGCTCCGCGCGCTGGCGGGCTGGGAACACCGGGCAAGCTCGCCCTCCTCTCGAACTACGAAACCGACGGTACGTCCAAGCCTCACCCGCCCACGGTCCTCGTCCATTCGAAGCTCGGCGACCCCGAAGGACTGACCGGCAAGGCGGCGGCCGCCATCGAGGAGCAGGCGGCTCTCCACGCGCCGGACGCGGAGACGAAAGCGGAGAAACAGGGTGCGATCCGTGAGATCTTCACGACCGCGGGACGGAAGGGCGAACCCGGCGAACACATCCGCTGTGTGGTGTCCGTGGGGATGCTCACCGAGGGCTGGGATGCCCGGAACGTGACCCACATCTTCGGCTACCGCCGCTTCGGGAGCCTCCTTCTCTGCGAGCAGGTGACGGGGCGGGCGCTCCGGCGCACCGCGTTCAGCGGGAAGGACGAGCCGCAGGCCCCGGAGTACGCAAACGTTTTCGGGATCCCCTACACCTTCGCCCGCAGCGACAATGACCCGGCGCCACTGGTTCCGATCCAGCCGTGGCGCGTGTTCACCGTTCTCGGCCGCGGCGGTTGCCGGATCGTTTTTCCGAACGTCGTCGGGTACGCACCCCCTGAAAGGGTGACGCGCTGGGTCCTGAACCCGGCGAAGGTCGCGGCCCGGACGGTGGACCATCGTCCCACTCCCGATGTCACGGCCGAAGCGGGTTCGGCCGGCGACGAACAGCAGATTCTTCGCGAGGATCGCGAGGAGACGGACCTATGGCAGGCCGCGGCCAGGGTCGGCGATCACCGAGATCTACATCGGAGGCAGCGGCGGATTGCGTTCATGGATTCGCTGACGGCGGTGCGCGAGGTCCTGCGGTTGCCGCAGGTCGTCTGCCCTGACTCATCGGGGCTCCAGTACGACGAGAGGGCGTTGCGCGACATCGCCGCGGCCTGCGAGCCGCACGTGCCGCTTGCTCCGTGGCGACCGGTCTTCGCCGACGAGCGCGACCGCGGGTCGGCGCGGTTTCGGGATACCGCCGACGTGGACTTCGAGACGACCCTGCCGCACCGCCACGACGCCACGCGCTCCGAGTTGAACGCGGCGGCGTGTCACTCGCTCCCCGAACGGGAACTCGCCGGGATCCTCGACAAGCATCCAGGCGTCGCCGCTTGGGCGCGGAACTTCCGGCTGGGCTGGGAGGTTCCCTGGTTCGACCCGGAGCTCGATCTCTGGCGGCGGACCGAGCCCGACTTCGTGGCGCGGGCGGTTCCGAGGCCGGGGAAACGATCGCTCCATCTCGTGATCGAGTTCAAGGGATTGAAGGCCGGGGAGGCCAGCGAGGAGGCGAAGCGGGTCTGGCTTGGCCGCTGGTGCGACGCAGTCTCCGCGTATCGGGAAGGCGGCGAGGACTACGGGCAATGGAGGGTGGTCTGGATCGAGAGCCTGCTGGATGCTGCGGAGCAGATCTCCGCCGCCATGGACGGACGGGAGGACTAGTGAGCGCGAAGAAGAAGGCGACCCGCGCGACGAAGCCGCTACTCGCCTACACCCATGCCGAGGCGAAGCGAGCCAACCTGCCCACCGACCAGACCGAGCGCTACATGCGGGAGGAAGAACTTGCGGCGGTCCCCTACACGCCGGAGCGGCGAGCGTCGGAGGGGCCGCGGCTCTCCTGGCGGCGGGGGAAGTCGCTCGACGAGCTGACCACGAACGCCGGCCCGCTCTACGTCCACGAGAAGGTCTCGCCGACGGCGTTCGCCGAACAGCTCAGGGGAGAACCGGCGCCGACCCTGTTCGACGAATTCAACGGGCTGCCGCCCGACGCCGCGTGGTCCTGCTACACCCACCGGGGGAACTGGTCGAACCGGCTCATCAAGGGGCATTCCGAAGACGTGATGGCGTCGCTCGCCGGGAAGGAGGACCTCGCCGGAAAGGTCCAGATGATCTACTGGGACCCGCCCTACGGCATCAAGTTCGACGCCTCATTCCAGCCGAACACGCGGAAGCGTGCCGGAGGGACGCCTTCCGAGGCGGCACCGGCGAAGGCGTTTCGGGACACATACCGGGACGGGATTCACTCGTATCTGGACGCGGTATATCGGACGGCGGCGTTCGGACGCGAGTTGCTCACGGAGTCGGGGAGCTTTTTCCTCCAGATCAGCTCGGAGAACCTGCACCGCTGCTCGCTGGTGCTTGACGAGGTGTTCGGCCCAGAGAACAGGGTGGCGACGATCGCCTTCAAGAAAAGTGGTTCGACCTCGGCTAACACCCTCCCGGAGGTGAACGACTGGCTCCTGTGGTACTCCCCGGCGAAGGAACGGTTGAAGTTCAGACAGCTCTACGAAGCGCTTACTCGCTCGGAAAAGATCAAGGCGATGAACTGGGACGCGATGGTTCTCCTCCCCGACGGAGCGCGGCGCGCCCCGACAGTGGCTGAACGAGAGGATCCGGACAACCACCTTCCTGTCGGCGCACGGGTTTATCAGCGCCGGCCCCTGGATTCGCAGGGAGAATCTCGGACCGGCCGCTCCGAGTCATTTACTTGGCGGGGCCGCGAGTACCCATGCCCTGCGACGCGCCATTGGTCGGTGAGCATGGAAGGGATGGAGCGACTCGCCGAACTCGGACGTTTGGATGCCGCCAAAGAAGACAGCCCGCTCCGCTGGATGCGTTTCGAGGACGAATTTGCCGGCGTGAAGATTGACAACCTCTGGCACCGACAGATGAAACCCGATGACATGCACTACGTCGTTGAGACCGCCGAGTCCGTCATCGAGCGCTGCATCCTGATGGCCACCGATCCCGGCGATCTCATCCTCGACCCCACCTGCGGTTCCGGCACGACCGCCCTCGTTGCCGAGCGTTGGGGACGGCGCTGGATCACGATTGACGCGAGTGCCGTCCCGGTGGCGCTCGCCCGGCAGCGCATCCTCACCGGCGTCCACGACTGGTTCCTGACCAAGGACGACCTAGAGGGGTGGCAGGCAGAGGTGGATCTCAGCGGCTCGGAGGGCTCAGCAGGGGCCAGGCCTGACTCCACGGCGAGCCACGACCCAGCCTCGGGTTTCGTCCATGAACGACTCCCTCACGTGTCCGCGGAGATCCTCGCCTACGATCTGCCTCAGACGCCCACCCTCCTCGTGGACCGGCCCCGGAAGAAAAAGGGCTGGAAGCGCCTCGCCGCACCCTTCACGGTGGAATCCCACTCCCCGTGGCGCTACGAACCGCTGGCCGGCGGCGCCGAGGAGAGCGAACTCCGCGCCGGAGTCCGCGAGCGGATGCTGGAGTCCCTCGGAAACGCCGGTTTCGTCGCAAACCTGACAAATGTCGGGGGGGGGGGCGCTTCGTTGGCATCTCGATGAAGTCGAGACTTGGCCCGATGCATCCGATTTCCTCACCCACGAAGCCCGGGTCCGCGAGACTGGCGAGCGCGTGGCGCTAGCCGTGCTTTCCGACGACCAGACCGCGACGCGGAACCAGGTGGACCGCGCCGCCGAGGAGGCAGCCGGGCGGCGGGCCATCCGCACACTGATCGTCGCCGCATTCGAATACGAGGCCGATTCCGCGCCGCGCGAAGCGCGAGGGCGGTTCGAGATCATCCGCCTCCGGGCGAACCGGGACCTCGCCATCGCCGAGTTGAAGGCGGGCCAGAAAGACCGTGCCTTCGTCGTGGTCGGCGAGCCGGAGATCGAGTTAAGGGACGCGCCCGGCCAACCGGCGCGGATCGTCGTCGAAGTGAAGGGGTGGAACACCTACGACCCGGCGACCGGGAACATCCGCGCCGGGAAGCCGGGAGACATTGATTGCTGGTTGCTCGACACCGACCACGATGGCAAGTCGTTCTACGCCCGCCGCATCCACTTCCCCGGCAAGTCGCAGGACCGCCAACTCAAGCGCTTCAAGTCTGCCCTCGGCGCTCGCATCCGGCCGGAGCATTGGGCGAGCATGGAGTCGCTGACCTCGGCCCCGTTCCGCCGCCCGAAGTCCGGCCGGATCGCGGTGCGTATCGTCACTACCACCGGTGATGAGATGCTCGCGGTTCGGGATGTGCCATCCGATCCGAAAGCGAGATGAACACCCCCGGTCGCGGATGCAGAATGCTCGGCCCTGACCGC
Organism: Acidobacteriota bacterium; assembly: GCA_009835985.1. Lineage (GTDB taxonomy): Bacteria > Acidobacteriota > Vicinamibacteria > Marinacidobacterales > Marinacidobacteraceae > Marinacidobacterium. Next base: position 49,502 of record VXWI01000010.1, on the reverse strand, counting down.
CTGCTCGTTGAGTGCTTTGTGGTCCCGCACGGGCCCAAAACTCGCCGCAGAATCCCGTCCGCGCGGGGGGCCTCGGCGGGGGCCAGTGAACCGGATCGGTGTCCGTAAAGCCAATGGGGTCATTGGGTTACGGTTGTGACGGTGGCGGACCCCCTTTCACACTTTCCCCCGAACTCGCGGGGAGCGAACAGAGTTCGCTCCATTGTTTTTTCCGTCGGGTCAGAGTCGCGCCATCGGGGCGTGGGTGGGCGACGCATCGGCGAGGCGCAACTCGCTCGTGTGCTTTTCCGCCCCTCGGTACAGCTGCGGAAAGGGATTTCCGGTGGAGACGGATAGTCCTACCCGGCGGTCCCCGCGGAACTCCACCGGCGGCGGTTCTCCTCGTGAAACTCGGCGAAGCGGTCCGTGGCGATCGCTTCCCGCATGCGGGCCATGAGTCCGGCATAGAAGGTGAGGTTGTGGGCGCTGAGCAGGGTGGCGGCGATGCGTTCCCTCGCCCGGAGCAGGTGGTGCAGCCAGGCGCGGCAGTAGTCGCGGCAGGCGAGGCACTCGCATTCGCCGTCGAGCCGGGCCGCGTCGTCACGGTAGGGAGCCCGCGAGATGTTCAGCCGCCCGGTCGAGGTGAAGACGATGCCGCGGCGGGCCAGCCGTGTCGGGATCACGCTGTCGAAGAGGTCCACGCCGAGCCCGGCCGATTCGATCAGGTCCGCCGGCAGACCGGCCCCCATGAGATACCGGGGTCGTTCCTCGCCAAGAACGTCCGCGGACAGCTCGGTCATCCGGCGGGTGTCGCGGGTTGGTTCTCCCATCAGCAGGCCGCCGATGCCGAAGCCGTCGAACCCCTCTCCCGGGGGACCGAGGGAGAGGAGGGCCCGGGCGTTTTCGCGCCTCACCCCGGGCAGGGTGCCCCCCTGGACGATCCCGAACAGAAGTTGGCCCGGAGCGCGTGGCGCCGCCAGCGAGCGCTCGGCCCAGCGCAGGCTGCGCGCCGCCGCCCGTTCGACTTCGTCCGGCGGAGCGGGGAGCGCGAGACATTCGTCGAGAACCATCGCGATGTCCGAACCGAGGTTCCGCTGGATTTCGACCGCCCGCTCCGGAGTCAGTTCGTGCGGCGATCCGTCCCGGTAGGAGCGCAGGTGCACGCCGGTCTCCGAGATTTTCCGCAGGGTCGCCAGACTCGCCACCTGATAGCCGCCGCTGTCCGTGAGGATGGGGCGATCCCACGCCATCAGCCGGTGCAGGCCCCCGAGCTCCGCGATCCGCTCGTCGCCCGGCTGGAGCATGAGGTGCCAGGCGTTGCTCAGCAGGATCCGGGTTCCGGTAGCGGCCACGCCCGCGCTCGTGAGACCCCGGATCGCCCCTCCGGTAGCCACCGGCATGAAGGCGGGCGTCTCCACCGGACCGTGAGCGGTTTCGAGCCGTCCAAGCCGGGCTCGCCCGCTCCGGCGCCGGACCGCGAAGCCGGGTTTCACCGCGCGCCCAATACCAGTCGATCGATCGCCGCCGCCACCCCGTGCGCGTCGTGCGAGGCGGTGGTTTCGAAGCCTCGGGTCTTCAGCTCCGGCTCGGCGTTCTCCATCAACACTCCAACCCCCGCGGTCTCGAGCATCTCGAGGTCGTTCCAGTTGTCGCCGATCGCCAACGTGGCGCTGAGCGGCAGACCGGCCTCCCCCGCGATCCTGGCGAGCGCGGTCCCCTTGTTGGCGGCGCTCGCCAGGACGTCCAACAGGCCGAGACGGGAGGCCGCGTACTCGGTCCGGGCGAGGTTGACGGAGTCCCCGAGCGCCTCCCTGAGTTCGCGTTCCGCCTCGCGGCAGGTCTCCGGAGTGCCGGCGATCACGAGGTGGAGCGGGTCCGAGGCGAACGTCGGGTCCGGGTCGAAGCGGGGCTCTGGCCGGACCGTCCGCAAGTAGCGCGCGACCCGGGGCGAGGTTGGGGAATGGGCGGTGATACGGACGCTGCCGTCGCGTTCGCTGATCAGGGCGGGGATTTGAAGCCGTCGCGCGGACCGCACCGCGAGTTCGGCCGCCGTCTTCGGCAGCGGGATCTCGGCGATGGTCCGGCCGCGGCGCCGGATGAGGGCGCCGCCGTGCGCGACCCGGAAGGCGGCGCCCGAGAGGTCAGCGGTCAGGGCCCTGAGTTCCGAGTACCGCCGGCCGGAGATGAACGCCAGTGCGACCCCCGCCGCCTCCGCTCGGGCCAGGGCCGCCCGGTTCGGCGCGGAGACCTCCTTCCGTGAGTTCAGCAGGGTACCGTCGAGGTCCACGGCCAACAGCCCGAAGCGGGGCCGCGACCGATTGGCGCCGTCCGGCACTACTCGGGCGCGGTGACGCCGTCCCAGATGCGGACGCGGCGGATCCGATCGCCGGGCTCGACCTGGTCGAGGACGGCGAATCCGTCCCGCACGTGCCCGAAGAGGGTGTAGCGGCCGTTGAGGTGCGGCTGGGGAAGCAGGGTGATGAAGAACTGACTGCCGCCGGTGTCCTTGCCGTCGAGCGCCATACCCACGCTCCCGCGCATGTAGAAGCCCTCGCCGATCTCGCAGCGGATCGTGTAACCGGGACCCCCCGCGGAGTCCCCCCGCGGGTCACCCGCCTGGAGCACGAAGTTCGGGACGACGCGGTGGAAGCGGAGACCGTCGTAGAAGCCCTCGCGGGCGAGGCGGATGAAGTTCGACACGGTGCGGGGCGCGTCGCCGATGAAGAGTTCGATCTCGATGGTTCCCCGGGAAGTCTCGATCCAGGCGAGCGGACTGAAGGGGGCCTCGAGCATGGCCCGATAGTCGGCGGTCTCCGCCGTCCCGGCGGGGGCCGGATCTTCGTCGGCGGCTCCCGAGCGGCGGAGGAATTCATGGGCCTCGCGGCGGACGGGCCAGGCCGGATCGGCGAGTGCTTCGCGTGCGAACCCGATCCGGTCGTTCTCCGGTCCCTGGGAAAGGCCGGCACGGAGCGCGGCCAGCCGGAAATCCGGCACCGCGGCGTCGTCCACGCCGTAGGACTGCCGTAGGCTCTCGGCCCCGGTCTCGAGACGCCCGAGCGCCGCCGCGGCGGCGGCGCGCTCGTACGGATCCGCCGCGCCGAGGTGGCGGATCAGGGCAGCGGTGACCTCCGGGCTCCCGTCTCCGGCGCTTTGGAGGGTTTGCTCGAGTCCGCCGAGCCCGGCGAGGGCGACCGCGCGTACCCTGGTGTCCGGGTCGTTGAGCGGGTTCCGCAAGAGGTAACTGCGGATGCGCGGGTCGGGGATCTCGGACAGCCCGCGGGTCATCGCGATCCTGCCGGCCGGATCGCGGTCCGACCAGCCGGAGAGCAGCAGGAAGAATCCCTCCTGGTCCTGGGGGTAGAGAGCCCGCAGAGCGCCGGCGCGCACCTCGGGATCGGAGGACTGCATCCGCCGGATCAGCGCCTGGGTTGCCTCCGGGTGCCGCACGTCGCCCAGCCCGCGGAGCGCCTCCCGGCGGATCGCCGGGACCGGATCGTCGAGCGCCTCGAAGAGCCGGGCGCCGGTTGTGGCGCCCACCGGCAGGTCCGCCTCCGCGAGCGCCCGGACCGCGCGGATCGCCTCGATCCTCACGGTATCGCTCGGGTGGCTGAGTTCGGGGGCGATGTCCTCGGCCACCGGAAGCCCCGTCGAACCGAGACCGCGAACGCCCAGAGCCCGGATGACCGGATCCGGCGAGCCGGCGTAGGCGCGATGCAGGGACACGAGGTCCGGATCCCCGAGACGGGCCGCGGTCCACGCCGAAGCCCACCAGAGCGTTCGGGGCGACCCGCCGAGGCCGAGGACGCTGCCGGTGTCCCCGGGGTCGCCCCCGTCGTCCCCGATGCGCGCCAGGGCGAAGAGTCCGAGCCTTGCTTCGTCCCAGGACGTCCGCCGCCGGAACGCCTCGACGTCCTCGCGGCGGTCCGCGTAGCCCGACACTTCCACCAGGCCGGCGAGCCAGCCCGCGACGATCTCGCCGGCGCGCTCGCCGCCCCGCCGCCCGATCGCCTCGATCGCTTTCTCGCGAACCCGGCTCGAGCCGTCCAGCAGCGCCGCCTCGAGCGCCGAGACCGCTTCCGCCGGCAGCGGATCCTCGACGATACCCAGGGCGAAGGCCGCGGTCGAGCGAACGGCGCCCGCCTCGTCGCTGGTGAGAGCGGTCACCAGCGGTTCAAGGGCCTCGGGCCGGCCGATGCGGCCGAGGGCGAGTACGGCCCGGCGCCGGACCTCGGGGTCCGGGTCGTATACCCGGTCCCGGAGCCACCCGTCGCCGAAGGACCGCGCGTCTTCGAGCGAGAGAACGCGGGCGAGGCGCTCGGGAGTCGGGAGGACCGGCGGGGCCGGCAGCTGGCGTTCCGCGGGCCCGCGCTGCGGCGCTGCGGGTTGCGCCGAGACCGGGAGAGCGGCGAGCAGCAGGCAGGCAGCGGTTCGCAGGACCGCGGGTCCGGAGCGCGGCCCCGGAACCCGGCGGGTCAGCGGGAGAGCGTGGTCTCGCAAAGGGTGTGGCGCCGGATCACGCTTTCGCGCAGCGCGAAGCCGATTCCGGCGCCCTCGGGGATCGGGAGCGACCCGTCGGGATCCACGGTCACGGGAGGTTCGATGATCTCCTCCGTGAAGTAGCGGTCGGAGGCGGCCACGTCGCCCGGCATCGAGAAACCGGAAAGCGAGGAGAGGTGGATGTTGTGGGCCCGGCCGACGCCGCTCTCCAACATTCCGCCGCACCACACCGGAATCCCGTGGCTCTCGGCGAGGGCCGCGATGTCGCGCGCCGCCGCCAGTCCGCCGACCCGGCCCGCCTTGACGTTGATAATCCGGCACGCCCCCATCTCGATCGCCCGGCGGGCGTCGGCGACGGAATGCACCGACTCGTCCAGGCAGATCGGCGTCGAGATCATCCGCTGGAGCGCGGCGTGGTCCCACATGTCGTCGTGCTCGAGGGGCTGCTCGATCATCATCAACCCGAACTGGTCGAGTTCCCGGAAGAGCGGTTCGTCGGCGAGGGTGTAGGCGCTGTTCGCGTCCACCATCAGCGGCATGTCCGGGTACCGCTCGCGCACTCTCCGTACCACGTCCACATCCCACCCGGGCTTGATCTTGATCTTGATCCGCCGGTAACCCCGGGAGAGTTCCAGCCCGATCTTGTCCAGGAGCTGTTCCACGGTGTCCTGGATTCCGATCGAGACCCCGGAAACGGTGCGCGAACGGGTTCCACCGAGCACGCGGGCGAGCGGTTTGTCCTCGAGGCGCGCGAAGGCGTCCCACACCGCCATCTCGATGGCGGCCTTCGCCATGTTGTGGCCGCGGACCGGGGCGAAGGACGGAACGACCTCATCCGGATGGGCGTAGTCGTTCCCGGCCGCCAGCGGCCACAGGAAATCGCGGATGAGGTGTTCGGCGGTGCGAACCGTTTCGTAGGAATAGCCGGGCGCCACGTCGGCTACACACTCGGAATGCCCGCTCACTCCGTCGATCACGGCCTCGAGGAGGAGGAACTGCTGTTCGGTCACCCGTGCGAAGCTGGTTTCGAAGGGGTACTTGAGGTCGAGTCGGAGTTCCCGGATCGTGAGTCGGTCGATCTTCATGCGGCGGCCCCGAATGTTAAGGCTCGGTGGGGCCGGCCGGTTCGGGTGCCTCGCCGCTCTAGAATCGTCGCGTCGGCAGAGTCGCCGGCGTGCCTGGTTGAAGACGAAGCGATGAGCCCCGAAACCCGCGGTGTTTCCATCCTGGGGGCGACGGGCTCGATCGGTTCGACGACCCTCGAGGTGGTGGATCGCTACCCGGACCGGTTCCGGGTCGTTGCCCTTGCCGCCGGCCGCGCTTCCGACCGCCTCTACGCGCTGTGCGAGCGCTATCGCCCGGAGCTCGTGGCGCTCGGCCGGGAAGCAGAAGCCGAGAAGTTCGAACGCACCCACGGGAGGCGGCTCTCGGGGATCGAAGTCGCGGGAGGCCCTGGCGGGCTCGAGCGGGCCGCCACCGCGCCGGACGCCGGGTTCGTCATTTCGGGGATCGTCGGCGCGGCGGGACTCCGGCCGACCCTGGCGGCCCTTCACGCCGGGAAGGTGGTCGGCCTGGCCAACAAGGAATCGCTGGTGGCCGCCGGTGCGGTGATGGCCCGCGCCGCTGCCGCGTCCGGAGCCCGGCTGATTCCGGTGGACAGCGAACACGCCGCGATTCACCAGTGCCTTGCAGACCGGCGGGACCCCGTCCGCCGCATCTGGCTGACCGCTTCCGGGGGTCCGTTCCGCACGGCGTCGGCCGCCGAGATCGCCGCCGCGACCCCGCAGCTCGCGCTCCGCCATCCCACCTGGCGGATGGGACCCAAGATCACCATCGATTCCGCGACGATGATGAACAAGGGCCTCGAGATGATCGAGGCGCGGTGGCTCTTCGACCAGCCGCCGGAGGCGATCCGGGTGGTGGTCCACCCGGAGTCCATCGTCCACTCCATGGTCGAGTTCGAGGACGGCTCGATCCTGGCCCAGCTCGGCGTCACACACATGCGGACGCCGGTGCAGTACGCGCTCACCTGGCCGGAGCGCCTGCCGACGGGACTCGCCCCGCTGCCGCTCGACCGGCCGCTCGACCTTCGCTTCGAGCCGCCCGATCCCGACCGCTTCCCCTGCCTCCGTCTCGCCGGCGAGGCCCTGGCGGCCGGGGGCGACGCTCCGGCCGTACTCAATGCGGCGAACGAGGTCGCCGTGGCGGCCTTCCTCGACGGCCGGATCCCGTTCCCCGGAATCCCGTCCGTCGTGGGCGATACTCTGGCCGCCCACTCTCCCGCCGAGCCGGAAGACCTGGAGGGGGTCGCCCGCGCTGACGCCTGGGCGCGCTCCTACGCCGACGAGCTCGTCGAGGACCTCGCCCCCGCCACCGCTCGCTGACCATGATCACCCTCATTGCCTTCGTGCTCGTGGTGGGAACCCTCGTCGTCGTGCACGAGTTCGGCCACTACCTGGTGGCGCGTTTCATCGGCGTGCGGGTCGAGACGTTTTCGATCGGCTTCCCGCCGAACGTCTACCGCCGACGGATCGGGGATACCGAGTGGACGATCGGCCTCCTGCCCCTCGGCGGCTACGTCAAGATGGCGGGAGACGCGCCCGGTTACGGGAGCGACGACCCCGCCGAACTCCAGAACCGGACCCGCGGGGAACGGCTCGCCATTCTCTTCGCCGGCCCCGCCATGAACTTCGTGCTGGCGGTGGCGATCCTGGCGGGGCTCTTCTATGTCGGCATGGAACGGCGGATCGGCCTGTCCGATCCCCCCGTCGTCACCTACGTGGCCGAACGCTCTCCTGCCGACATCGCGGGAATTCGCTCCGGGGACCGGATCGTGACCATCGCCGGCGAGCCGGTTGCCGACTGGCGGACGGCGATGGAAGCCATCATCGTCCGGCCGGACCAGCAGGTCGTCTTCGGAGTCGAAAGAGAGGGGGCGCCGCGTGACTTCTCCGTCGCGATCCGCTCGGAGGGACCCGACGCGGTGGGTGTTGCCGGCGTCTATCCGCCGTACCCGCCGATTATCGCGGCCGTGGCTCCGGACACCCCCGCCGAGACGGCCGGCTTCGCGCCGGGCGACCGGATCGTGCGCGTCGACGGCATGCCGGTGGGCAGCACCTCGGAGGTCGCGGCCCTCGTGCGTTCCTCCGGAGTGAGGGAGATCGCCGTCGCCGTGGCGCGCGGCGATCGCGAGATCGTCTTCTCGGTCGTTCCCAGACTGCGCGAGGATCCGAACACCGGCGAGACCGTCCCCCAGGTCGGCGTCCAGTTTCAGCCTCCGTTCCGCCTGGTGCGAGCGGCATCGATCCCGGATGCGGTGCAGGAGGCGGTAGCCGAGACGGTCCGTTGGGGGGGGCTCACCGTCGGCCAGCTCGGTCGTGTGGTGACGGGCCAGGGCTCCCCGCGCCAGTTCTCCGGTCCTATCGGGATCGCCCAGGCCTCCGGGGACGCGCTCCGCCGCGGCCCTACCGACGTGCTGCTCCTGATGGCGATCCTGAGCCTCAGTCTCGGCGTCCTCAACCTGCTGCCGATCCCCGTTCTCGACGGCGGGCAGATCGCGGTGCTGCTCGTGGAGTCGGCGGCGCGACGCGATCTCAGCCTCGGCATGCGCAAGGCCCTCATGGCCGCGGGAGCCGCGTTCATGCTCCTCGTCTTCGTGCTCGTCGTGTACCTCGACCTGTCGAAGACCGGCCTCTTTGGCTGACGGACGTCCGTCGCCCCGCCGGTAGCGGGCGGCTAGAACGGCACGATCACGGACGCGGCCAGTAGCGCCAGCGCCCCGAACAGCACCCCGTCGATCCGGTCGAGCAGGCCGCCGTGGCCGGGGATGATCCGGCCGCTGTCCTTGCGGCCCGACGCCCGTTTCCAGAACGACTCGAACAGGTCTCCGAGAGCAGCGGCCGCCGAGATCCCGACCCCGAGCGCGCTTCCGGTCCCGGCCCCGAAGCCGGAGGAGAGGAGCGGGACCGCCGCCGCCCCGGCGGCGCCGCCGAAGGCCAGCTGGGCGACGAACCCCGCCCACGTCTTGCCGGGGCTCAGGGCCGGCGCGAGCCGGGGCCCGCCGATGAGCTTGCCCCCGAAGAAGGCGCCCGCTTCTCCCACCATCACGGTGGCGAGCAGGAAGAGCAGGATCCGGCCTCCGTCGTCGCCGGAGGTCAGGGCGAGGAGCGCCGCAGTGGGAAAACCGATCCACAGGGCGGCAAGCGCCGCGGCCCCGAGCCAGCCCAGCGTTCGCGGCGTGGCCGGAAGGACGAGCGCGGCGATCGCGAGGAGTGACATCGCCGCCAGCGGCACGGCACTCGGGCCACTGGAGACTCCAAAGCCCGCGACCAGCAGCATCAGTACGACGGTCGCGGCCAGGCCGGCGGGCGGCACTTTCCCGCCCCGCGAAGCCTCGGGTCCGTCCGCGGCCCCCTCGATCGCCCCCGCCATCCGGATCGCCTCCCGGCAGGCGTAGGCCGCCGCGAGCAGGATCGCGAGCTGGCGAACCCAGGGGGGCACGAGCAGGCAAAGGGCCAGTGTGCCTGCGGCGACCACCGCCGCACTGATGACCCGCCGCATGCCGGCTGCCCGCTAGTCGGAGATTCCGCCGTACCTCCGGCTGCGGCGCTGGTAGGCGAGGATCGCCTCGAAGAGGTGCCGCCGCCGGAAGTCCGGCCAGAAGGTGGGCGTCGTCCAGAACTCCGTGTAGGCGCTCTGGAAGAGGAGGAAGTTGGAAACCCGCTCCTCGCCGCTGGTGCGGATCAGGAGGTCGGGATCGGGAAGGCCGCGCGTGTACAGGTAATCCCCAAAGGCGTGCTCGTCCAGTTCGGGCGCCTTTCCTTCCCGCACCGCGCGTTCGGCGATGCGCCGGGCGGCGTCCACGATCTCGGCCCGGCCTCCATAGTTCAGGGCGATGTTGAGGCCGAGCCCCTTGCAGTGCGCGGTGGCGTCAGCGGTCTCGCGCAGCATGGCCTGCACATCGGTCGGCAGTTCGCCCAGTCGCCCGATGGGCCGGAAGCGGATGTCGTTCGCGATCAGGTTCTCGGTCTCGAGCCGCAGGTAGCGTTTGACCAGCTCCATGAGCACTTCGACCTCCTCGGGGGGCCGGCTCCAGTTCTCGATGGAGAAGGCGAACATGGTGAGGGCCCCGAGTCCCAGGCTGGCGGCGCCTTCCACGGTGTCCCGGACCGACTCCACTCCGGCCGCGTGTCCCTCAACCCTGGGGAGTCCGCGGGCCGCCGCCCAGCGCCCGTTCCCGTCCATGATGGCGGCGACGTGAAGCGGCAGCCGGGTACGGTCGATCCGCGCGAGCAGCCCGGCGGCCTCCTTCTCGGGAGCGATGTCGATGGTCACGGAGCTCCCGGGCACGGAGCTGCCAATTTAGCAGCGCCCGGGAGCCCCGTAGTGCACGCGGTATAGACGGAGCCCGGCTGCGGGCGCCCGGAATCTCGGACCCGACGCGTCGGGATCGCGAAGCATCTCGGCGACCCGTGCCGGCGGAAGCTGTCCCCGCCCGATTGCCACCAGGGTCCCCACTATCCGGCGAACCATGTAGCGGAGGAACCCCTCCGCCGTGACCTCGAAGACCAGCTGGTTTTCCGCCTCGACAAAGCGCGCCGTGAAGACGGTCCGGACGGGTGTCTCCGGCTGTTCTCCGGGAGGCGCGGTGAAGAAGGCGCGGAAATCGTGGCGGCCTGCGAGAGCCTCGGCGCCCTTCTCCATGGCCTTCCGGGAAAGGCCGTCGCCCACCGGCCAGGCGTAGCGGCTCTTGAGGGGTGAAACCACCGCCTCCGTCAGCAGGTGATAGCGGTACGTCTTGCCGGCCGCGCTGAATCGGGCGTGGAAGTCGCGAGCGGCCTCGGCCGCGGCGAGGACCCGGATCGAGTCGGGCAGCAGGGCGTTCAGTCCCGCCCGGATCCCCGCGGGAGGAATCGCGGTGGGTGGGTCGAAATGAGCTACCTGTTCTTCGGCGTGGACCCCGGCGTCGGTCCTTCCGGCGCCGACCACGGGCGTCCTTTGCCCGGGGGCCTGGTGGTAGAGCCGCCCGACGGCGGCCTCGATCCGTCCCTGGACGGTGTCCCGGTCCGGCTGCGCCTGCCAGCCGGCGAAGTCGGTCCCGTCATAGGCGAGATCCAGACGCACCCGGACTGTTGATCCCATGACACTTCCCTCAGGCGCGAAACCTCGGGCGGCGGAACTTCGTATTCATGGAACGACGGTAGAAAATTCGGCTTGGGCGCGTCTTGTAGATGAGATCCCTGCCGGACCGCTTCCCCGTTCTTTCTCGAGGAGACACCTCATGCGCACCACCACCGCAATTCTTGTCCTTTCGCTGGCCCTGCCGGGTATGGTCCTGGCGGGTTCTTCCGAGGAGGACGTCGCCGGCCAGCCGGCCCCGCTCGAGCTGAGCCTCGAGGACGCCATCCAGCAGGCCCTCGAGAACAACCTGAGCGTCCAGATTTCGCGGTTGGCCCGGCAATCGTCGACCTTCGCGCTCTCGTCGGCCCGGCGCGTCTACACGCCGCAGATGGTGCTGGACACCAACGTAACGGAAAGCCTCTCGCCGGCGGAGAGCCAGCTCGACGGGGCAGAACAGAACGAGCGCGACAACCTGAACTACAACCTGCGTTTCGAACAGCAGTTGCCCTTCGGCGCCAACTACCTTGTACAGTTCAACAACAACCGCCTGGCGACGAACAGCGCCTTCTTCACCTTCAATCCGCGCTACCGGAGCACCCTGAACGCGCAGGTCACCCAACCCCTGCTCCAGAACTTCCGCGCCGACCCGCAGCGGCGCCAGATCGTGGTTTCGCAGAACGGTGAGCGGCAGGCGGGACACGAGTTCGAAACCAGCGTGCTGGACGTGCTGCGCGACGTGCAGAACGCCTATTGGGATCTCGTCTTCGCCATCCGGAGCCATGAGGTCGCCACGCAGTCGCTGGAGCTGGCCCAGGACCTGCTGCGCAACAACCAGGTGCAGGTGGAAGTGGGGACGATGGCGCCGATCGACGTCCTGCAGGCGCAGGCGGAGGCGGCGGCCCGCGAGGAAGAGCTGATCCTGGCGGAAGAGCAGATCCGCCAGACCGAGGATGCGCTCAAGGCGCTGATCCGCGATCCCGACGGGGTCGGGTTCTGGGACGGGGAGATCCGGCCGGTCGATGCCCCGTCCATCGAGGACTACGCCGTTGACACCGACGACGCCATCCGGGTGGCGCTCCAGCGCCGGCCCGAGTTGCGCTCCCAGCGCGTCCAGCTGGACACCAACCAGTACGACGTGCGGTTCTTCCGCAACCAGACGCTTCCCTCGGTGGACCTCGTGGGGCGGGCCCAGCTCACCGGCGTCGGGGGTACGGAGCTCCTGCGAGAGGGGTTCTTCGGCCCCGCCATCGACACGATTCCGGGCGGCTACGGGGACGCGCTCTCCCAGTTGGGTGGTCTCGACTACCGGGACTGGGAGGTCGGTCTCTCCTTCTCCTACCCCATCGGCCCGAACCAGGCCCACGCGGACCACGCCCAGGCCCAGACCGATCTCACCCGGCAGCGCGAAACCATCCGTCAACAGGAGGTCCTGATCGCCCAGGAGGTCCGCACCGCGGTGCGCCAGGTCGAGACGAACCGGCGCCGGATCGACGCCAGCCGGGTCGCGCGCGAACTGCAGGAGTCGAGCCTCGACGCCGAGCAGAAGAAGTTCGAGGTCGGCATGACCACCAGCTACTTCATCGTGCAGGCGCAGCGCGACCTCGCCCAGGCCCGCGCCAACGAACTCCAGGCGATCATCGACTACAACAAGGCGATCGTTGCGGTGGAGCGCGCCCAGGGCACCCTCGCGGAACGCTCGCGGGTAACGGTCCGGTAAGGGAACGCCGGCTCGGAGCGCCGGCCTCTGGCCGGCATCGTCCGCCGAGAGGCGGACGAAACGGGAGAGCGCCGGGGGTCTCAGTTCCGTCGTCGTTTTCCCCTCCCCAGCAACCCACACAACTCGCACGGTTCGCTCCGGCGGTGCCGTGGGCAGCCCTCGACGATCCCCAGCCGGCTGAGCGCGAAGTCGTACTTCACCGGGTCCTCCGGGTCCAGCCGCCGGAGTCCCCGGGTCAGGTCGAGCGCCGCCCGCCAGGCCGGGGTTTTCCGGCGGGTCAGATGCAATTGCCGGGCGATCTGGAACATGTGAGTGTCGAGCGGCGCCACCAGGTCTCGCGGATGGAGGCAGTCCCAGAGTCCAAGGTCCAGGCCATCGTCCGGCCGGACGACCCAGCGCAGGAACATCGTGGTGCGCTTGGCGGCCGAGGTGTGTGGGTCGGGGAAAAAGTAGCGGGGACCGGGCCGGGAAAGATCGTCTTCCGGCGGCGTTTCGTCGTACGCCAGTGCTGCCTCACGGAACCGCCCGATGGTCGCCGCCAGGTCCGTCCGTCCGCCGGGTCCGCGGACGACGCCTCGGCCGAACAGAGCCTGCAGCGTCCCGTGTTGTCCGAGGATGCCGCGCAGCATGACCGCGAGTCGGACGAGGTCCCCGGCGCTCGACCAGCGGTGCCGGAAGCGGCCCAGCGCGGCAGCCTCCCGCCTCGGTTCGAATTCCCTCACGAAGCGCGCGGGATGCGGCCCGACCCACGCGAAGACGCGCTCGAGCGAGGAGCACACGGCCCGGGCGTTCCCGTAGGAAAGCGACGCGGCGAAGTACGCCGCAATCTCCCGATCGTCAGCGCGCCGGAAACGCCGCGGAAACTGGAGGGGGTCGGAGTCGAGACTACCGGCGCCGTGCCGCCGGAACACGCGCTCGACGGCGTCTTCCCAACCGCGCGGCGGCATCAACGGCCTGTTACCGGCCGGCGTCTCGCGAATAGACCTCCCGCCCTCCGACCCAGGTCGCGGCGACCTGCCCCTTCAGGGAGAGCCCCGCGAACGGAGTGCTCCGCCCCCGGCTCCGGAACGACGCCGGGTCGATCGTGCCGGTGGCCTCGAGGTCGAGCAGGGTGATGTCCGCGGGACTTCCGGGCCGGAGGTTGCCGCCCGGCAGGCCGAGGATCCGGCGCGGACCCGTGGAGAGCAGCCGGATTGCCTGGGCGAGGGAGATCGCGCCGGGCGCCACGAGGCGATCGAGGATGAGGGGTACCGCGGTCTCGAGTCCCACGATCCCGAAGGGGGCGCTCTGGAAGCACAGCTTCTTCTCGTCCTCGTGATGGGGAGCGTGGTCGGTGGCGATCGCGTCGGCGGTGCCGTCCACGAGGGCCGTCAAGAGCGCCTCGCGGTCGGCATCGGCAGCGAGCGGGGGTTTCATCTTGGCCGCCGTGTCGTAGTCGCCGACCGCCTCCTCGGTCAGGACGAGGTGGTGGGGCGTGATCTCGGCGGTGACCCGCATCCCGGCGGCCTTCGCGCGGCGCACCGCGGCGGCGGAACGCTCGGTCGAGAGGTGCGCGATGTGGAGGCGGGCGCCGGTCATCTCGGCGAGAGCGACGTTCCGCTCCACGGCGATGAACTCCGAGGCGGCGGGGATTCCCGGGAGTCCGATCCAGGCGGCGTACGCCCCCTCGCGCATCGCTCCTTCGCCGGTCAGTTCCAGGGTCTCGCAGTGTTCGATGACCGGCAGGTCATGAAGCCTCGAATACTCGAGCGCCTTCCGCATCACGGCGGGGTCGCCGACCGGTAGCCCGTCGTCGGAGACGGCTACCGCGCCGGCCTCCTTGAGGGCGCCGAACTCGGAGATCCGCTCCCCGTTCATCCCCTGGGTGGTGGCCCCGATCGGGTGTACGTGCGCGAGGCCGGTCTGTTCCGCCAGCTGGCGGATGTGAGCGGTCACCGAAGGGTTGTCGTTCACCGGATCGGTGTTCGCCATGCAGGCCACGGCCGTGAACCCGCCGGCGACCGCGGCGGCGGCCCCGCTCCCCACCGTCTCCTTGTACTCCAGACCGGGCTCGCGGAAGTGGACGTGCATGTCGCAGAAGCCGGGTGCCGCCACCAGTCCGTCAACGTCCACCACCCGGTCACCGGGTTCGGCGAGGTCTTCGCCGACGGCCGCGATCCGTCCTGCTGCGAGGCGCAGATCCAGGACGGCATCGAGTTCGCCGGCCGGATCGACGACGCGGCCCCCCCGCAGGACCACCGGCCGCTCAGCCACCGGTCCGGTGACTCCTGGGACTGCTGCGCGCGATTTCGGCGAGTACCGCCATCCGGACGGCGACGCCGTTCCGCACCTGGTCCAGAATCACCGATCGGGGTCCGTCCGCCACCTCCGAGGAGATCTCGACGCCCCGGTTGAGGGGGCCGGGATGCAGCACGATGGCGTTGTCGGTCAAGGCGAGCCGTTCGCCGGTGAGGCCGAACTCGCGGTAGTACTCGCGTTCGGTGGGGATGAAGGAGGCGTGCATGCGCTCGTGCTGGATGCGGAGCACCATGACCGCCTCGGCGCCTTCGAGGGCCTCCTCCGGATGGAGCACCGGACGCACCCCCAACCGGTCGAGCCCGGAGGGCACGAGCGTCGGCGGTCCGCAACAGCGCACTTCGGCGCCGAGCATGGTCAGGAGGCGGGCATTCGACCGGAACACCCGGCTGTGGAGCAGGTCGCCGATGATCGTCACCCGCACGCCGGCGATGCGTCCGAGGTGCTTGCGGATGGTGAACGCGTCGAGCAGCGCCTGCGTGGGATGCTCGCTGATCCCGTCCCCCGCGTTGATGACCTGCGCCGTCGGAATTTCCCGTGCCAGCACGTGGGGCGCTCCCGACTCGGCGCTCCGGACCACCACGATGTCGGGCGCCATCGAGGCGAGCGTGCGGGCGGTGTCCAGGAAGGTCTCCCCCTTGGAGAGCGAGGAGGACTTGGGAACGAAGGACAGGGGTTCCGCCGAAAGACGCTTCGCGGCGAGCTGGAACGAAGCCTGGGTGCGCGTCGAGGGTTCCATGAAGAGGTGGGTCACCGTGCGCCCCACGAGCACCGGAACACGCGGCACCGGCTGATCGGCCACGTCCTGATAACGGGGCGCTTCGTCCAGGATCCCGAGCGCCTCCTCGGGGGTGAGGCCGCGGATACCGAGCAGGTGTCTCATGCCGCGGCCTCTCCGCGGGGCAGCATGATGACCCTGTCCTCCCCGTCCTCTTCTTCGACCCGGACCCGCACCATGTCCCCGTCACCCGCCTGGACCGCCAGGCCCACGAAGTCGGCGGCGATGGGCAGCTCCCGGCCGCCCCGGTCCACCATGACCGCCAGCCGCACGCTCCGCGGCCGCCCGAAGTTGCCGAGCGCGGTGAGCGCCGCCCGGACCGTCCGTCCGGTGAAGAGGACATCGTCCACGAGCAGGATGTGATGTTCCTCCAGCGCGAAGGGGATGCGCGTCTCGCCGATGCGGGGAATGCCCCGGTCGTGGACATCGTCGCGGTAGAGATTGATGTCCAGCTCCCCGACCGGGATGTTCCGGCGGCCGGCGCTCTCGAGGCGTCGGCGGATGCGGGCGGCGAGCGGCACCCCCCGCCGGCGGATGCCCAGGATGGCGAGCGGATCCGGCGCTCCCGCAGCTACCAGATCCCCGAGCCGGAATAGCGCTGCCCGGAATTCCTCGTTTCCGAGAACCGTGTTCATTCCGGCTGACCGCGCGAATCCTAAGCGATTGGCGGATCGAACGGGCCAGGAAAAGATGCAGGCCCCTTGCCGTAGGGCCTGGCTGGCCGCCCCCGTTTCCGGGGGCCTCGATCTTCAGGCCGTCGCCGAGCGCAGCGCCATGAGCGTCCGCTGGAGGTCTTCGGCGAGCGGCGCCGCGAAGCGGACCGGCTCTCCCGTCCCCGGATGCGCGAAGGCGATCTCGGCCGCGTGCAAAGCCGGGCGTTCGAGGCGGCGGAGCGCCGCGCCCGCCTGTCCGCCGCCACGGCGCGGGGCTCCGGGGCCGTACATCACGTCGCCGGCGATCGGATGGCCGGTGTGGGACAGATGGACGCGGGCCTGGTGGGTGCGGCCGGTGTGCAGGCGGATGCCGACGAACGTCGTGAGCGGCAGCTCTTCGAGGGGCCAGGCCTCGGTTTCGGCGTCCCGCGCGTACCTGCCCCGGCAGCGATAGCGCTGCCCGTGCTTCGGATCG
Source organism: Acidobacteriota bacterium (assembly GCA_009835985.1). GTDB lineage: Bacteria > Acidobacteriota > Vicinamibacteria > Marinacidobacterales > Marinacidobacteraceae > Marinacidobacterium. The sequence goes on along the minus strand of VXWI01000010.1, from coordinate 32,988 downwards.
CGTCCGATGGGTTCCTCGATCCGGCGATGCTCTCCAAACCGGCCCATCACCAGGGCCAGATACTGCTTTTGCACCTGTCGTTCCGCGAAGGCCGCGGTGAGGCGCAGCCGCGCCGGCTCCGTGCGGGCGGCGACCAGCACGCCGCTCGTGCCGCGGTCGAGCCGATGGACCAGCCCCGGCCGGCCCGGGGAACCGACGCGGGCGATCTCCGGGTATCGGTGGATCAGCCCGTTCGCCAGGGTCCCCTGCCGGTGGCCGGGACCCGGATGCACCACCAGCCCCGCCGGTTTGTCGATCACGACCAGGCAGGGGTCCTCGTGGAGAACCTCGAGCGGTACCGGTTCCGGGGACAGGGGGTCGTTCTCGCCGGGGGCGCCGAAGCGCGGAGTGCTGCCGTCACCCGGGGCCGCGACGACCACCCGCTGACCCGTGCGGCAGCGGTGACCGGGACGGCGGACCCGCCCGTCGAGCAGGACGAACCCCGCCTCCACCCACCGCGCCGCCTCGCTGCGGCTGATGTCCGGGAGGTACTCCGAAGCGATCAGATCGAGGCGCCGGCCGCCATCGGCCGCGCCGATCTCGAATTCGAGATCCGTCTCGCCGGCGGCGTCCCGCGCTTCAGGCGGCGCGCCGTCGGAGGACAAGAAGCGAGATCACCGCCGCGGCCACGATCCAGATGCCGACGAACTGGGAGGTCGAGAGCAGTCCGTCCAGCACGAACCCGCGCGGATCTCCGCGGAGGAACTCGATCATGAACCGGGACACCGGATAGACGATGGCCCAGGTCAGGAAGAGCTGGCCCTGGAACTTGCGGCGCGGCGCGAGCCACAGCAGGAAGAAGAAGAGGGCGAATTCGAGGCCCGCCTCGTAGAGCTGGGTCGGATGAAGGGGCACGTGCAGCGGCACCCCGGTGACCTCATGCGCGTGGACGTCGGTGAAGGTGATCGCCGGCAGGCCCTCGGCCGGGATCCCGTAGCAGCACCCGGCGGCAAAGCAACCGAGGCGGCCGATCCCGTGCCCGAGCGCAATCGAGGGCGCCATCAGGTCGCCGCCGTGCCAGACGGGAATCCCTCGCTTCCGGAAGAACCAGATCGAGGCTCCGACGGCTCCCAGCAGGCCGCCGAAGAAGACGCCGCCGGCAGTGATGAAGCCGGCGGGATTTGCCAGGAACCGCGCCGGGTCCAGCAGGATCAGCAGCACCTTGGCGCCGACCAGCGCCCCGATCACCAGGTAGAGCCCGAGGTCGTAGATGTGCTGCGGCTGAATGCCGTAGCGCGGCGCGCGTTTCGCCGCCACGTAGAGCCCCCCGATGAACCCTGCGAACATGAGGATGCCGTAGGTGTGGAGGATGGGGTGGAACGTTCGCCCGAAGAGTTCGAACGCACCGAAGTCCGCGAGACGGGGGAACATCGACTCAGGTCCCGCTCAGGTCTTCCTGGCCCGCCCCGCCGGCTTCCCTCCGCAGGTCTCGGACACTCTCCAGGACGAGCAGGCCGACCCCGGTGCAGATCATCGCGTCCGCGATGTTGAACGCGGGCCAATGGGTGCTCCCGACGTAGAAGTCGAAGAAGTCCACGACGTAGCCGTAGAGGAGCCGGTCGAGGATGTTGCCGATGGCGCCCGACAGCATCGCGACGAGCCCGACGGTGGTCATGGTGTTCAGTGGTCCCGCGCGCCACGCGAACCAGACGATCGCCACGAGCAGTCCCGCCGAAACGGCGGTGAGCAGCCATGCCTTTCCCGGAATCGACGCGCTCCCCAGCAGTCCGAAAGCCATCCCGGTGTTGTGGACCAGGGTGAGCTGGAAGAACCCGGGAATCACTTCTACCGGGCTCCCCATCGAGAGCGACCGTTCCGCAAGGATCTTGGTGACGCGGTCGGCGATCAATACCGCCGCGAAGAGGGCGGACAGTTGGGCACGGCGCCCTCGCAGGAGATCGTTCAACGGGTCCGGATTCTAGTGTGATGTCCCGACCGAGCACACGGGGGCGTGGTCTGTACGGGGGGATTCCAGCGCGCGTCCGGGAGCATGCTTCCTTACACTTGCCGCCCCCTCGGTAGCGACGTGCCCCAAGACTTCTCGATCCGTGACCTCGCCGGCATGGACGACATGAAGATGTGCGAGGCAATCCAGCAGGAGGTCTGGGGCTTCATCGAGCTGGACGTGGTCCCGGCCGGGCTCATGGCGGTGATGGGCCACTACGGCGCGATCACCGCCGGCGCCTTCATCGGCCGGCGGATGGCAGGGTTCGTGTGCGGGTTCCCCGGACAAGGCGAAGGAGAGCCGTTCCACCACTCACACATGCTCGCGGTGCGCCCCGAGTACCAGGGATCCGGCATCGGCCTGGCGCTCAAGTGGGCACAGGCGGACCGGGTCCTGGCGCAGGGCGTCCGGCGCGTGAACTGGACTTTCGATCCTCTCCAGGCGCGGAATGCGAACCTGAACATCAACCACCTGGGCTGCGTCTCGTCGGTGTACCGCCTGAACGTGTACGGCAACAGCAACAGCCCCCTCCACGGCGGGTTGCCGACCGACCGGCTGGAACCGGACTGGCGGCTCGATTCCGAACGGATCGCGCGCGCCCGCCGCCGCGAGCTGATTCCTCCTCCCGGAATCCCGGATCTGCCGGCGGTCAACGCCGTCGCCTTCCGTGGGGACGGACTCCCGGTAAGCCGCGACCAGGCGATGCCCGCCGGCGGCGACGGTGACGTCCTCTATCTGATTCCCGCCGACTTCAACGATGTGCTCAACAAGGACATCGGACTCGCCATGGACTGGAGAGTGAGGAGCCGTGAGGCCCTGGTCGAACTCTTCGATCGGGGATACGAGGTCGTCCGGTTCCACCGGGACGACCGGAACGCGGCTTACCGGCTCCGGCGGCGTGCCGGCTGAAGCCGCTGGCAGAGGCGCGCGCCTACGAGTCCGCGCTCTGTGTCCACCGCGGTTGCCGCTTCTCGAGGAAGGCGCGCATCCCTTCCTGGGCGTCGGGTTCGACCGCGTTTTCGCACATCACTTCCGACATCGCCGCATAGGCGTCTTCGACGCTGAGGCCGACCTGACGGTGGAACGCGCGTTTGCCGAGCGCCACCACGAAGGGACTCGCCTCGGCGATGCGCTCGACGAACGACTGGGTCTCGTCCTCGAGCCGGTCGTCCGGGACCACCCGGTTCACGAGCCCCCAATCGAGCGCGGTCTGCGCATCCACGAAGTCTCCGGTGAGCAGCATCTCCATGGCGCGCTTCGAGCCGACCGCGCGGCTGACGGGGACCATCGGGGTGGAGCAGAAGAGTCCGATGCGGACCCCGGGAGTGGCGAAGCGTGCGGCGTCGGCGGCTACCGCGAGGTCGCAGGCCGCGACGAGTTGACAGCCGGCGGCGGTGGCGATGCCGCGCACCTCGGCGATCACCGGCAGCGGCAGCGCCCGGATCGTGTCCATGAGGGCCGAACACGCGGCGAAGATGCGCCGCTGTTGCTCCGGGCTCGCCCCCACCATCTCGGGCAGGTAGTGGCCCGCCGAAAAGGCCGGGGCGGCGCCTGCCAGCACGATGGCCCGCGCCCCCTCTTCCCCGGCCCCTTCCCGGAGCTTCGCCGCCAGCCGGTCCATCATGGCCACCGAAAGGGCGTTCCGCTTCTCGGGCCAACGCATCTCGACCCGGACGGCGGGTCCCCGGCGGACGATGCCGGCTTCAGCTTCCGGCATCGGAGTTCCCCCCTCCCGTGAACGGGTCCACCTGCTCGGGCGGTGCCGGCGCCGTGAGCAGGCTGCCGATGATCAACCCGGAGACCGAGGCGACCGCGGCGGGGTAGATGACGTAGTCGTAGTCGGTCGGGAGGAACCCGATCCGCTCGAACCCGGCGGAGTTCAGGACTCCGAAGATCAGGGTGGTCACGATCCCGGCGGAGATGGAAATGACGCCCCCGATCGGGCTCGCCCGGCGCCAGAGGAACGCCGCCAGCAGGGCGGGGGTCACTGCGGCCCCCACCATCGTGTAGGCATAGAGCGCCATGTCCAGGATGCTTTCGAAACGGGTGGTGATCACGAGAGCCAGCCCCGAGAGGCCCACCATCGCGAAACGCTGGAAGCGGATCACCGCCCCTGAGTCGGCATCCGGACGCACGAAGCGCTGGTAGACATCGCGCGCCATTCCGGTGGAAGGGACCAGCAGGAAGGTGGTCGCGGTCGAGAAGATGATGGCCACCGCGCCGGCCAGCAGGAGGCACCCCGCAAACGCCGGGAGCTGGTGCCGCGCGAATTCGAGGAGCACCGTCTCGGTAGCCCGTGCGTCGAATCCCCCCGCGCCGCGGAACGCGGGATCGTTCCAGTAGCCGGCGGCCGCGAAGACCGCGGTGGCGACGATCAGGACCTCGAGCAGGATGACCCCCGCGAGCATCCCTAGCACCGCTTTCCGGGCCGCGGCGCCGGACCGGGCGGCATAGAACTTCTGGTACATGCCGCTTTCGCCGAGCAGGAGCAGCATGCTGGGCAGGAAGAGTCCAATGGCCGCCGACATGCCGAGCCGGCCCGTGATCGTGAAGTGGGTCTCCGGAAGGGCGCTGGTCAGCCCCTCGAGCCCGCCGGCCCCGGCGAAGGCCAGGGGCGCCGCGATCAGGATGCTGACGATGATGATGATCCCGTTCACCACGTCCAGGCTGATGACCGAGAGCATCCCGGCGCTCACCGCGAAGACGGTCACCAGCACCGCGACGATGGTCATGCCGACATCGGGGTCGAGCCCCGGGAAGAGGATGGCCAGCAGCCGTCCGCCTCCCACGAACTGGTAGCCGGCGATCGTGAGGTAGGCGATCGCGATCGCCGTCGTCCCGAGCAGCCGCGCCGCCGGGTGGTAGCGGCGCTCCAGCAGATCGGGAACGGTGTACTCCGCGATCCGCCGCACCCTGGCGGCGAGAAAGAAGACCACTGCGATCCCGACCCAGGCGCCGGCGCTCAGCCAGATCGCGGAGAAGCCCTCGCGGAACCCCCGGCCGGCGCCGCCGAAGAGACTCCCGGAGCCGATCCAGGTGCAGACGAGGGTCCCCACCAGAATCTGCCACGGCACCGATCGTCCCGCGACCATGAAGTCGTCCTGGGTGGACACGTTCCGCGCCCGGCGAAGGGCGACGAACACCAGGAGCCCCAGGTAGCCGAGGACGGTGACGACGTAGATCACGGTTCGATCCTATCCGCTCGGGTCGCGGGTCCGGTCAACCGCGAACCGAAATGGCCAGCACCCGGGGGATGCCCTGCAGGTCGGGAATGGACTCGACGGGTCCGAGTCCGGCGTCCGTCAGGATGCCGGCCGCGGCGCCCCGTTGTCCGGCTCCGATCTCGACCAGGACGTGGCCGCCGGGACGGACGGCCCGCGCCGCCATGGGAGCGAGCCGGCGAAGCGGACCCAGGCCGTCCGGGCCTCCGGCGAGAGCGTGCCGGGGCTCGTGGTCCCGGACCTCGGGTTCGAGCCGGTCGATCTCGGCATCGGGGACATAGGGGAGGTTGGCGACGACCCCGTCCAGCGACCGGGGCGCCAGCGGCGTGAGCAGGTCGCCGGCCACCACCCGGACCCGGGACTCGAGGTCGCGCCTCCTCACGTTCCCGGCGGCGAGGGCGAGCGCTCCCTGGGCGTTGTCGAGCGCGACGATCTGGACGCCGGCCAGGCGGGAGGCCAGGGCGAGCGCGATGGCTCCTGTCCCGCACCCCACGTCCGCGATCCGGCAAGGAGTCGGGCCGTGCTGGGCGAACCGGACGAGAGCCGCCTCCACGAGGGTCTCGGTGTCCGGGCGGGGAATGAGCGCCTCGGGACCGACCGTGAGGGTCAGGCCGAAGAACTCCACCTCGCCCACGAGGTGCTGTAGCGGCTGGCGGGTCTCTCTCCCGGCGATCAGGGTGGCGAACCGGTCCCGCACTGCGGGAGAAAGCCGGTCCCGGGTCCGCGCGACCAGCTCGGCGGCGGACCAGCGGGCGGCGGCCCGCAGCAGGAGACCGGCGTCGAACTCCGGAGACGCGATCCCGGCGGCGGCGAGCCGCTCCGCACCCTGGCGGAGCGCGGCCTGGACCGTCGGTTCGCTCAGGGGTTAAGGGCCCTTGGGCGAAGTGGCGCGAGCGCCGAGAGCGGGGAGGCCCAGCTCTCCCGGTGGGGCCAGTCCTCCCGGTGGGGGCCCGGCTGACAAGGCGCGTGAGGGAGGAATACCGGGTGTACTCCGACCGACACGCAACGATGAGGGGCGCGCAGCGGTCACGTTCAGCCGGGATGCATCGCCGCTCGAACGGCGTGGGACTGCGTTCACGGGCCCTTCAGGGCCTTCAGCCGTTCGGACTGTTCCTGGGCGTGGAGCGGCTCGATCAGCGGATCGAGCTCTCCCCCCAGGACGTTCGGGAGAGAGTGCAGGGTGAGCGCGATCCGATGGTCGGTGATCCGGTTCTCCTTGAAGTTGTACGTCCGGATCTTCTCGCTGCGGTCGCCGCGCCCCACCTGTCCGCGCCGCGCCTCGGCCACCTGTGCCTGCTGCTCCTGCCGAGCCACTTCGAGCAATCGGGATTTCAACACCCGCAGCGCCTTCGATTTGTTCTTGATCTGTGATTTCTCATCCTGGCAGCTCACCACCAGTCCGGAGGGCAGGTGGGTGATGCGCACGGCGGAATAGGTGGTGTTCACGCTCTGGCCACCAGGGCCGGAGGAACAGAACGTGTCCACGCGCAAGTCCCTGGGGTCGATCTGGATCTCGACGTCCTCGGCCTCCGGGAGCACGGCCACCGTGACCGCGGAGGTATGGATGCGCCCGGACGCCTCGGTCGCCGGCACCCGCTGCACGCGGTGCACGCCGCTCTCGAACTTCAGTCGGCTGAAAGCGCCCTTGCCCTCGATCACCGAGACGATTTCCTTGATGCCCCCCACCGGGGATTCCTGGCTGGAGACCACATCCACGCGGAATCCGTTGGACCGCGCGTACTGCTCGTACATCCGGAAGACCTCGCGAGCGAAGAGGGCGGCTTCCTCACCGCCGGTGCCGGCCCTCACCTCGAGCAGCACGTTGCGGTCGTCGTTCGGATCCCGGGGGAGCAGGCGGCGCCGGATCTCGTCGGTGACGCGTTCGAGTTCGGCGCGCGTGTCGGCGGCTTCCTCGGCCGCCAGCTCGGCCACTTCAGGGTCCGGGTCACTCTCCATTTCAATCGCTTCCGCGAGCCGGGCGCCGAGTTGCCGCTGCCGTCCCCCGGCCTCCATCAGCGGCTCCAGCTCTGCGTGCACCGAGGAGAGACGGCGGAGTTCTGCCGGATCCGCCAGAACGCCGGGGCTTGCGAGCCGCTCCGTGACTTCCCGGTAGCGCTCTGCAGCGGCGGCCAGGGCGGCTTCGATTCCCGCGCCGGCGTTTCCGGTCGCGGCCCTGGTGGTCATGGCGATTTCTCTATTGGCGGTTTTGCTGCGGGCCGATGGGGCACCCGCCGTTGCGGCCCACACGCGGGAGAGCCCGGGCATCATGGTAGCGGTCCGGGGACGGCCGGGTTCCCGCCGCAGCGCGGCGCTGTCGGAGGGCGGACCGGCGCCAGCCCGGAACCCGAACCGGCCGCGAACCGTGATCCGAAAGGGTTTCTACTGCGTGGTGCTCGCCCGCGCGGCCCGCCGCGACCGAACCTCGCCGTACTTCTGACGGAACCGTTCCACCCGTCCGGTCGAGTCCACGATCCGGTGTTTGCCCGTGAAGAACGGATGGCAGGTGGAACAGATTTCAAGCCGGAGATCGCTGCCCCGCGTGGAACGGGTCACGAAACTGGTGCCGCAGGCACAGGCCACCGTGATTTCCTGGTACTCGGGGTGGATGTCGGGGCGCATCTGAGGGGCGCGAAGTCTAGCAGCCGGTGGTGGAACTCGCGTGAGCACCGCGGCGCTCAGCGGGTGTCGAATGCCGCGTGAGTTTCACCCCCGGCTCCCGGCAGTGCGTTCCCCACCGTGCCGCGGAGCCGCGTCAGTCGGAGTCGGTCATCGCCTGCAGGAACTCCGCATTCGACCGGGTCTGCCCCATCTTCTCGATGACGAGCGCCATCGCTTCCACCGCGTCCAGCGAGGCGAGCACCCGCCGGAGGACGACCATCCGCTGCAACTCTTCCGGAGAAAGCAACAGTTCCTCCCGCCGCGTGCCGCTCTGGTGGAGGTCGATTGCGGGGAAGAGGCGCTGCTCCAGAAGACGCTGGTCCAGGTGGATCTCCATGTTCCCGGTGCCCTTGAACTCCTCGTAGACGAGATCGTCGAGCCGGCTGCCGGTGTCCACGAGCGCGGTGGCCAGGATGGTCAGGGAACCTCCGTCCTCGATGTTCCGGGCGGCGCCGAAGAACTTCTTCGGGTACTGGATGGCGGTTGCGTCCATGCCTCCGGAGAGCAGCCGGCCCTGGGCTGAGGCCTTGGTGTGGTTATAGGCCCGCGCCAGGCGAGTCAGGGAGTCGAGGAGGATGACCACGTCCCTGCCCAGCTCGACGCGGCGTCTGGCCCGATCCAGCGCCGCTTCGGCGACCTGGATGTGGCGGATGCCGCGTTCGTCGAAGGTCGAGCTGAGGATTTCGCCGCGGACGTTCTTGACCATGTCGGAGACTTCCTCGGGCCGCTCGTCCACCAGAAGGACCAGCAACTCGACGTCCGGGTGGTTCTTCTGGATGCCGTTCGCGATCGATTGCAGCAGCACCGTCTTGCCGGCCCGCGGTGGCGCCACGATGAGTCCGCGCTGGCCGGCCCCGATGGGCGCCACCAGGTCCACGACCCGCGCCGCGAGGTCCCCCGAGTCGTTCTCGAGCCGGATCATGTGGTCCGGATGGAGAGGGGTGAGGGCTTCGAACTCGGGACGCTCGGGGTTCTCCACGGCCGACTCGCCGTTCACCATCTCGAGGTCGCGCAATCCGAAATAGCGCTCCCCACGGCGCGGCCGGCGGATGTCGCCGAGCAGCATGTCGCCGTTCCGGAGATTGAACCGGCGAATCTGGGTGGGCGAGACGTACACGTCGTTGGGGCCCGGAAGATAGGAATTGATGGGCGAGCGGAGGAACCCGAACCCCTCCACCAGGCGGTGCAGGGTCCCCTGGGCCACGACCCGCCCTCCCTGACTCGTGTGCGCGCCGAGCACGCGGTAGAGGAGGTCCTGCCGGGTCAGCGCGTCGGGAGTGTCGATCCCCAGATCCGCCGCCACCTGCTGCAGGTCCGGGGGGCTCATACGGGCGAGTTCCGCGGTGTACAGGACCGGACCGGAAGGGGGCGGCGCCTTTTCGAGGACCCGGGGGCCGGCCCGGAACACCTTCCGGGAACGCCGCCGGATCGTGCCGGCGCCCGAACTCAGCGCCATGCCTCCACCCTCTCGACGATCAATTGGCGAACCTTGCCGACGCCTTCCCGCCGTGGGTCCCGCGGCCGTTTGCCGCTCGACACCGTCGAGCAGGGAATCACCGGAACCTCCCCGTCACCTCCGAATGCCTGCGAAAGCTGCCGCAACCGCGATGCGGCCTGCGAGCTCTTGAGCTTGTCCACCTTGGTCGCCACCACGACCACCGGCCGCCCACTGGAACTGAGCAGTTCCAGCGCCTTCAGGTCGTTCGGGAGTGGATCGCGCCGGGCATCGACCAGCAACAGGTTCAGCACCAGACTCTCCCGTCCGGTCAGGTAGGCGAGCACGAGGTCCTCCCATCCCGCGCGGAGCGTCTCCGGCGCCCGGGCGTAGCCGTAACCCGGAAGGTCCACCAGCCGGTAGCGCCCGGCGACCTCGAAGAAGTTGACCATGCGCGTCCGGCCGGGCGTCCGGGAAACGTGGGCCAGGCCGCGCTGTCCGGCCAGCCGGTTGAGAAGACTCGACTTCCCCACGTTCGACCTGCCCACGAACGCCACCTCGGGAAGGCCGGAGGACGGAAAACCCGCCTTGTTGACGGCGCTCGTCACGAAGCGAGCGCGGTCGCGGGGCGCTTTTGGCATGGGCAGGAGAGTGCAGGAGGGACCCCGACGGATCCCCGGGCCGGACTAGCCGGCCTTTTGGGAAAGAACGGTTACCGGATCGGCTTGTCCGGTGACGAACTCCCTGGTGATCACGACCTCGTGCACCTGTTTCCGGGACGGGAGGTCATACATGAGATCCAGCATCAGGTTCTCGATGATCATTCTGAGGCCCCGGGCCCCGAGGTCACGCCTGGAGGCCTGGGCCGCAACGGCGTCCAGCGCTTCAGCAGTGAAGGTCAACTCGACGCCTTCGTCGCCGAGAAGCGCCTGGTACTGCTTCACGATGGCGTTCCTGGGCTCGGTCATGATCCGGATCAATTCCGGCTTGCCGAGGCTGTGGAGGGTGGCGACAACCGGCAGGCGGCCGACGAACTCAGGGATCAGCCCATAGCGGATCAGATCGGTGGGCTGCTGCTGGTCGAGGGTGGCCTCCCGCCGCGCCTTCGCGCTTTCCGGCACATCCGCGGCGAAACCGAGCGCCTTGGTTCCGACGCGGCGCTCGATGATCGATTCCAGACCGACGAAGGCGCCGCCGCAGATGAACAGGATGTTCGTCGTGTCCACCTGATGGAACTCCTGGTGCGGATGCTTCCGTCCGCCCTGGGGCGGAACGCTGGCGAGGGTGCCTTCGACGATCTTCAGGAGCGCCTGCTGAACGCCCTCCCCGGAGACGTCCCGGGTGATGGAGGGGTTTTCGTCCTTGCGGCAGACCTTGTCGATCTCATCCACATAGATGATGCCCTCCTGGGCGCGCGCGATGTCGCCGTCCGCCGCCTGGAGCAGCTTCAGGATGATGTTCTCCACATCCTCGCCGACGTAACCCGCTTCGGTGAGTGTGGTGGCGTCCACGATCGTGAAGGGCACCTCGAGGATGCGGGCGAGGGTCTGCGCCAGCAGCGTCTTGCCGGTGCCGGTCTCGCCGAGCAGCAGCACATTGCTCTTGCTCAGTTCCACGGATTCCGGTTTCTGTGCGGTGTTCCGGGTGAGCCGAATCCGCTTGTAGTGGTTGTAGACGGCGACCGCGAGCTTCTTCTTCGCCTCCTCCTGGCCGATCACGTACTCGTCGAGCCGGCTCTTGATCTCGTTCGGCGTGAGGTTGTGCTTGTTCTCCGGTCCCGGCGCCGACGCCTTGCCCTTGTCCGCGATGATGTCGTTGCAGATCGCCACGCACTCGTCGCAGATGAAGATGCGGTCCGGCCCGGCGATCAGCTTGCCGACCGATCCCTGCTGCTTGTTGCAGAACGAGCAACTCAGGCTGTCGGCGGGGCCGCCGTTGCGGCTCTTTCCCTTCCCTGGCACGCGATGGCCATTGTAGCCGCGCGGGTAGAGCCGTCTCGGAGGGGCCCGCCGCCGGCTGTCAGTTCTTGCTTTCGGCTTCTTCCTGCTGCCGGAAGCTCAGGTCCGGGAGATGACGGACAACCCACTGCTCCGTCCGGGCCAGCACGCCCGCGAGCTTCGCGGTGACCTCCAGGGCGCCCTCGGGCCCGAGGGCGCGAGCCATCGGCGAGCCCTGGTCGAGCGCCGCGAAGTTCCCCAGATGGAAGAAGTGGACGTAGCCACTGTCGCCTCCGAGCGTCAGGGCACCCGAGGAGTGGTGCATGTTCGCCTCCTCGAAGTGAGGCAGCACTTCCTCGGCCATGACCCGGATGTAGTCCCGTTCGCGGCCGGGGACCACGGAGACGAGCTGAACCAGCATCAGGGCCGGATCCCGGCCGTCGGGGAGCGGGTTGTCGATGTCGGGCGTCGTCCGGAGCGCGAAGGTCTGACGACTGGTCACGGTGCGCCGGATGCGGCTCTCGACGGGGGCGCGGGCGGGATCGGGACGGCCGGGCCGATCCAGCCGGGCGAACTGGGCGAGCGGCCTCACGATCACGAACCGGTAGGTGTCCCCGAACACCGCGGTGCGGCTGACGCTCCGCCAGGCAACGCCGGCCTTCTGCTCGAGGGACGCCAACTCGCGCTGCGCCGCCAGGAACTCGTCCACCTGACCCGGATCCACCCCGACGAGCGCCATTTCCATCCAGGGCGTGACGTCTTCGGCTTCCTGCGCCACGGCTACCGCCGGAAGGACGGCGGCCAGCAGCAGCGCGGCTGCCAGGCGCCTTGCCCTATGCAGGCTCAACACGAAACACAGTTGTGGTTGTTCTTCGAGCCCAGGCTCTCCAGCAGCGCCACGGTCTCGGGAATCGGCGATACCCGCTGTACCGGGCCGTTGGCCATGTCGGCCGTCGTCTGGCCGCGCCGGCTCACCGCGGTGACATCGCCGCCGTGCTCCACCAGGAAGAGGATCATTTCGTTGTCACCCCGCGCCGCCGCGTGGTGGATCGCGTTGTAGCCGTTCTGATCTCGCTCGTTCACTTCGGCGCCCAACTCGATCAGGTACTGGACGGCCTCCAGCCACGAGTCCGAGTGCCGGTGGGCGTTCCCGGCGAAGCCCTCGCCGTAGCCCACCCCGGAAGCGGCGTGGATGGCGTACACCCCCGGACCGCCGGCCTTGTAGGGTGGGAGCCCGGACGGATCGGGGCCCATGGAGGTCAGATCGGTCGGGATCCAGAGCCCGGGCGCGGCGGGCAGCGCCGAGAGGGAACTGTTCTTCTCGTCATTGTCGGCCGTGGTGCCGCCCCGCCGCCGCCGTGGTTCCGGCGCCTTGGTGGGGATGTTGGGATCGGCCCCGTACTCGGCCAGCAGGCGCATTGCCGGGATGTCGGTGGCGTAGGCGGCCCGCCAGAAAGCCGTCGCGCCCTCCGTGTTGACGAGGCCGCAGTTCGAGTTGCCGCAGCCGCTGTAGACCATGTACCAGGGGTGCTTGGTGATCCGGGCGTTCGGATCGGCGCCGGCCTCGAGCAGCGCCCGCATGAGATCCAGGTAGGTCGTCTCCTGCCGGTCGTGCTCCTGGGGCTGCGGATACCGCGTCCGGGGTTGCCATTCGGCGTTGACCGTCCCCCACAGCGGGGTAACGCCGTTTTCCGTCGCCGCGACGTTGGGATCGGCGCCCCGCTCGAGTAGCGCCATCGCCAGATCGAACTGCCCGTTGATCGCCGCCATCAGCAGCGGACTGGTGCCGTTGCCGGTGGACACCTGATTGACGTCGGCATCGCCCTCGAGGAGCGCGGTCGCGGCTTCGTGGAATCCCTGCCGGGCGGCGTGCAGCAACGGGGTCAACCCACCCTTGGCCTTCATTTGCGGCCGGCGGAAGCGGGCGAAGGGATCGTTGTCGTCGCTCTTCTTCTCCGGGACTTCCCCGGACAGGTAGAGCTCGCGGGCCGCGAGGACCGCGGTCTGTATCTGCGGAGAACTCGGCTCACCTTCCCCGCCGGTGAAGGCCTCGAGTACCGACTGCTGCCGTTTCTTCGCCGCCTCGGCCAACTCGTAGTCGGCCACGAGATCCACGACCCGGGACGCCGCGTTCGGATCCGCGCCGCGCTCGAGCAGCGCCCGGATCGCCTCCACGCGGTTGAGCGCGGCCGCGAAGATCAGGGGGGTCTGTCCCCAGGTCCGCTCCCGGGCGTCCACCTCGGCCCCGTGATCGACCAGGGCGGTGATCGCCTCGACGCTGCCGGCATTCGCGGCGAGGTGCAAAGGGGTCGCTCCACCCGGGCTCGTTGCGCTCGTCGGGTCGGAACCGGCGGCGAGCAGCAGCTGCATCACCTCGGCCTGCCCGGCGGCGCTCGCGACGTGCAGCGGGGTGTAGCTGCCGATGCGGGTCACCGCGTCCACGGTGGCGCCGCCCTGGAGGAGCGTTTCGACGAGCTCCGCGTCGCCGCGCTCCGCGGCCCAGTGGAGCGCCGACATACCGTCCCCGTGGGCGGCGCTCACGTCTTCTCCGGCCGCGAGCAGGGCCCGGACCGCGTCGAGGTCACCGATCCTCGCGGCATCGGCCACCGGCGCCGCCACCGGCGGCGCCGAGATCGCAAAACCGGCGATCAGGAGCACCGCGAGGGCGGCGCTCAGACAACTGGAAGTCCGCACTGGCCTTCTCCTTTACCCGGTTGGGACCGGACTCCTAGTCCGTGTCCGTGATCGGCTCCGTCACGGAGAGCGTTCCATTGCTGTCGCCGAAGGACTCCATTTCGAGGCCGAGCGACTGCACGAGGGCCAGCATCGCGTTTGCCATCGGCGTCTCGTCCGGAGCCTTCACGTGGAGGTTGCCGGTGAGGTGCCCGTTCGCCCGGCCCAGGAACATGAGCGGAGCGCGCCGGTGGTTATGGATGTTGGCGTCCGCCATGGGAGAGCCCCAGATGATCGCCGTCTTGTCGAGCAGCGAAACGCCGCCCTCCTCCGTGTTCTTGAGCTGCTCCAGGAAGTAGGGGAGCTGCCCCACCCGGTACTTGCAGATCGTGTTGAAGTCCATGATCCGCTCTTCCCGGTTGCCGTGGTGCGACGCAGGGTGGAACGGCGAGTTCGTCCCGCTCTCCGGGAACGAGCGGTTCTGGGCATCGCGTCCGGTCTTGAACGAGATCACCCGGGTCATGTCGGTCTCGAGCGCCAGCACCTGCAAGTCGAACAGGAGCTGCATGTGCTCGGAGAAGGAGTCCGGCACCCCCGGAGGCGCGTCCGGCAACTCGCGGGTCTCGCCGCTGTTGTTGTAGCCCTCGACCATCTGGATGCGCCGCTCGACCTCGCGAACGTGGTCGAGGTAGCGGTCCATCCGGAGGCGGTCGATGTTCCCGAGTTCGTTGCGGACTTCGGCCACGTCGCTCAGGATCCAGTCGAGAATGCTTCGGCGGGTGGCACGGCGCTCGGCGCGCTCCTCGGGTGTGCTCCCGGCGCCGAACAGCATCTCGAAGGCGACGCGCGGGTCGCGGATCATCGGCAGCGGCTCGTTCGGTGACGCCCAGCTGATCGAGTCGGTGTAGGCGCAGGAGTAGTTGTAGGTGCAACCGCCGGCCTGATCCAGGTTCTCGATGCAGAGCTGCATGGACGGCATGGGCGTGGCCTGGCCGAACGCCTGCGCGTAGTACTGGTCGAGCGAGGTGCCGCACCAGATGTCCGATCCCTGCGTCTGCTTCGGATGGGACTGGGTCAGGAAGACCGCGGACGACCGGAAGTGGTCTCCCCCGATTTCCGGCCCGGTGAACGCCTCCGCCATCCGCACGTCGGTGTTACTGACGATGGTGAGGTACTCCTGGTACGGCTCGAGAGACTTCAGCGCGTTGTCGTCCGACATCTTGAAGTCGCGTCCCTCGGCGGCCGGTGCGAACAGGTGCTGGGTGGCGCCCCATTCGTTGCATCCGGGGAGGCCGTGCACCTCCTCGATGCAGACGAGGCGCGTCACGTCCGTCGGCGACGCCTCGGCCTTGCTGCCGAGGCCTGCCGGCAACATCGCGTCGAGGTAGGGAAGGGCCACGGCGGCCCCGGCTCCGCGCAGGAAGGTCCGGCGAGGCAGGTACTTTCCGGTAATGAGCGACATGGTGGTCTCTCCTATTGGATTGTCTGGACGGGGGACGCTGTTTCACCCCGCTTGCGCTGGAAGGCGTCGCTGCGCACCACGCCCATGATGAAGGACGCCATGCGGTAGTCGTTTCGTTCGGCGGCCCGGGCGATGTTGCGGACGGTCGGGCCGTCGAAGGGCTCCATCGGCCGGCCGATGGCGAAGGCCAGCAGGTTCTCGGTGAAGGTGCGCGCCAGCGGAATCGGCCGGTGCAGCAGAGCGTCCACCAGCTCGCTCGGGCTGGATACCGGCGTGCCGTCGTAGAAGTCGCCGCGGGTGTCCAGCGGACCCCCGTTTTCGCGGAGGCGCCACTTGCCGGTGACGTCGAAGTTGTCGAGGGCGAGGCCGATCGGGTCGATGAACCGGTGGCACGAATTGCAGCTCGGGTTGGCGGCGTGCATCTCCATCCGCTCGCGGGTGGTGAGCCTCCGCCCGTCAGCGACCTCCTCGATCTCTTCGAGCACGGGGGTGTCGGGCGGCGGCGGGGGCGGCGGCGTGCCCATAAGCACTTCCATCACCCATTTGCCCCGGAGCACCGGAGAGGTGCGGTTGGCCAGCGAGGTCAGCACCAGCACGCTGCCGTGCCCGAAGACCCCGCGGCGGGTCTCGTCCGGATACCGGACGCGGCGGAACTGCCGGCCGGCGACTCCCGGTATCCCGTAGTGGCGGGCGAGCCGTTCGTTGAGGAAGGTGTAGTCGGCCTGGAACAGGTCGAGAAGACTGCTGTCTTCCTGCACCAGGTTGGCGAAGAACGACTCGGTCTCGCGCCGCATCGCGGTCGCGAGGTTGTCGTCGAAGTTCGGGAAGAAGTTTGGATCCGGCTTGACCTTGTCCATGTCCTGCAACCGGAACCACTGGGCGGCGAAACGGCGGCCCAACGCCCCGGCGCGCGGGTCGGCGAGCATCCTGAGCGCCTGCCGTTCGACTTCCTCCTCGGTCAGGAGGCCCGCGTCGGCCAGCCTCCGGAGCTCATCGTCCGGGGGCGCTCCCCACAGGAAGAACGAGAGTCGCGAGGCGATGTCCGTGTCGCTCAGCCGGAATCCCCGGACGGGGGCGTCCGCCGGCGCGCGTTCGAGGCGCAGCACGAAGTGTGGACTCGCGAGCAGCGCTTCGAGCGCTGTCCGCACCCCGGCCTCGAAGCCTTCGGCCGCGGCTCCTTCGTCGAAGAACCCGAGCAGATCTTCGACTTCCTTACCGCTGAGGTTTCGCCGGTAAGCCTCGCGGCCGAGCCGCGCCAGGATCTCGCTGGCGCAGGGCCTCGCTTCTTCGGGGGTCGTTGGGCGGCAGGAGAAGATGCGGCGCCGGCTTGGCGTTTCGGAAAGGCCCGTGGCGTTGTAGGGGCCGGTGATGATGACGTCCCGAACGTGGGGCAGTGTCGTGACGCCCGCACCCCCCGAGCCGCCCCCGGCATAGGACCAGTCGTGGGGACGAATGAGGTCCTCGTAGGGTCCGTGCTGCCGCCGGATGAAGGCGGCGGCGATCCGCCGCGTACCGGCCCGGACGAAGAGAGGCCGGGTCAGGGTGATCACGCTGCCCCGGCCGTCGGCGCCGGTCCGGCGGTTCGTGTTGTAGGCGAGCAGCGCTACCCGTTCGCCGTCGATCGAAACGTCGATGTCCTCGATGCGGGTGTTGGCCCCGGAGGTAAAGGTGACCCCGAAGGTGTATTCGGCGTCCGCCGGGAACGTGTGGTCCACCACCAGCCCGCCGCGCGTTCCGTAGGGGGCGCCTTCCACGTGGTCCCAGGGGTGTTGCGAGAGGTACTGCGAGTTCGTGTAGGTGTGGTCCACGGGCTTTCCGCCGCGCTGGCCGATCGCGAGACGGCTGATGGCGCTGGCGGCGTTCAGGTAGCTCTCGAGCAGGGTCGCCGAGAGTGTCTGGGCCTCGGCGATGTTGTCGAAGTTGTTGCTCATCTGGTCGAGCGGCAGCCAGTCTCCGGCATCCACTTCGAGATCCAGAAGCTCACGGATCGCCTCCCCGTACTCGTGGCGGTTGAGGCGCTGGAAGGGCCGGTCTCCGGGGTTGGGGGACCGCTCCGCGGCCTCGTCGAGCCGGGACTCCAGGGTCTCCACCAGGCTCAGCAGCGCCTCGCTGCCCGGCCGGCGCGCTCCGGGCGGCGGCATCATGCCGGCGCGCAGCTTCCGGACCATCGCCTCGGCGACGTCGGCGTGCTCCGCCGCGCTCGCCACGTCGAACTCCTGGAGCGACAGGTTTCCCGTCATCAGCCGGTCGTTGTGGCACATCGTGCAGGTGCTTCGCACCACCCGGTTGGCGATGGCGTCCGACCGCGTCTCCTCAGCGGCTCGCCGCGTTTCTTCGCGGAGCGACGAACCCGAGGCCGCAGCGACAGCGGCGCTCATCAGGAGCACCAGGAGGCAGGAGGCGGTCCTGATGGCGGTCGGTGTCTTCATGCCGTATCCAGAGATGGAATCCGGACGCAGAAATCGCGCTCGGGTGACGGGTCAGTTTGCCTTTTTCGGGAGCCGGAATCAAGTGGCCCGGCGGCCCCCGGCGCCTCCGTCAGCGGTGCTCGATGACGGAGTCCACCACCCCGTAGGCCTTGGCCTCCTCGGCGGTCATGTAGTGGTCCCGCTCGATGTCGCGGCCGATCTCCTTCGACGAGCGCCCGGTGTGATGGGCGAGGATCCCGGTGAGTCGCGCGCGGATCCGCATGATCTCGTTTGCCTGGATCTGAATGTCGGTCGCCTGGCCGCGGGCGCCGCCGAGCGGCTGGTGGATCATCACGGTGGCGTTCGGGAGCGCAAACCGCTTGCCGCGCGCCCCGGCGGCGAGCAGGATGGCCCCCATGCTGGATGCCTGACCGAGGCAGTACGTGGTCACGTCCGGCCGGATGAACTGCAATGTGTCGTAGATCGCGAGACCCGCCGTCACGGAGCCCCCGGGGCAGTTGATGTAGAGGGAGACTTCCTTCTCCGGGTCTTCCGACTCGAGGAAGAGGAGCTGGGCGACCACGGTGTTCGCGAGCTCGTCGCTGATCGGCTGCCCGATGAAGACGATGTTGTCCTTCAGCAGCCGGGAGTAGATGTCGTAGGCGCGTTCCCCGCGTCCGGTCTGCTCGATGACGTGCGGGATCAGGATCTGGTCTCGGATCACGGTGTTCGTTCCTCGTGGTTTTGCTGGGTCCTGGAGGCTCGCGTGAGCATACGAGGTCGTACCGCCAGAAACCGTCACCGCGGCGCCTGGTCCTGGGCCGGCGTGAGCTCGGCCCGGTCCCTCAGGAAGTCGATGGCCGCGTCCCGCCGGAGCTGGGTGCGGATCCGTTCGAGGCGGCCGTCCTTCTCCATGGCGGCCCGGAGCGCCGTCTGTGTCTTGCCGGCGGCGGAGGCCTCCGCTTCAAGCCGCGCCTCGACCGCTTCCTCGGTCGTTTCGATGCCTTGCTGGTCGGCCAGCGCGTCCACCAGGATCGTGGAAGCCACCGTCTTCTCGCACTCGGCGCGGAGCGTGTCCAGGTGCTTTTCGAGCTCGGAGCGCACCTGCTCGGCCGGCATCCCCCCCTGCACCATGCTGTTCGCCAACATCCGCACCCGATTGTCGAGATCCCGCTCGACGAGCGGTTCGGGCGGCTCCACCGGGTTCCTGGCGCGGAGCGCGTCCACGAGTTGCTCGGTGACCGCGCGGCGTTCGTTCTGATCGGCGCGCCGGCGCAGCCGGTCCCGGATGTCGCCGCGGAGGGCGAGCAGCGAGTCCGCGCCCAGCTCGCGCGCGAAGGCGTCGTCGAGAGCCGGCATTATCGGGGTTCGCGCCTGCTTGATCGTGAAGGCGGCCCGGATCGACCGGCCGGCGCGCTGCGGGTCCGGGGATTCCTCGCCGAAACTGGCGGTCGCGACCACGGTGTCCCCTTCGCCGGCGCCCTGGAGCGCCTCGTGGAGCGACGGGTGGTAGGCCTCGCTTCCCACCTTCAGCGGAACGTCCTTCGTGACCTGCGGCGGCGCCGCTCCGGCCAGTTCGATGGCGCTCGATTCCTGAAGATCGCCGACGACGAAATCGCCGTCCTGAATGCCGCGTCCCTCGACCGGCCCCGGCTGGGCTTTCTCCATCCGCAGTTGCTCCAGGGTTTCGCCGATATCCGACTCCGTCACCGAAACCTCCCGGGTGGTGACCCGGATCCCCTGGAAGTCGACCGTTCCCACCTCCGGCCACACGCTGAAGCGGAGTTTCGCCACGAGTGGTTGGCCCCGGGCGGTCTCCTCCGGCGTGGCCTTCGGAACGTCGAGCGGCTGGACATCGAGTTCGTGAAGGCTTTGCCGGGTCGCCCGCCCGAGCAGGCGGCTCACGGCCTTTTCGATGGCGTCGCTCCCGTACAGGAGTTCGATCCGCTCCCTGGGAGCCTTGCCCTTGCGGAACCCGCGCAGGTGCGCCTTCTGGCGAATGCGCCGCAGTTCCTGCTGGACCGCCTCCTCGAACACCGGAGCCGGAATCGTGACTTCGATCGCGCGCCGCGACTGGCCCTCCTCGTCAAGCCGGAAGGCCAGGTCGGGGATCCGATCCTTCTCAGGGAACGGCGGACGGGGAGGGCCGCCGGCCGCGGCGCCGGGGGGTTCGTTCTCGGATCCGGAAGGGGTGCTGTTGTCCACGAACTCGCTGCTCAGACTCGGTGGTGGGGAGGGGCGCGCTGGTGCGAAAGGGGGGACTCGAACCCCCACGGGTTACCCCACTGGATCCTAAATCCAGCGCGTCTGCCAGTTCCGCCACTTTCGCAGCGGCGCCGTAGCCTCCTGGCGGCGGGAGCTTAGCAGGGGAGCGGCGGTTCTCAGGCCGGCACCGTGCGGCGTCAGGAGGGCGGTGCAGGCCGCGCTGCGCGCGAGGGAGACGCGGAGAAACAGAGCAGGACCGGACGCCACTCTGCCGGTAGAATCGCCGTCGGGAACAGCCGCCGAGCGGACGGAGATCCCCGCCGACCAGGTCCGGCCCTCGTGGAGTATCGGCCCAGTGAATTCGTTGCCCTCGCGAATCGGGCTTCTGGGAATCGTTGCCTTGGCGGGCTGCGGCCCGGGCGGACCGGGTACTCCCGTCGCGATCTCGGTGGATGACGTTCCCCCTGCGGGACCCGGTTCCGGCGCCGTGGTCGTTTCGGAGGCGCCGCATCTCTATGGCCAGGACTCTTTCGTTCTGAATGGCGCCGCAATTGCCGGCGACGCGCTGAGCCTCAACCTTTCGTATGCCGGGGGCTGCGCCCGCCACGAGTTCACCCTGGTCGTTTCGGAGTCGTTTCGGGAATCGGATCCCGTGCAGCTCCCCTTGTCTCTCGCGCACGACGCGAACGGTGACTCCTGCGAGGCGTGGCTGACCCAGGACTACGAGTTCGACCTGAGCCCGCTCCGTGACCGTTACCGCCAGGCTTACGGCGATGGACCCGGACGCATCGTGTTGTTGTTGGAGGGGGCCCCGGGCGGAACGCTCCTCTACGTGTTTTCGTAGCGGTGGACGCCACTCCGCGCGGTGCCGTCCTGCGTGCCGACCAGAGGTCGGCGTTCCAAGCCGGTACGCGATCTCGCGGAATCTGGGGGGAAAGTGTGAAAGGGGGGCGGGCCCCCTTTCACAAAAAAGACAGCGCGAATCGGAACTCGCCTGCGTTTGTGAACGGGGCCTTATGGTTCAAACCCGTACAACCCAATGCGGCGAGTTTCGATTCGGGGCACGAAGTGCCGGTCGGTCGGCGGACGGGGCCTTGCGTTTACAAGGATTCGTGATCTTTTCGGACCCGGTCCAGTGGCCCCGTCCGCCGGCCGACCAGCGCGCGGTGCCGAAGCAGGGATTTGAACCCTGACACTCGCAAGGAGTACTGCGCCCTGAACGCAGCGCGTCTGCCGTTCCGCCACTTCGGCCCGCGGGACGGGCGATTCTAGCAGTCGATGGGCAGCAGTGGTCGGCGCGATCGAGGCCGCCGCCGGCCCCGAAGCGTCTCCGGGCCACGCTCCACTCCGCGCCTGGTGCAGGGACGTTTCGAGGGTCGGCCGGAGGGGGACGGCTGGGTGATCCCGGAGGGGTCGGACGGCGCGGAGGACATCCACATCACCCGCGGCCGGCTGGGTGGGACGCTCCCGGGCGATCTGGTGGACGTCGAGCCGTCGTTCCGCACACGGCGCGGACGGCTCGAGGGGACCGTCGTCCGGGTCGTCAGGCGGGGCGCCTCCACGGTCGTCGGCCTGGTAACACCGGAACGGACCGTCGCCGTCTGGGACCGGCAGTGGGCGCGCGAGATCCTGATCCCGGCCGGCGGGGCGCTGCCGGGAGATCTCGTCGAAGTGCGCATCCGGCGCTATCCAGCCCCCGGGCAACCCGTCATCGGCGAGGTGACGTCCGTCTATGGCCCGGCCGACGAGCCCCGGGCGGAACTGCTTGCGGTCCTTGCGAAGTACTCGATCCGCGATGAGTTCCCGCCGGCGGCGCTCGCCCAGGCGGAGGCAGCGCCCGCCGCGGTCGCCCCCGGCGAGCTCGGGGCCCGCGAGAATCTCCGCGGCCGGCTGGTTCTGACGATGGATCCCGAGGACGCCCGCGACCACGACGACGCAATCGAGGCGGCCGAGCTGCCGGACGGAGGCTTCGAGATCGGAGTTCACATCGCCGACGTCAGCCACTACGTCCCGCCGGGCAGTCCGGTCGACGAGGAGGCGGCCCTGCGCGGAACTTCGGCCTACTTCCCCGAGCGCGCCGTGCCGATGCTGCCCGAAGCGTTGTCCTCGGGCATCTGCTCGCTCTTCCCGGACGTGGACCGGTTGGTCCGGTCGGTGCGCCTCCGGATCGGCCCGGACGGGCGGTTGCAGGAGACCCGCTTCTTCCGCGGCGTGATCCGGAGCGCGGCCCGGCTGTCCTATGAGGACGGTGCGCGTCTCCTCGCCGGTATCGACTCCGGACCGATCGGCACGGCCGTCCGGACCATGGGACGGGCCGCCGCGCTTCTCGCCAGGGCGCGCGCCGAGCGGGGAGCGATGGACCTCGATCTGCCGGAGCCCGTGGTGACCGCCGATGCCGACGGGAACCTGCTCGACGCCCGCTACGGCGAAAGAAACGAGGCCCACCGGCTCGTCGAGGACTTCATGCTGCTCGCCAACCAGGCGGTCGCCGAACGGCTGCGAGGCACCGGCACTCCGGCGCTCCACCGGGTTCACGAGGCCCCCGCCGAAACCCGGGTTGATTCCTTCGAGGACCTGCTCTCCGGCTTCGGCGAACGGCTCCGCGTTCCCCAGGAGCCGCTCCGTCCGGTCCACTGCGCCCGGCTGCTGGCCCGCATCGAAGCCCGGCCCGAGGCGCCCTTCCTGCGCCGTAAGCTGCTCCGCGCCATGCAGAAGGCGGTGTATTCGCCCCGCGCGCGGGGACACTTCGCGCTCGCGCTACCGGACTACACGCACTTCACCTCGCCGATCCGGCGCTACCCGGACCTCGTCGCCCATCGTGCGCTCGCCGCGGCGGAGGGCGGGTCGTCCCGGCGCCCGGATCCCCAGACGCTGCCGGGGCTCGCCGCGGCGTGTTCCGAGACCGAGCGGAATGCCGAGGCGGCGGAACGGACCCTGGTCGAACGGCGCATCGCGCGGCTGCTCGCCTGCCGGCTCGGCGACGGTTTCTCCGCGCGGATTTCCGAGACGGGCCGTTTCGGTCTGGCCATCGAACTCGACGAGATTCCCGCCCGCGGGACGGTGCCCGTGGCCTTGCTCACGGGGGGACGCTTCCGCTTCCGCCGCCACGACCATTCGCTCCACTGTCCGGCGACCGGCCGGAGCTTCCGGCTCGGCGACGCGCTCGAAGCCCAGCTTGTCCGGGTGGATCCACTGCGGGGCGACCTCGAGTTCGGACTGCTCGCGGAACCGACCCGCGCCGCTACGCCGGGGACGCGTGATCGAGGACCGCGTCACCGGAGGCGCTGATCTCGGCGACCGGAGCGTCCGGCTGGGGCGCCGGAAGGACCACGGTGAACGTCGAGCCCCGCTTCGGGGCGCTCTCCACCTCGATGCGCCCCCCGAGGACCTCCACGGTGTGCTTGGCGATCGCCAACCCGAGCCCGGTCCCACCGACTTCCCGGGAACGGGCCGGGTCCACCCGGTAGAACCGTTCGAAGATGCGGCCCAGATGCGCCTTCGGAATGCCCACACCGTTGTCGCTGACGGAGACGCGCACCTCCGCGTCGCCGAATGTTGTCCCGACCGCGATCCGCCCGTCGATGGCCGAGTACCGGATCGCGTTGTCCACGAGGTTCTCGAGTATCTCCGTGAGCAGCGTGGGATCGGTCTCGACGGCGCGGCCGCCGTCAGGTACCGGGGCCGCCAGGCTGCGTTCGCCCGCCTTCGGACGCGCCGACTCAAGCACGGACTCGACGACGGCCTGGACGTCGACCGGAACCGGCTCGGCCTCCAGCTTGCCCGCCTCGATTCGGGCGAGCCGCATCAGGTCGTCCGTCAGGTGGGACAGCCGAATCGCGTGCTGGCGGATGATCCCGAGAAAACGCCGCTGCTCCGGGGGCCCTTCCAGGTTGCCGTCGAGGAGCGTCTCCGAGAAGCCGCGGATCGCGGTCAACGGCGTTTTCATCTCGTGGGACAGGTTGGCCACGAAGTCGCGCCGCACCCGCTCCAGCGCGTGGAGTTGGGTCACGTCCATGAGAACCAGCACCGCGCCCGACGGCCCGGGCGTTTGAGCGCCGTTCCCCGAGGCGGGCGCGGCCAGGGGTCGCTCGGGTGCGATCGGGCGGATCGGAGCGGCACGGACCAGCACCTCCCGGTCATTGAGCGAGATCTCGCGTTCATCGGACGTGCCTTGCATCGCTGCCCGCACCATCTTGAGAAGGCGCTTCTTTTCCAGGACGTTCCGGACGTGCCGCCCCCGATAGTCGCGCCACGACTCGCCCGGAAGGGAAAGCACCTCGCGGAACGCGCCGTTCACATACTGGATGCGCAGGTCCTCGTCGACGACCGCGACGCCCTCGGCGACGCTGGAGAGGATGGTGGCGCCCTGGTTCTTCTCGGCGGTCAGGGACTCGAAGCTGCGCTGCAACTCCAGTGCGGTCCGGTTCAGCGACGCGAGAAGCTGGTCGAGTTCGTCCATCCGCAGGGGCGACGTCTCCGGAGTGAAATCTCCCCGCGCGACCCGCTCCGAGAATCGGACGAGCCGCGCGATCCGCTCGCCGAAGCGGGCGGCATACCAAAGCGAAAGCACTGCCGCGACGATGAAGGCGAGCGCCGTCACGACGATCACGGGAGTCAGGATCGCCCGCACCGTTTCCTCGAGTCGAACGACCGGCTCCGATAGCCGCAGCACCGTGTCGTTCCGCCACGGGAGCCTGACCGCCACGTAGGTGAGATCCTCGCCGCGGGTGTCGCTGAACCGCTGCGAGCGGCCGTAGCCGGTGGCGAAGGCCGCGATGACCTCGGGACGGTCCCGGTGGTTGTCCATCGCTGGCGCTTCCTCGTGGGAGTCCGCGAGTACGGTGCCGTCGCTCGCGATGAGCGTCACCCGGCGCTCGCGCCGTGTCGGGGTGGCGCCCTCCTCGCCGCCCCCTTCAAAAGAGGCGAGCGCCATGGCCCAGTCCCGCAGCGGCGCCGCGGACGTTTCCGTCGGCGCATTCGCGAGTCCCACCTCCACGACTCCGTCCAGATCCGCAAAGGCGGAGGCGACGGCGCTTTCCCTGACGACCTGAGCGGTGGTGGCGAGCACCGCAAAGAGCGCGGCGAGCGCGACCAGCAGGCTCGCGGCGGTCAGCCGGAGCGCCAGCCGCGACGGCCGGCGGAACCGTCCGGGCCGCCCCGGTTCCTCCGGCGCCCTGGAGTTCAAGCCGGGGGTTCGAAGCGATACCCGGCGCCCCGAACCGTCTTCAGCAGCGAAGGATCCCCCGGGATGTCGATCTTCTGGCGTAGCCGGCGCACATAGACATCCACGCTGCGCAGCGTGATGTATTTCTCGCGTCCCCATACCCGGTCGAGGAGCTGTTCCCGCGAGAACACCCGTCGCGGGTGGGACGCCAGGTGGTGCAGCAGCTTGAATTCGAGATGAGTCACCGGCAGGTCGTTTCCCCCCCGCTGCACGTGATGGGAGGTGGGATCGATCGACAGATCACCGAACTGGAGGGTTTCGTCGATGGCCGCGGGCGGACGCCGTTCGGCCCGCCCGGCTCGGCGAAGCACCGCTCCCACCCTCGCCACCAGTTCGCGGGGACTGAAGGGTTTGGTGATGTAGTCGTCCGCCCCGAGTTCGATCCCGGCGATCACATCGGCCTCTTCGCTTCGGGCCGTGAGCATGATGACCGGCAGGTTCTGGTACCGGGCGTCCCTGCGCAGGCGGCGGCAGAGATCGAACCCGCTGATCTCCGGCAGCATCAGGTCCAGGATCACCAGATCCGGTTGTTCCCGCTGCAACGCGGACCATCCCTCGGAACCCGTCGTGGTGGACGCGACCCGATAGGACTCCCGTTCCAGGTTGAACCGGAGCAACTCGACGATGTCGGGATCGTCCTCGATGACCAGGATGTGCTTCACGACCGCCAGGATCGTACACACCTTCCGGACATATGCTCCCGAGGTCGATGCCTGAACTGAAGATCGCGTTCCAGGGGTATCCGGGGTCCTACTCGGACATGGCCTGCCGGGACCGGTATCCGGATCATGAGCCCCTGGCCTGCGAGGCTTTCGAGGAGGCATTCGCGGCAGTGGCCGAGGAAAAGGCGGATCTCGCCATGATCCCCATCGAGAACTCGGTCGCCGGACGCGTCGCGGACATCCATCACCTGCTACCCGAGTCCAGTCTGCAGATCGTCGGCGAAGCGTTTCACCGGGTGCGGCACCAGCTCCTGGGGCTGCGCGGCGCCCGGCTCGGCGGACTGCGGACCGTTCACAGCCACCCGCACGCGCTGGCCCAGTGCCGGAAGTTCATCCGGAGCCGACGCCTTCGCCCGGTGGCGGAGGCCGATACCGCCGGGGCCGCGATCCTGATCGCCGAGAGCGGCGACCCGACGAAAGCGGCGATCGCCTCGGCGCTCGCCGCCGGAATTCACGGGCTCTCGGTGCTGGCGCCCGACATCGCGGACGTCTCGACGAACATCACCCGGTTCCTCGTCATGGCGCGGGAGCCGGTCAGGGTTCCGCGAGACGTGAGGGCGATCACCACGTTCGTGTTCCAGGTGCGGAATCTTCCGGGCGCTCTCTACAAGGCGCTCGGTGGGTTCGCGACGGGCGGCGTGAACATGCAAAAGCTCGAAAGCTACATGCTGGACGCGTCGTTCACCTCGACCCAGTTCTACTGCGACGTCGTCGGCCATCCCGAGGACTCGGGGGTGGCGAAGGCGCTCGAAGAACTCCGCTTCTTCTCCCGGTCGGTCCGGATCCTGGGGGTCTATCCCGCGGATCCGATTCGCGACGACCGCTGACCGAGCCTGGCCCCGGCCGATTCAGCTTCTGCAAGGTACGAGTCTGCGAATGGCGCCACCGACTCTCGACATCGGGATTCACCGGGTTTTCATCTTTTGTTCCCTGATGTTCATGGGATCGTGACTGGCGAATCAAGAATCGTTCAAACAAACGCAACTCCCGAAGAGCAGAATCCAGCCCCATGCTGGGCTTGGATTCCCGGGGTGGCCGCGGTTGCGCTCGCGACCGGCGTTCGCCCCTTTGTGTGGCGCTGCGAGGTGGATCGCCGTTCCGCGCGCTCTGCTTCTTCCTGACCGCCTGGGCGATGGCCGGAACGGCCGTTGCCGGGGGCACGTCTTCCGGGTGGGCTACCCAGGAAGAAACGGTGCAGGCGAAGCTGGCTGCGCAGATGGCCGCCACCTCACTCGCGGGTGAGGCGCAGCTTGCGGAGGAGGAAGCGGACGAGGGAGCGGACGAGACCGCCAGCGCCGCCGAGCCCGAGGCCGCCGAAGGCGAAGCAAGTGCCGATGCCGGGGCCGCGCAGCTCGGCGCCGGTACGCCCCCGTTCGTGGACACGAATGTCCGGTTCCGCGGCCGGGTCCTCGACGAGGCCGGGGATCTCGGTGACCCTTCGATCAGCAGCTTTTCCCTCTGGAGCAAGACGAAGATCGGGAACCGGATCGTTACCAACGTCACCTACGACCTGGGCAAGACGCGGATGCACGATTTCTGGGCCCAATTCGACCTGGGTGGAGGCCTTCAAGTCCGGGCGGGACGCAGTTCGCTCGCGTGGTTTGGCGAGTTCACCGAGTCGTCGCACTCCCGCCAGACGATCCAGGCGGCCGTCGGCACCAAGCTGACCCGGTCGCGGGAGACCGGCATCTTCATGTTCCTCGACCGCGGGGCCTACAACGCGCGGCTTCACGTGGTGCAGGGCAGCGGATACGAGGCCGAGGACAACTCCTTCAAGGACGTGCTGGGCAGCGTCGGCCGCACCTTCGACATCGGCGGGGCGTCGATATTGCTTGACGCCGGCCACTACGAGGGCCGGGACGGTCCGGATGATGCGCTGACCCCGCGGCGGCAGACGGGCTTTTACATGGAAGGCGAAACCGACGGCAGCCGCGATTTTCGGGGCGCGGCCTTCCGCAGGGAGCAATTCGGGCGGGAACACTTCGGCGGGTTCGCCCGGTTCCGCCATCGCTTCCCTCAGGGAATCTGGGCGATGGGGGAGTTCGGAACCGAAACGAACCACGGTCCGGTGGAAGCCCCCGTCCTCTCGAGCTACATCGCGACGGGGACGCGGTACGAACTCCCGTGGAGCATGACGCACCTGTCCGCCGACTATCGCTGGAGTTTCGGATGGCAGCCCGATCACGAGCTGCTGCTCCTCTTCCAGTGGCTCTTCGACTTCCAGAACCCCCGGCGTAACTGACGGCTTACCCTCCTTCGGCGGTCGAGAGCGCCGCGTCCCGGACCCGGAGTTCGAGGCCGATCGCGGCGAGTTCGGTGGCCTCCTGAGCGATTCCGGCGCGGGTCAGGGGGTGGTGGTCGAGCCAGCCCGGCGGGAAGGAAAGTCCGAGGCGGCCGTCCACGGCGTTCGCTTCGATCAGGGGCAGCGGTTCCCGGCTGCGCCGGCGGCAGAGGAGCACCGCGATACGCAGGATCGCGGCCAGCCGCCCCGTGGTCACCGCGTCGGCGGCGGTCATTTCGTCGAAGCGCCCGTAACGGAGCTTCTGCCGGTGGGTCTCGATGAGCGCCGCCAGGAGTTCCTGGTCGTCCCGCGAGAACCCGGGCATGTCCGAGTTCCTCACGATGTAGGCGCCGTGGCGGTGGTAGCCGCTGAACGAGACCGAGAGTCCCACCTCGTGGAGGTCGGCGGCCCAGCGCAGGAAGCGTTCGTGCGACTCGTGTTCGAGCCCCCACGACGCGCGTAACTGCCGGAGCCCGACGAGCGCGGTGGCCTTCACCCGCTCCGCCTGTTCGCGGTCCACGCGGTACTGGCTCACCAGATTGCGGATCGTGGCCTCCCGGACGTCTTCCCGGCGCCGGCGGCCGATCAGGTCGAACAGGACCCCCTCGCGGAGCGCCCCGTCGGCCGGTTCGATCCTCTGGATGTCCAGGGACTTCATGGCCGCCCGGAGGATGGCCACGCCGCCCGGGAAATCCCAGACGCGGTCGGCCGGAAAGCCGGAGATGGCGTCCGGCCCCTCCGCGAGGGCCTCGACGTGGGCGGCGCGGATCATCCGGCCGCGGAGGCTCTTCAACCCGGGGCGGGTGAGACCGCCGTTCGCCCGCAGGAGTTCCGCGGCGGCCAGCACCGTTCCCGAGGACCCGAAGACGCTCGACCAGCCGAGACCCAGGAACCCCTCCTCCACGGTTTCGAGTTCGCGGCGGACCTCGGTCTCGGCGGCCACGAACGCCTGCTTCGTGATGACGCCGCCCGGAAAGAAGCGCCGCGTATAGGAAACGCATCCCATGTAGAGGCTGGCGGCGCGCAGCGGTTCGTGGCTCTGCCCGATCACCAGTTCGGTGCTGCCGCCTCCGATGTCCACGACCAGCCGGCGCCCGTTCTCCTCCGGGAGCAGGTGGCTCACCCCCAGATAGATGAGCCGGGCTTCCTCCGCGCCCGAGATGACCTCGACGCGGTGTCCGAGCGCTTTCGCTGCCCGACCGAGGAGGGCCTTGCGGTTCTTCACCTGCCGGAACGCATTCGTACCGACCGCGCGCGCCTGGCCGGCGGGAATGTCGCGGATGCGTTCCCCGATCCGGGCCAGCGCCGCCTCCGCACGTTCCCACGTCGCAGGTTCGATGGCCTTGTCCCGGATCCCGGCGGCGAGGCGCACCGCCTCCTTCACCCGGTCCACCACCTCCGTGTTCTCGCCGTGGACCCGGGCGACGGTGAGGTGGAAGCTGCGGGAACCGAGGTCCACCGCGGCGAACAGGCCCATCGGGAGGTTTCGCCGGGCGGTCATGTCCGGGGACGGCGGCCGTCCCGGTCCTGATCGTCCGGACGGACCGCGGGACGCACGCCGGGGCTCCCCCTGTTCATCGATTCAAGGTCCTTTCCGGGTGGCCCGTTAGCATCCCCGCGCTGTGGCAACCTGGGTCGTCGGCGATGTGCAGGGGTGTTTTAGCACGTTCCAGGCGCTCCTCGACCGTCTGGAATTCCGGCCCGGACGGGACCGGTTGTGGTTCGTCGGGGACCTCGTCAACCGGGGCCCCGACTCGCTCGGGATGCTTCGCTGGGTGTACCGGCACCGTGAATCGGTGGTGGGCGTGCTCGGAAACCACGACCTGCACCTGCTGGCGCAGCGCGAGGGAGTGATTCCGGCCCGCCCGCGCGACACGCTGGCTCCCGTACTCGAGGCTCCGGATGTCGAGGAACTCTGCGACTGGGTGGCGGAACTCCCCTTCGTCCACCTGGAGGACGGGTATCTCCTCGTCCACGCCGGGGTTCCGCCTGGATGGAGCCTTCCGAAGGTCGTGTCCGGGGGAACGGCCGCGAGGCACGCGCTGATGCGGGACCGCGCCGGCTTTCTCCGGGCGCTCTATTCGCTCCGCGGGGACGGCCGCGCGGGTGCCGGCCAACGATCGGCGAACGGCTTCAGCGAGGCGGTGACGGCGGCTTCCGTCTTCACCCGAATTCGAATCGTGGACGGGGCGGGGCAGCCTGCATTCGACTTCGACGGAACTCCCGAGAATGTTCCACCGGGTCACCGTCCGTGGTTCGAAGGGGCTTCGCTTCCCGACGGCTTCACGGTGCTCTTCGGACACTGGGCGGCCCTCGGCCTCCTGGTGTCCGCGCGGGCGGTGTGCCTCGACTCGGGCTGTGTCTGGAACGGCTCCCTGACGGCGCTTCGCCTCGAAGACGGCGAGTTCAGGATCCAGCCGGCGGCGGCCGGAGACGGCCAGCCGCTCTAACGGCCCGCCGACAGCGTCTCGCGGCGGTCGGCTATCAGGACGTGAGCTGGACTCAGCGCCTCTTCTTGACGGTCGTCTGGAACGCGCCTTCTCCGAACTGGAGGCGCATCGGTTCCCGAGTCTCGATGTTGTAGCGGTCTCCGGGCATCAGGAAATAGAAACCGCCCCCGTTCGGCAGCACCCGGGTGTTGTCGTAGATCGCGACGTAGCCCTGGCCGATCACTTCGAAACCGTTGCCGCGGACCACGATCGCGGTGTCCTCGTCGATCCCGATGCCGAGCAGCTCGGGCCTCGCGGCGATGATCTCGAGGAGGTCGAAGTGCCGGTTGCGGACCAGCAGATGCTGGTCGATGGCGGTCCCCTTGAAGAAGGCGAACCCTTCCTCGTGGTCGCCCATCATGATGGTGTTGCCGCTGGTGTCTCCCCGCGCGAGGTATTCGCCCTGGATCGTCGCCCCGGCCGAGGACCCGCCGATCACGCCGCCCCGGGCGAGCAGCGCGTGCAGTTCGCGCTCGGTGCGGGTGTCGGCGTAGGCGTCCACCAGCCTCCATTGGCGCCCGCCCGGAAACCACACGCCGCGCGCCTTCGTGATGGGCGCCGCGAACGCTTCGCTCTCGGCCTCTTCCCGGTCCCAGGTGTGAAGGACGGTGAGATTCTTGGCGCCGAGGTTGCGGAAACGCCGGGCGCCCGCGTACCACGCGTCGTAGTCGTCCTCCCCTCCGGCGGTGGGAATGATCACGATGGGAGCTTCGGGGCCGCCGGCGAGGCTGATGAAGCGTTCGAGGATCGCGTCGTCGCGGAGCGCCCCGCCAACGATGACCAGCGAGCCCTTCTCGGGGCCCTGCTGGGCGGGAGTGGCGCCGGGCAGCAGCAGGGCGAGGCCGAGGCCAAACAGAATCGACTTCAAGATCGGGGAACGCATGCCGTGGTCCTCCTTGCGGATCGCGTGGGCGGGCCATTATCCGGCCTCGGCGCGGTGGCGGCGACCGAGGTCGGGTTTCCTACACTCCCGGCATGCAACACGTGGTCGTCGGCACCGCCGGCCACATCGACCACGGGAAGAGTTCGCTGGTGCTGGCGCTCACCGGCACCGACCCGGACCGGCTGAAGGAAGAGAAGGCCCGGGGAATCACCGTGGATCTCGGCTTCGCGCACCTCGAGCACGAGGACGTGAACTACGGCTTCGTGGACGTTCCGGGTCACGAGCGGTTCGTGCGCAACATGCTGGCGGGCGCCTCCGGGTTCGACATCGTGCTGCTGGTGGTGGCGGCGGACGAGTCCGTGATGCCCCAGACCCGCGAACACATCGAGATCTGCCGCCTCCTCGGAGTGCGGTCGGCGGTGGTGGCGCTGACCCGGATCGACCTCGTGGAGGATCCGGAGTTCATCGAGATCGCCGCGCTCGAAGTGCGGGAGTTGCTCTCCGGCTCGGCCATGTCGGAGTCTCCGGTCGTGCCGGTTTCCTCGAAGACCGGGGCGGGGCTCGCCGAACTCCGCGGCGCGCTCGCGGCGGCGGCCGGCGCCGGCGGGACCCGCGACGCCTCGGGCCCCTTCCGGCTGCCCGTCGATCGAGCCTTCACCATGCGCGGCTTCGGCTCCGTGGTCACCGGGACGCTGGTGTCGGGGCGCGTCGCTGCCGGAAGCGAGGTCGAGGTCCTTCCCGAGGGCGTGCGCGCCCGGGTCCGCGGACTCGAGGTCCACGGAACCTCCGTCGCGTCGGCCCGCGCCGGACAGCGGGCCGCGCTGAACCTGGCCGGCGGCGGGCGGGTCCCGGCCGATCGCGGATCGGTCGTCGCCTCGCCCGGCGAGCTCAGTGCCACCCGGATGCTCGATGCGCGGCTCGAGGTGCTCGGGTGGGCGTCCGGACCGGTCGAGGACGAGGACCGCGTCCATCTCCACGTGGGCACCGCCACCTCCCTCGCCCGGGTGCGGCTCCTGGGGGGAGCGGCGGGACTGGCTCCCGGAGACTCCGGACTGGTGCAGCTGCGCCTCGAGAGGCCGCTTACCGCCGTCCGCGGGGACCCATTCATCATCCGGCGCTACTCGCCGGTGATCACGATCGGCGGCGGCCGGATCCTGGACGCCTTGCCGCCGAAGCGCTCTCCCCGGAGCCCGGCGGCCCGCGACCGGGTGGCGGCGCTCGACGGGGTGACCGACGCCCGCGCGGCCGCCGCCTTCATCGAGGAGGCCGGTATCCGGGGCCTCGGCGAGACGGTTCTGCGCCGCCGGCTGGGCATGCGGGCCCCGGACGCCGAACGGGTGGTCACCGAACTCGCCGGGCGCGGGGAGATCGAAGCCCTCGGCGAAGGCGCGTCTTCGGGCGGGGGC